>DOWL01000167.1:8110-15503 GCA_003519585.1 Nocardioides sp. | reverse complement strand
TGCAACGCCCCAGAACGTCAGGAATCCCAAGAACTGTTGGGATCCCGTCATGGAGCCGAGGCTGGGACTTACCTCAGACCACCCGGTGCGTGACCGCCTCGGCCAGCGAGCGGAGTACGTCGCGGGCCCGGTCGTCGATCGCGGCCCGGTCGAGCGCCGCCAGGGCGACGTCGGAGAGCTGGTCGATGACCGCCTCGACCTGCGCGTGCGCACCCGAGGCGTCGATGACCTCCCGCAGTCGGTGCACGTCGTCGGCCGACAGGGGAGTGCCCAGGGACCGGTCGAGCAGCGCGGCGTGGGCGGGCGGGGCGGAGTCGAGGGCCAGGGCCACCAGGACCGTGCGCTTGCCCTCGATCAGGTCGTCGCCGGCGGGCTTTCCCGTGGTGGCGGGGTCGCCGAAGACGCCAAGCAGGTCGTCGCGGAGCTGGAAGGCCTCGCCGAGCGGCAGCCCGAACGCCGACAGCTCGCCCAGTATGGCTGCCGTCGCTCCGGCCAACGCGGCGCCGATGTGCAGTGGGCGCTCGATGGAGTACTTGGCCGACTTGTAGCGCAACACCGTCATGGCGGTGTCCACGTCGGCGTGGCCGCGAGCCTGGGCCGAGACGTCCAGGAATTGGCCGGCCACCACCTCGCTCCGGCAGAGGTCGAAGACCTCGAGCGCCCCTGCGACGTCGGCCAGGGGCAGGCCGCAGCGGCGCAGCAGTTCGTCGGCCCACGCCAGGAGCAGATCTCCGAGCAGGATCGCGCCGGCGGCGCCGTACTGCTCGGGGTCGCCCCGCCACCCCGCGGCGCGGTGTTCGCGCTCGAGCGCGCGATGGGTGGACGGTCGCCCGCGCCGGCTGTCGGATGCGTCCATGTAGTCGTCGTGGACGAGCGCGCTCGCGTGCAGGAGTTCGAGCGACGCGCAGGCCCGGAGCAGCGCCCGTTGGTCGGCCGGCGGCGCGACCGCCAGATGACCCCACCAGCAGAACGACGCCCGGAACCGCTTGCCGCCCGCAACCGACGTGCGCGCCTCGTCGACGAGCCTGGCCGCGTCGGGACCCAGGGGCTCGAGCCGGTCGGCCTGCTCGTCGAGGAACTCATCGAGCGCCACCTGGACGCGGCCGCGAAAGCCGTCATCATCCCACGTCGCGCCCACGCCTCCTCACCTTAAGGCGCGCCGTGAGAATTGGGCCGGCGGCCCCCAGGCAAACCTAGAATCGGGGTCGTGGCCCCGATCCCCGGACGCAGCATCCGCGAGTTGCTCGAGCACGGCGAACGGTCGTTCTCGTTCGAGTTCTTCCCGCCCAAGGACGAAGCCGGCGAGCAGCAGCTCTGGCAGGCGATCGAAGCGCTGGAGCCGTACCGCCCCAACTTCGTGTCGGTCACCTACGGCGCCGGCGGCGGCACCCGCGACAAGACGATCGCGATCACCAGCCGGATCGCCCGCGAGACCTCGTTGACCCCGGTCGCGCACCTCACCTGCGTGGGCCACACCCGCCAAGAGCTCGAGCGGATCCTCGACACGTACGCCGCCGAGGGGATCGCGCACGTCATGCTGCTGCGCGGCGACCCCAGCGACGGCCCGCGCGCGCCGTGGACGCCGACCGAGGGCGGCCTCACCTACGCCATCGAGCTGGTCGAGCTGGCCCGCTCCCGCGGCGACTTCCACATCGGCGTGGCCGCCTTCCCCGAGGCGCACCCATCGGCGGTCTCCCGCGAGGCCGACGCCGACGTACTGGTGGCGAAGGCGCGGGCTGGAGCCGAGTTCGCGGTGACCCAGATGTTCTTCCGCGCGAGCGACTACTTCGACCTGGTCGAGCGGGTCCGCGCCCGCGGCGTCGAGATCCCGATCATGCCGGGCATCATGCCGATCCTGAACCTCAACGCGATCCGTCGACAGGGCGAGTTGATCGGCACCGACGTCCCCGACGACGTCGTCGCGCGAGTCGCCGCCCACGACGGTGACCCTGCCGCGATGCGGGCCGAGGGCATCGCCCTGGCCGCCGAGCTCTGCGAGGAGCTGCTGGCCGGCGGCGCGCCGGGGCTGCACTTCTACACCCTCAACCGCTCGAAGGCGACCCTGGAGATCTTCGCGGCCCTCAACGTGACCGTCTGACTGGTGGTCGTTTCCGTCGAGTGACGCAGATTGGTTGTTATCCACAGTGGAAACAACCAATCCGCGTCACTCGACGCGAGCGGAGGCCCTCCACCCTGTGGATAGGTTCGTGGGGTGCGCACCCTTACCGTCACCGGCCACGGCCTGGCGACCACCGTTCCCGACACTGCCCTGATCCGGCTCTCCGCCGTACACCGGGCGCGGTCGCTCGCGGAGGCGCTGGCCGGGGCCGAGTCCGCCCGGGCCGAGGTGGTCGCGGCGGCGGCCGACCTGGTCGTGTCGACGGTCAACCTGTCGGTCTGGCCCACCCACGAGCAGGGTCAGCAGCCTGGGTACGAAGCTCGCCACACGATGACCATTGCCACCGGCGAGTTGGCGGTGGCCAACGAGCTGCTGGCGAAGCTCGCCTATGAGATCGGCTCCCGGCTGGTGGTCGAAGGCGTGGACCTGACCGTCAAGGACCCCTCGCCAGCAGTGATCCAGGCCCGGGAAGCTGCGTTCGCCGACGCTCGCGTCAAGGCCGAGCACCTTGCGGCGCTGGCCGATGCCCGGCTCGGCCAGGTCGAAGCGGTCGCTGAGGGCGGTGCCGGGTCGGTGGCGCCGGTCGCGTTCGCCATGGCCAAGGCGGACGTCGGGCTGCAGCCGGGCGAGACCTCACTCACTGCGATGCTGACGGTGACCTGGTCGCTGAGCTGAGAGTTTCGTCGGCCAGCCGACGAAACTCGCCTCAGGCGGGACCCACCACCTGCGCCACCAACGCCGCGGAGAGTCCGACGAACGGCAGCCCAGCACCTGGCGTGGCATGCGCGCCGGCGGCGTACACCCCCGCGATGGGGGTTCGCGGGCCGAGCCGCTGCCGCACTGTGCCCCGGCCCTGCCAGAGCACGCCGTACGGCGAGCTCTGCCAGCGCTCGACGAGGTCGCGCGGGGTCTCGTCGACCCGGGAGACCAGGTCGGCGCGCAGGTCGATGCCCTGCCGGGCGAGTGCCGTGAGGATGTCCTCGGCGAGCCGGCCGCGGCCATGCACGGTGTACGCCGCCCCGCCGGTGGGTGCTTGCCCGCCGGTGCGTAGGACCAGCATGGGGTTGCCGTGGAGCACGACCTCGGGTGCCAGTCCGGGCACCGGCGAGGCCACGCCGACGTGACAGATCACCGGTGGCATCGCGGGCATCGTGCGCTCGACGTACGGCGCCAGCGCGGGCAGCAGCCGCGGGTCGACGGCGCAGACGACCGCGTCGGCGTCGATCTGGCCCGACGCGGTAGCTACGGCGACCACCCGGCCGGAGCGGACGATCAGGTCGGTGGCGGTGACGCCTCGTTCGACTGTCACTCGACGGGTGGCCAGCCGATCGGTCAGCAGCGCAGAGAGGCGCCCCATCCCGCCGGGCAGTGTCCAGGTGCCGAACTGGCGCTCGAGGTAGGACACGAGCCCGGCCCACGCCGGGACGTTGCGCAGGTCGTGGCCCTCCGCGACGAACGGGTGCCCGGCGACCAACCGGAGCCGTTCGTCCTTGAACGTTCTACGCAGCCGCTTGTGCAACATCTCCCGGCTGTCGAGCCGCGCGGCAACCTCACGAGAGAGGTCGCCGGGATCCCAGGCGGACTCGAAGTAGGCGCGACGCAGCACCTCCCAGTCGTCGCTGAACGAGTCGACGTAGCTGACCCAGCGCTCGCCGAGCCCGGCACCGAGCGTGTCGAAGGCCTGCCGCTGCGCGGCCCGGGAGTGGCCGGGCAGGGCTACGACCGTGCCGTCCGCGAACCAGTGTTCGCGCACCAGGTCGAGCGGCTCGAGCTCGAACCCGAGCTCCCGCTCCAGCGGCCGGCCACTCTTGCGGAACAGGTCGCGCACCACTGCGGGCAGCAGCGTCGCGGTCGGGCCGGCGTCCCACTCGAAGCCGTCGGCGGCGACGGTCGAGACGGCGCCACCGAGCGTCTCCAGCCGCTCGAGCAGCGTGACGTCGTGGCCGAGTTTGGCCAGCCGGGCCGCCGACGCCAGTCCACCGAAGCCGCCGCCGACCACCACCACTCTCATCGGTCGCTCACGACACCTCTCACGAGCTGACCCGCACATCCGGTGCCGGCTCGACCGCACTCAGCCCGGCGCCGTACGTCGTGTCGACGTACGCCGCCAGCGCGGCGCTGATCGGTGCCAACCGCCGGCCGCGCACGAGCTCTGCGCACGGGTCGACCTTGGCGAACAGGCCACTGGGCGTGGCGCCGATCGAGAACTGGTTGCCGGTCTCACTCGCGGCCCGCGAGAACGACGTGCCGTCCCAGGCCAGCGGGTAGGTGTCGTCCTCCACCTGGATCCCCTCGCCGACGTAGATCACCTTCCCGGTGCGCTGCGAGTCCATCTCCGGGACCAGCCCCTCGACGTCGGCGGCCGTGAGCCCGGTCTCGACCCCGGCGACCAGGGCGGCCTGCAGGAAGGTGAAGAACCGGCGATCCACGTCGCCGACGGTCGTCGCACCGGCCGACATCCGGGTGTTGAGTTCGGTCGGTCGGAAGCCGTCGGCCGTGAGGACCCCGTCGATCCCGAACGCGCCCCGGTAGCCGTGCTCGCGCTGCAGCTGGGCGCCGACGCGACGTACGGCCTCCCGCATCGCCTCCCGGTCCGCCGGCGGTGGGTCCCAGGTGGTGCCGAGGCCGCAGTACCGGAGCGTCCGCGTCACCGGGTCTCGGAGCACCACGATCTCGACGGGGCGGAGCGCGGCGGTCCCGTCGGGCAGCACGAAGCCGTGGATCGAGCACGGCACTCCATCCAGGAACGGCATCACCCGGACCCGGTCGCACCGGGGGCGGAAGAACGCCAGTGCCCGGGCACGGTCGTCCGCGTCGCGGAGCCAGCGCACGTAGTTGCCGCCCCCGTTGAAGCCGTCGCGCGCATCGCCGGTCCACACGACCCCCAGCGGGCTCGCCAGCTGGAGCGAGGCGGCGGCGAGCCCGAGGCCATCGCTGACCTCGAGCACGTGGTACGCCGCACGCTCGACTCCGGCGGCGTCCCACATCGCGTCGGCCAGCAGCTTGTCCTCGAGCGCGAGGAACGAAGCCGGTCGGCCGCCCGTGACCGGTCGCCCGTCGATGGGCTCGTCGGTGGTGACGAACGGGGTCGTGAACCAACTGCCCCGACGTGGGGGGTCGAAGACGTCGATCGCCGAGCGAACCTCGTCAGGGAGGTGATGCGCCAGCCGGTCGTGCGTGCGCAGTTCGTCGGTCATCGACGCGGTGGCCGGGGTCGGGAGCATCACCACCTCGCACTCACCGTCGGCGGGCACGTCCCCGGCGCCCCTCGTCGTGGCCACCACGAGGACGGGACAGCCCAGGTCGCGGAACCAGCCGACGTACGGCGTCGCGCCGGCGAGCACGAACGGCCCGATGACGACCGGCCGGCCGGCCCAGACGGCACCCAAGCGGTCGGTGACCTCGGCACGGACGACGGGGTCGCGCAGGTCGGTCACGGAACAGTGCCCGTCGGCCGATCTGTGGACCGGCCTCGCGACTTCCATCGCCGCCAGCCGCGCCGGACCAGCTTCGCGGCGAGGAAGAGCAGCACCAGACCTGCCACGAGCAGGACGGCGGCGATGGCCGCGGCGAGCCGCGGGTGCTCGACCGCGAACGCGATGATGACGAGGACCGAGAAGTCCTCGAGGAGGCTGACGCCGATGTTCGTGGCCGGCTCCGGCGAGGTGTTGATGGCAAGCCGCAGGCCGGCCTTGCTGAGGTGGGACAGCAGCGCGGTGCCGCCGCCGACCGCGCTCAGCACGATCACGTCGAGGGAGGCATCCTCGGCGACCGTGCCGGCGAGCAGCGCCCCGATGACCGCGCCCGCCGTCGGGCGGATCAGCGTCGAGATCGCATCCCACGTCGAATCGAGGTACGGGATCTTGTCGGCGACGAACTCCATGGCGAACAGGAACCCGGCGATCGCGAGCACGTCCCACCGGGCCAGCACGTTCGGGATGTCGGGATAGTCGCCGACCCGGTCTGCGATCCCCAGCACGAGCACCACGAGATAGGCGTTGATCCCGCTGGCCCAGCCGCTCGAGAACGCCAGCGCCAGGGACTCCACTCCGCGACTCTAGTCAGCGGTTGACGTTGGCTGAGGTGCGAGCTCGCGAGCCGCGAAGCCTCCGCAGCGAGGGCACCCCCTTGCGCTCCGCTGGTCGAGCTTGTCGAGACCTCCGCAGCAAGGGCACCTGGTTGAGTCGAAGCCTCACTCAACATCGACGGTCGACGCGCCGGTCAGCCGGGCCAGCTCGTCGTAGCTGGTCGAGAAGACCGCCGCTGGGTGGCCGGCGGCGGCCCACACCACGTCGTACTCCTGCAGTTGCCGGTCGAGCCAGGTCGGCACCGGGGCAGGGTGCGCGATGGGGGAGACGCCGCCGATCACCTGGCCCGTGTGCTGGCGGACGAAGTCGGGGCTGGCCCGCTTCAGCTCCGGTACGCCGATCCGCTCGGCGGTGGCCGTGGTGTTCACCCGGTGGGAGCCGGAGGTGAGGATCAGGACCGGCTCGCCGGCGGCATCGAAGAGCAGGCTGTTGGCGATCGCACCCACCTCGCACCCCAACGCTTCGGCGGCCAGTGCGGCCGTGTGGACCGAGTCGGGCAGAATGACGACCTCACCGGTGCCCCCGAGCCGCGCGTGCGCCTCGCGGAACCGGACGATGGACGGGTGCTCGGCGGATGCGGGCTCAGACATGGGGACAGCCTAGGAAGGGGCTCGGGGTGAGCGAGCAGCAGCCGGCCTCGGTGACGTGGGCCACCCGGATGCTCAGCGCGCTGGTCGTGCTCGGCGGCGTGGTCACCGTGCTGATCGTGCTGCTGCGCGACCAGCTGATCCGGTCGTGGGCGGAAGGCCGACCCGACACCCGGAAGGTGCTGCGCACCGAAGGGCTCGAGGCGGTCAAGAACGGCGAAGTGCACGTCCCGGCGTTCGTGCCGGTGGCGCTGGTGCTGTTCGTCGTGGTGGCGGGCCTGATCCTCGTGCTCGCCGCCTTCTTGCGGGGTGGCTACGGCTGGGCTCGCATCGCACTGACGCTCACGCTCTTCTTCCTCGCCGTCGGCACCATCGCGGGGCTGCGCACCGGAGCTCCGGCGACGTTCATGGTGCTCTCGGTGGTCTCGTTCCCACTCGAGGCGGCGGCCGTCTACTTCCTGTGGCACAAGGACACCAGCGCCTACCTACACGGTGCCTGACTGAATACCCCGGCGAGTCTCGGCTGACTGAATACCCCGGCGAGTCTCGGCCCCGAGTCCGCGGCGACGCTCGCTGCGCTCGCCGGGCGCCTGGCTCGC
>DOWL01000167.1:0-7913 GCA_003519585.1 Nocardioides sp. | reverse complement strand
TCGGGGCCGATCGCCGGGCGCGCGGGCTTCGCCCGCGAAAGACCGGGTCGCTGCGCTCCCTCCCGAGTTAAGACGCTCCGCGCGCGCTGGCGAAGGAAGGGCGCCCGGGGGTTGACCTGTTGTCTGTGGGACGGTGTACCTTGGTCTTGTTCGAACAGGTGTTCGAACGAGGCCCAAGGTGAGAGGACACCGCATGAGGCGCTATGCCGACCCCGTCGAGGTCCGACAGGGCCCGCTCGACGACGACCTGCAGGGCCTCGGCGCCCAGGGTGCCACCGAAGGCCCCCAACAGTTCCTGTGGCGTGGTCGGCTCTGGAAGGTGCGCGCGGTCCTGGCGCACTGGGTCGAGACCGGCCCGTGGTGGCAATCGGCGGGGGTCCGCGCCGTGATCGGGTCCGAGGAAGGCGCCGCCGCGGACGACCCCGGGGCCGAGGACCGGGTGCCGCAGCGTCGGTCGCTCGGCGAGCTGCTCACCGAACGCGAGCTGTGGCGGGTCGAGGCCGGCCGCGGCCGGCTCACCGGCGAGGGCGAACCCGACGGCGGCGGCGTCTTCGACCTCTCCTTCGACTGGGCCGAGGGGCGCTGGACGCTCATCGGTTGCACGGACTAGGCGGCGTGACCATGACCCAGCCAGCTACGCGAAGCGTCAGCCAGCTCAGCCTGCCCGCGACGACACACTCCTACCTGATGCGCGCCGCGGAGTCCCTGAGCGAGGCGGTCACCTCCGGCGAGGCCACCACCCGCTATGCGTGCGCGCACGTTGCCGCACTGCGTGCCGCGGCGGCCCTGTTGGCCGCTCGCGCCAAGCCGGCGGCCCCGACGCGGCGCAAGCCGCAGAAGAACGCCTGGGTGCTCCTGGCCGAGGTCGCCCCCGAGCTGGCCGAGTGGGCGGGATTCTTCGCGGCCGGCGCGGGCAAGCGTGCGGCCGCCGAGGCGGGCTCTCGGCGGGCCGTCACCGAGCGCGAGGCCGACGACCTGGTCCGGGACGCTGACCGGTTCCTGGCCGTCGTCGAGCAGACGCTGGGGCTGGCGCCGCACGCTCCGACGTTGCCCTACCTCGTGCCGCAGCCGAGCACGTCGTCGGTCACGCTGCTGTCGAGCCGGCGCGTCGGCTAGGTCGGGTCACCAGGTCGCTAGGTCGCCTCTCGTGTCCGATCCGTTCGTCCATCTGCACGTCGCTTCGGGGTACTCGCTGCGCTACGGCGCCTCGCACCCGCACACGCTGGTCGAGCGGGCGGCCGAACAGGAGATGGACACGCTGGCCCTCACCGACCGCGACGGGACGTACGGCGCGGTGAAGTTCGCCCGTGCCTGCTATGCCGCCGGCATCCGCCCGGTGCTCGGCGTCGAGCTCGCGCACACGCCGACCCTCGCCCCCCATGTCCCCGCCCGGGCCACCCGGACCCCGGTGCGCGGAGGCAGCTACCGCGATCCTGACCCCGGGGCGGGTGGGGGCCTGCCGCGGGTGACCGTGCTGGCCAGTGCCGATGGCGCCGGCGGCGGACGGGCCGGCTGGGCGGCGCTGTGCCGGCTGGTCTCGGCCACCCACCTGGCGGGGGAGCGCGGCGTCCCGGTCCTCGACCTGGGCGCCCTCGCCGAGGGCCGGCTCGGTGGTGACCTCGGGCGAGAGCTCCTCGACCATGTGGTGGCCGGCCATCTGGTCGTGCTGCTCGGACCTCGGTCCGAGCTTGCCCGCGCAGCTCTCTGCCCGGGTGGGCGACGCCGCGACGACCTTGCGCTGGCCGCCCTCGAGCCGTGGCGTGCGCTGGTCCCGCGCCCGCACCTCCAGGTGGAGCTGGTCTCGCATCGGCTGCCCGGCGACCCGCGCACCGGCTGGGGCCCGGGCACCACCGCGCATGCGGCCCGGATGGCGCGGCTGGCGCGGCAGGCCGGGCTCGGCACCGTGCTCACCAACGCGGTCCGCTACGCCGATCGCCGCGACGCCGCCACCGTCGACGTCCTCGACGCAGCGCGCCGGTTGGTCGCGCTCGACCGCCGCCATGTCGACCGGCGCAATGCGGAGGGGTTCCTCAAGTCCGGCAAGCAGATGGCCGAGGTCGCCGAGGAGATCGTCCGGCTCTCCGGCCTCGCGGCCGATCCGGTCCGCGAGGCGCAGCGGCTGCTCGCCCACACCCGCGCGGTCGCCGACCGATGCGCGCTCGACCCGCGGCGCGACCTGGGCCTCGGCGAGGTGCACTTCCCGGAGTTCGAGCTCACCGCACGCAGCCACGGCATCCGGATCACGCCGGGCGCCACCGAGGCCGACGGACTGCTCCGGGCACGCTGCGAGGGCGCGATCGGCGACCGCTACGGCTCCGCCCCTCGGGCGGTGCTCTGGAAGCGGCTCGACGACGAGCTCGAGCTGATCCGCGAGCTCGGCTATGCCTCCTACTTCCTGACCGTCGGCGATGTCACCGACCTGATCCGCGACCTCGGGGTGCGGTGCGCGGCGCGGGGCTCGGGTGCCGGCAGCCTGGTCAACTACCTGCTCGGTGTCTCGGGCGTCGACCCGATCCGGCACCGCCTGCTGATGGAGCGCTTCCTCTCACCACTGCGTGGTGCCCTGCCCGACATCGACGTCGACGTGGAGTCGGCCCGGCGGCTCGAGGTCTACGAGCGGATCCTCGACCGCTACGGCGGCGAGCGGTGCGTCTGCGTCTCGATGATGGACACCTACCGCGTCCGGCACGCGGTCCGCGACGTAGGTGCCGCCCTCGGCATGCCGCCGAGCGAGACCGACACGATCGCCAAGGCGTTTCCGCACATCCGGGCCCGCGATGCCCGGGTCGCCCTGCGAGAGCTGCCCGAGCTGCGCGCCAGCGGCCTCGACGACACCCGGCTCGACCTGATGTTCCAGCTCGTCGAGCGGCTCGACGGGCTGCCGAGGCACGTCGCCGTCCACCCCTGCGGCGTGCTCCTCTCCGACGCCACGCTGCTCGACCGGACGCCGGTCGAGGCGAGCTTCGCCGGCTTCCCGATGAGCCAGTTCGACAAGGACGACGTCGAGGATCTCGGGCTGCTCAAGCTCGACGTGCTCGGCATCCGGATGCAGTCCTCGATGGCGCACGCCGTGGCCGAGATCCGGCGCACCGACGGCCTCGAGATCGACCTCGACGACGAGCAGCAGGTGCCACTCGACGATCCCGCGACCTACGAACTGATCTCCTCGGCCCGGACCCTCGGGATGTTCCAGATCGAGTCGCCCGGGCAGCGCGAACTCGTGGGCAAGTCCGGGCTCGACTCGTTCGAGGACATCATCACCGACATCTCGCTGTTCCGGCCGGGCCCGGTCAAGAGCGACATGGTCACCCCCTATCTCGAGGGCAAGCAGGGCTGGAAGGCGCCGACCTACCTCCACGACGACCTCCGGCCGATCCTCGGCGGCACCCGGGGCGTGGTCGTGTTTCACGAGCAGGTCATCGAGATCATCGCCCGGTTCGCCGGCACCTCGTTCGCCGAGGCCGACGAACGACGTCGCGCGCTCGGCGACGTCGAGGGGATGGCCGACACCCGGTTGTGGTTCTTCCCGCGCGCGCTGGGCCGCGGATACCCCTTGCCGGTGGTCGAGCAGCTCTGGCGGGTGCTCGAGGCATTCGCGTCGTTCGGTTTCTGCAAGGCCCACGCGGCGGCGTTCGCGCTGCCCACCTTCCAGTCGGCGTGGCTCAAGACGCACTGGCCGGCACACTTCCTGGCCGGGGTGCTCACCCACGACCCGGGGATGTACCCCAAGCGGCTGATCCTCAACGACGCTCGCCAGTTCGGCATCGAGATCCTCGGTCTCGACGTCAACGCCAGTGAGAAGGAGTACGTCGTGCAGCGGGTCGGTCCCGACGCCGACGGCGCCCTCCGCGACGGCATCCGACTGGCCCTGGCCGAGGTGAAGGGGATCAATGCGGGCGAGGTGGAGCGGATCGTGGCGGCCCGCCCCTTCCACTCGCTCACCGACTTCTGGCAGCGCGCGCGGGTCTCCCGCCCGATCGTGGAGCGACTCGTGCTCGCCGGTGGTTTCGACGCCGTCTACGGCATCGACCTCTCCGGCGACGGTGTGCACCGCCGCAGCCGGGTGACCCGGCGTGATCTGCTCCTCCAGGTGGCCGGGCTCGATCGGCACAGCCGCGCCGTCGAGAGGGCCGGTCGTGGGCGCGGGCTGGCCGGGCGCACGCTGCGCGGCACCGGTGGTCGGGCCAGCAGTCAGGTCGGTAGTCAGTCCGGCAGTCAGTCGGGTAGTCGCGAGGGCTCCGTCGCCCGTGCCAAGGCCGACGATGCGGCCGCCCGCAACAGCTCCGACCCGCGGGTCCGCGACACGGTCGCCCCGCTCGAACGACACCCGCTCGGTGACGCCGGGGTCTGGGCACGGGCCGCTGCGCAATCCCAGGCGACCGCGCCGCCGCCCCCGGTGGACTCCGTCCAGCTCGCCCTCGAGCTGGGCGACGAGCCTGCCGAGGGAGAGGTGTCCGGGCTTCCTGAGCTGACCCCGGAGGAGCGGATGAAGGCGGAGCTCGAGATCCTCGGCCTCGACGCCAGCCGGCACATCGTCGACTCCTACGCCGCCTTCCTCGACGAGCTCGGGGTGGTCCGCAGCGACGACCTACTCCGCCAGCGCAGCAAGGCCGAGCTGCTGGTCGCCGGGGTCAAGGTCGCCACCCAGACGCCGCCGATCCGCTCGGGCCGTCGGGTGATCTTCTTGACCCTCGACGACTCCACCGGTCCGGTCGACGCCACCTTCTTCGAGGACGCCCAGGGCCCGTACGCCGCCACGGTGTTCCACTCCTGGCTGCTGGTGGTGCGCGGCGAGCTGCGCCGCACCGGCTACCGCGGCGTCTCCGTGCGCGCGACGGGCTGCTGGGAGCTGCCCGTGCTGGCCGCGATCTGGGAGCGTGACGGGATCGAGGCGGTCCGCGAACGACTTGCCGTCGTTCCCGAAGGGTTCGGGGCCGTGGGGGTCGCGCCCGCCGGCGCCCGCCCGCCGTCGGACCACGACACCGCGGGCGGCATGGGCCGGCGCCGGGTCCTGCTGCACTCCAGCGGCTTCGCGATGTCCCCCTACTCCGACATCAAGCCCGCCGGCGAGGACACCAGAGAGGTCGCCCGCAAGCTCTGGCACCGCAGCCCCGGGAGCGCGGGATGACGACACGATGACGACACTAGGGTTGACCCCATGTCGGCCAGCGAACGTCGCCGCAGTGTCCGCACCGCCGTCGTGTGGGAGGCGCTGGAGCAGACCCTCGGCGAGTCCGGCGGTCCGGCCGGGCGAGAGGCCCGCATCGTCGATGTGGGCGGCGGGACCGGAGGGTTCGCGGTCCAGTTGGCCGAGCTCGGCCATCGGGTCACGGTGGTCGACCCCAGCCCCGACGCGCTGGCCGCCCTCGGCCGGCGCGCCCGCGAGATCGGGGTCACCGTCGAGGGACTCCAGGGTGATCTCTCCGACCTGGCCACGCTCGTCGAGCCCGGCCTCGACGTCGTGCTGTGCCACGGTGTGCTCGAGGTCGTCGACGATCCCGCGGCCGCGCTCGGCGCGATCCGCGACCGACTCCGTCCCGGCGGCACCCTCTCGCTGCTGGTCGCCCAACGCCACGCGGCGGTCGTCGCCCGGGCGATGGCCGGCCACTTCCCCCAGGCCCTGGCCCTCCTCACCGACCCGGCCGGCGCCGCCCGCACCGGCCCCCGGGCGATGGCCAGGTTCACCGCCGACGAGGCGCGGACGCTGCTCGCCGACGCCGGCTTCGAGGTCGGCTCGGTGCACGCGGTCCGCGTCTTCGCCGACCTCGTGCCCGGTTCGCTCCTCGACCTCGAGCCCGGCGGCGCGGCAGCGCTCCTGGAGCTGGAGCGCGCGGTCTCGGACCGGCCCGAGTACCTCCCCTTGGCGACCCAGCTACACGTCATCGCCAAGCGCTGACCCGCGCGATGGTCGGGCCGGGCTGGGGCGACCCGGAGGCACGAGGTGACCGCCGCGAGCGTTCCGGCCACCCCGATCCTCCACGTCGACATGGACGCCTTCTATGCCTCCGTGGCGACCCGCGACCGACCCGAGCTGCGCGACGTACCCGTCATCGTGGGCGGCGGCTACCGAGGGGTGATCCTCTCGGCCAACTACCACGCGCGCGCCTTCGGTGTCCGCTCCGGCATGCCCTCCACGCGCGCCCGGCGGCTGTGCCCACACGCGGTCCGCGTCTTCGCCGACCACGAGGTGTTCAGCACGGTCTCGGCCGCCGTGATAGAGAACTTCCGCCGGGTGACACCACAGGTCGAGGTGGTCTCCCTCGACGAGGCGTTCCTCGACGTCCGCGGCTCCATCCGTCGGCTGGGGTCACCGCCCGAGATCGCCGAGCAGCTCCGGGCCCGGATCCACGACGAGCAGGGGATCACCTGCTCGGTCGGTGTGGCGGCCTCGATCTCGGTGGCCAAGTTGGCCAGCCGCCGCGCCAAACCAGACGGCGTCCTCGTCGTACCCCCCGACGAGATCACCTCGTTCCTGCACCCGCTCGACGTGGGGGAGCTGTACGGCGTCGGTGAGAAGACCCAGGCGCTGCTGCACCGGCTGGGACTGGTCACGGTCGGCGACGTCGCGCATACCCCGCTGCGCACCCTGCAGCGGGCGGTCGGCGACGGACTGGGCCGCCAGCTCCACGAGCTGGCCTGGGGGAGCGACACCCGGGAGGTGAGTCCGGGACGGGTCAGCGTCTTCGGCCACGGCGGCGACCCCGACAAGTCCATGGGGGCTCAGGAGACCTTCGGCCGCGACATCGACGACCGCGAGGTGATCCTGCGCGAGCTGCTCGCCCTCACCGCGAAGGTCACCCAGCGGATGCGGGTGGCTGGGGTGGCCGGGCGGACGGTCTCGATCACGGTGCGCTTCGCCGACTTCACCACCATCACGAGGGCGCGCACGGTTCCCGAGGCAACCGACCTGACCCAGGAGATCTATGGCGCCGCGGTCCGTCTCTACGACGCACTCGGGCTGCAACGTGCTCGGCTGCGGCTGGTGGGGGTCCGGGTCGAGGGGCTGGTCCCACGCGCCACGGTGCACCGTCAGGGCGTCCTCGGCGAGCGGGAGCGAGGATGGTCGGAGGCCGATCGGGCCGTCGACCGCGCGACGCTCCGATTCGGCAGTTCGGCGGTCCGCCC
Organism: Nocardioides sp.; assembly: GCA_003519585.1. GTDB lineage: Bacteria > Actinomycetota > Actinomycetes > Propionibacteriales > Nocardioidaceae > Nocardioides. Next base: position 788 of record DOWL01000167.1, on the reverse strand, counting down.
GGCCAGCCTCATCGATCGCGAAGAGCGTCACCACGGAACTCCTCCGGACGGTCCCCCGGGCGGTCCGAAGCCGGCCGCGCGGCACCCTGTCGGGTAGCTCACGAAGGGCTCGTTCTACTCCCGAGTACTAAATGTTGTGAACACTGCTAGTGCAGCGAGGACCCCCTGCCTACACTTGACCCACATCCACCCGCCGCGCTTTGCGCGCCCGGACCCCTGCGGAGGCACCGGTGCCACTCTCCGAAGAGGAGCTGCGACTGCTCGAGCAGATGGAGCGCGCCCTCGTCGAAGAGGACCCGAAGTTCGCCTCCACGCTCCGTGGCACCTCGCTGCGTCGCTCGGCACGTCGGCGCGCCATCGCCGCCGGCGTCGTCTTCGTCCTCGGCGTCGCGCTGCTCATGGGCGGAGTGATGAGTGGCAAGGGCGCGGTCGGCTTCGCCATCGGCATCGCCGGCTTCGTAGTGATGCTCGGCTCGGCGACCATCGCACTCACCGCGATCCGCGGACAGCAGGCCGCTTCGGCACCCGCCGACCCGCGCAGCGCGATGCACCCCTCCCGCGGCTTCACCGTCATCGACGGCGGCCGCTCCGGCAAGCTCCGCCGCAAGGGCGGCTCCACCCCCCGCAACTCCAGCTCCTTCATGGAGCGGATGGAAGACCGCTGGCGTCGCCGCCGCGAACAAGGTGGATTCTGAGCTTCTGCCTATCGGCAGGGTGAAAGTTAAGTCTGGGTCTGCGCTCGTGGCACCCAGGTCGGGTGTGGCCCTGCGGGCCGGGCCGCGCGCCGA
>DOWL01000112.1:27774-27949 GCA_003519585.1 Nocardioides sp. | reverse complement strand
CGACGAGCGCGTCGACGACGGCGGAGTAGTTGCGGCGAGACGCGAGGATGCGGGTCTGCGCGACGCAGGCCTGGCCGGAGTTCATCAACGCGGTGAACCGCAGCCCGGCCATGGTGGTAGCCAGGTCGGCGTCGTCGAGGACGATGGCCGCCGACTTGCCGCCGAGCTCGAGCGA
>DOWL01000112.1:10099-27510 GCA_003519585.1 Nocardioides sp. | reverse complement strand
GCCGGCCTCGGTGAGCAGCTCGGCCAGGAGGTACCCGTCCAGCGGCGTCTCCGGAGCCGGCTTGACCACGACCGTGCAGCCGGCCAGCAGCGCCGGGACCAGCTTGGACATGATCGTGAACTGCGGCACGTTCCACGGCGGGATCGCGGCGACGACCCCGACCGGCTCGCGGCGTACGACGACCGGTGCGCCGAGCGCACCAGGGCGTTCCTCCTCCCAGGGGAACTCGCGGGCGATGCCCAGGAACGTCTCGATCTGCATCCACGGCGCGGGCGACTGCGCCAGGTTGGCGAACGAGGTCGGCGAGCCCATCTCGACGGTGATCAGCTCGGCCATCTCGGCCAGCTTCGCGGCGTACAGCCCCGAGAACGCCTGGACGACGTCGATCCGCTCCTGCGGCGACAGCCGCGGCCAGGGCCCCTCGTCGAGGGCCCGCCGGGCCGCGGCCACTGCCGCGTCGATGTCCGCGGTCGAGCCCTCCGGCACCCGAGCCACGACCTCCTCGGAGTGCGGGCTCACGACCTCGAGGACGTCGGACGTGGCAGGCGCCGCCCAGTCGCCGTCGATGAAGAAGGTGTCGCGGTCGAGGAAACGGTCGATGGACATGGCTGTTCTCCGATCAGGGAGCGAGGGTGAACCAGTCGGCGAAGCCACTGGGGTCGTGCCGGCCGAGGGCGCCGTGCTCGAAGAGGCCCCAGCCTTCGACGCCGGCGCCGCCGCCTTCGCGACACACGGCGCGGCCGACGTGGTCGATCACGCCGAACATCACCCGACCGGCGACATCGGGTGCGGTCAGGTCGTAGGTGACCCGCTCGGCGAAGCCAGGGCCCTTCCAGACGCCGTGGCCCCAGTCGGGGTCGCCGCCGTACCCGCCGCCGACGTGGATGGGTACGGCGAGCAAGGACTCGACCTCGAGCTCGACCGGGGTGCCGGCGGGGGTCGTGCAGGTGATCGAGGCGCCGGTCGGGACCCGGGTGCCGGAGGCGTAGCGGATCCGCACCAGCGGCCAGCCGAGCTGCTCGACCCGGCCGTCCTTCCAGATCCGGGTGCAGTCGTTGAGCGTGCGCAGCCCGTCGGGCTCCTCCTGGAGGATGAGGACCACGGCGAAGTCGTCGAAGGCCATCGGGACGTAGAGCCACCACATCCCCTCGAACTCGGGCTGGGCCGGCGCGCCTGCGGGCACCGCCTCACCGACGGGACGGATGCCCCACGAGCGGTCGCGGGAGCCGAGCCAGCGGTCGGGGGTGACCGCGAGCTCCTCACCGTCGGTCACGACCGTGCCCGCCCAGGAGCCGACCTGGGCGAACCGCTGCGCCTCCAACGTCACCCGGGAGCCGGAGCGCATGACGTGCGGCTGCTCGCGCAACACCGGGAACAGCCCCTCCCAGGTCAGGTCGGCCGCGATGCCCTCGGTCTCCTCGACCACCACGCGCAGCTTCTGCAGCGGCTCCTGGACCTCGACCCGGTAGGCGCCGACCCGCTGGTCGAGCCGGTCGCGGCCCTCGCCGTCGATCGGGTCGCCGAAGTGGACTGCGGTCTGCACGTCGCCCCGACGGACCAGGAAGAAGGCGTCCTTGGTGCCGAGGTTGGGGTAGTAGCCGTGACCGAAGATGCAGAAGACGTCACCGGTGCGACCGTGGGCGTTGAAGTAGGAGCGGTCGTAGAAGTTCCGGTCGGTGCTCGCGGCCCAGGCGACCGGTAGTGGCGCCTGGTGGATCGGGTACTCGTCGAGCGGCCCGATGCCGCCGGCGTACTTGCTCACGCTCCGGCCTCCGCGAGCAGCCGCTCCATCAGCGGCTTGTGATGGAACAGCGTCTCGATGTCCTCGGGCCGCTCGATCTCGCCGAAGTGGATCTGCCGAGCGCCGGTGCGCATGAAGACGATGCACCACTGGACGGCGTTGTAGAGGTGGTACCAGGTGAGGTCGCCGAGCCGGACGCCGGTGAGCTCCTCGTAGGTCGCCTTGACGTCGTCCTCGCGCATGAAGTGCGGCATGCCCGGCATCTCGAAGACCGCGGTGATCGACTCGAAGACCATGTGCGCGAACACCATCCACGACAGATCCATCTCGCGGGGACCGATGGCGGCCATCTCCCAGTCGAGGACTCCGACCGGGGCGAAGTCGCGGTAGAGCACGTTGCCGATCCGTGAGTCGCCCCAGCACAGCACCGTGTCGGCTGCGCTGGTGTCGGGCAGGTGCGCCTCGAGCCAGGCGAGGGTGCGCTCGGCGATCGGCGAGCGGCCCAGGTCGGGGACCGACCAGTCGTACCACGACCGGACCCAGGCGAGGTTGCGCTCCAGCGGCGTCGCGCCGGGGTGGCCGGAGCGGTCGAGGAAGGCGAAGGTGTCGGCCGCGTCGTGGATCGCGTGCAGGCCCGCGATGGCGCGCACCGTGTTGTCCTGGAGTCGCCGTTGCTGCTCCGGCGTGGCGTCGGCCAGCCAGTTGTCGCCCCAGTTGTACGGCGGCACGTCGGGCGGCACCACGCCCTCGATGCGGCCCATCAGGAAGAACGGAGTGCCGAGCACCTCCCCGGTCGGCTCGACGAGGCCGACCGTCGGGACGGGTACCTCCGTGCGCCCCCCCACGATCCGGATGGCGTCGTACTGGTCCTGGAGGGCGTAGCCCTGGAAGACCGGGAACTCGTCGGGCGAGGGCGCGACCCGGGCGACGTACTCCTCGGTGCGGCGCTCGCCGTCCTCGGTCCAGGTGGCGTCGAAGACGAGGGTCTCCGAGGACATGCCGTTGGCATCGATGCCGCTGCGCAGGGTGACCTCCGGGGCGGCGCCGGGTGGCAGCGCGCCGGCCAGCCAGTCCTCGAGGAGCCCGGGCACGGTGCTGGGGTCACGGCTGGTGCGTTGGAGCTTGAGATCGGCCGGGGGCCCCTGGGTCACGTGCCCTCCCTGGTGTGACGCGCGTCTCCTCTTGACACGCGTCAGACTGGTGGAACGTGTTCTAGTTTGTCAACCGAGCAGCAGGGCGCGAGGAACGAGCGCACTGCGTGGGCTCAGACGATGTCCGGAGCCTTCACCCGCGCCTCGTCGGCCTCCTGATCGGTGGGCATGGTCTGACTCCGCCGCTCGGCCTCGACCCGGCGTAGATAGTGGTCGACCTCGTCAGCCACACGCGCGTCGTCCCAGCCGAGTTCGGCGCCCATCAGCGCGGCCGCGACCGGGGCGGCTCGGACCCCGCGGTCGAAGGTCTCGATGGAGATCCGCGCGCGCCGGGTGAGCACGTCGTCGAGGTGGCGGGCGCCCTCGTGGGTGACGGCGTAGACGACCTCGGCGGCGAGATAGTCCTCGGCGCCCTCCAGCGGCGCGGCCAGCTCGGGGCGGCGCTCGACCAGGGCCAGGAGCTCGTCGATGAGGTCGCCGTACCGACCGAGCAGATGGTCGATCCGCGCCACGTGCAAGCCGGAGCGGCGCGACAGCCGGACCCGCTGGTTGGTGCGGGTCTCGAACCCGTCGGCGCCGAGGAGCGGCACCCGATGCGTGATCGAGGGGCGGACGCCCGCTCCCGTCGTGGACAGCGAGTGCGCGGCGGCGTCGACGGCGTCGCGGGCCATCACGCGGTACGTCGTGAGCTTGCCACCCGCGATCATCACCAGACCCGGCACGGGGGTGACCACGGTGTGCTCGCGCGAGATCCGCGAGGTCGGCTCGGACTCGCCCGAGAGCAGCGGCCGCAGCCCGGCGTAGACGCCCTCGACGTCGTCGTGGTCGAGCGGCTCGCGCAGGATGGCGTTGACGTGGTCGAGGACGTAGTCGATGTCGGCGCGACTGGCGGCGGGATGGGCCCGGTCGAGTGCCCACGGGGTGTCGGTCGTGCCGAGGATCCAATGCCGGCCCCACGGGATCACGAACAGCACCGAGGTCTCGGTGCGCACGATGAAGCCGGCCTCGGAGCGGATCCGGTCGCGCGGAACCACGAGGTGGATGCCCTTGGAGGCGCGCACGTGGAGGGCGCCCCGGCCGCCGACCATCTCCTGGATCTCGTCGGTCCACACTCCGGCGGCGTTGACCACGACCCGAGCTCGGATCTCGACGTCGCGGCCCTCCTCGAGATCGCGCGCGCGTACGCCGACCACCCGCTCGCCCTCGCGGAGGAAGCCGACGACCTTGACCCGGGTGGCGATCCGGGCGCCGTGGCTGGCCGCGGTCCGGGCCAGGGTCAGCACCAGCCGGGCGTCGTCGACCTGGCAGTCGTAGTAACGGATCGCCCCCGCGATCGACTCCGGCGCGAAGTCGGGCGCGATCCGGGCGACCGCCTTGCGGGAGAGGTGGCGGTGTCGGGGCAACCCCGGCTCCGCGGGGCCGAAGCGCGCCATCGCGTCGTACAGCAGGAGGCCGGAGCCGACGTAGGGGCGCTCCCAGCCGCGATGGGTCAGCGGATAGAGGAACGGCACCGGGCGCACGAGGTGCGGAGCGAGTCGGGTGAGCAGCAGCCCGCGCTCCTGGAGGGCCTCACGGACCAGCCCGAAGTCGAGCATCTCGAGGTAGCGCAGCCCGCCGTGGATCAGCTTGCTGCTCCGGCTGCTCGTCCCGCTCGCCAGGTCGCGCTGCTCGAGGAGCCCCGTCGAGAGACCCCGGGTGACCGCGTCGAGAGCCACGCCCGCGCCGACCACCCCGCCCCCGACGACGAGCACGTCGAGCTCCTCGACGTGCGGATCGGCCAGGCCGGTGAGGGCCTGGGCCCGGGCGTCCGGGCTGAGAGCACTCGGACGACGGTCCATACCGGCCAGTGTCTCAGGCGTGGCGACGCAACCCGCGAGCCCCGTCGTGCGTCACTGTCCTCGTGGGGGGTCGGTCACGTGCGGCACTGGGTGCTGTCGCGGCGTTCGCGGCGCTCCTGGCCGCCGCCGGGGCGCCGCATCCGGACCGGCCACCGAGCGCATCCACCGAGGCCACCGAGGCCACCGCAGCCATCGCGCTGGCGGCCGACTCGACGTCGGGCTCCGCCGTACCACCCGCCTCGCGCGCAGCGGCCCCACCGGCTCGCCGTACGGCGACGCTGGCGATGGGCGGCGACCTGCTCTGGCACAACACCGTGTGGGCCAGCGCCCACGAGGACGGGCACGGGCAGTTCGACTTCGACCCGATGTTCGCGGGGATCCGGGGCCTGTTCCGCAGCGCTGACGTGGCCCTGTGCCACGAGGAGGTGCCGTTCGCCGCACCCGGTGCGCCACTGCAGAACTTCCCCGTCTTCGCCGCGCCGCCCGAGGCCGCGGCGTGGATCGGGTCCTTCGGCTTCGACGCCTGCACGACGGCGTCCAACCACAGCCTCGACCAGGGGTACGACGGCCTGGTGCGCACCGCCGACCTGCTCGAGCGCGCCGGGGTCGAGCACGTCGGGACCTTCCGCTCACCCGCCGAGCGCGCGCGACCGGTGATCCTCGAGACCGCCGACGGCGTACGGGTCGCGGTCGTGGCCGGGACGTTCGGCACCAACGGCTTCCCGCTGCCGGAGGGGCGCGAGTGGTCGGTGTCGATGTGGGACGCACCGAACCTGTTGGCTCAGGCCCGGGCCGCCCGGCGTGCCGGTGCCGGCGTCGTCGTGGTGCATCTGCACGGCGGCGACGAGTACAGCCACGTGCCGAACGCCGCACAGGTCGCCCTCGTCGACCGGCTGGCCCGCTCCCCCGACGTCGACCTCGTGCTCGGCGAACATGCGCACGTGGTGCAGCCGATCACCCGCGTGCACGGGAAGTGGGTCGTCTACGGCATGGGCAACCTGGTCGCCCAGCAGGAGCCGACCCGGCCAGACACCTATCAGGGCATCGTGGTCCGGTTCACCTTCACCGAGCGGCGCTCCGGTCGGTTCGCGGTGACCCGCGCGGCGTACGTCCCCGTCGGCTGGAACCTCTGGCACCCCGGCTCTCCGATCCGGGTCGTGCGACTGACCGGCGCTGCCGCCGAGGAGGTTGCCGCCGATGTCGAGGCACTGGGCCGGCCGCCGGGGCTGCGCCGTAGCTGACCCGGGTTGACGCCGAGGGCGCACACTGGTGGTGTGCTGTCGCTCGACCTCGCCCTCGCCCTCCGCGATGCCGGCGTGGTCTGGCAGCCGGCGCCGGGCGACGCGTTCGTCGTACCGGATCGCGACCTCGACGAGCACGTTTTCGTGCTCAGCGACATGGTGGTGCAGACCGTGCAGCCGCCCGAGGGCCCGCCGATCCTGGCCTTCAACGGCACCACCGAGTGGGCGCTGGACAGCCTGGAGGCGCACGAGGCGGTCTGGCTGCCCCGCGAGGATCAGCTCCGGGCGTTGCTCGGCCGCGCGTTCGTGCGGCTGGAGCGGGTGCCCGGACCGCCGGAGGGGTACGCCGTCACCGTCGGCATGGACCGCTTCCTCGACGTGACCCCCGAGGCGGCGTACGCGCGGGCGCTGCTGGCGACGCTGCCCTAGTCGACGACCACGACCTCGACCCGCTGGAACTCCTTGAGCTCGGTGTAGCCGGTGGTGGCCATCGAGCGCTTGAGAGCGCCGATGAGGTTCATCGTGCCGTCGGCGACCCGGGAAGGGCCGAAGAGGATCTCCTCGAGCGTGCCGACCGTCTCGAACTCGACTCGCTCGCCGCGCGGGAGCGACTTGTGGTGCGCCTCGGCGCCCCAGTGGAAGCCATGCCCGGGCACATCGCTGGCGCGGGCGAACGGGGAACCGACCATGACCGCGTCGGCGCCACAGGCGATCGCCTTGGCGATGTCGCCGGACTTGCCGATCGAGCCGTCGGCGATCACGTGGACGTAGCGGCCACCCGACTCGTCGAGGTAGTCGCGCCGGGCGGCGGCGACGTCGGCGACCGCGGACGCCATGGGTACGGCGACGCCGAGGACGGTGCGGGTGGTGTGCGCGGCGCCGCCACCGAAGCCGACCAGGACGCCGGCCGCCCCGGTGCGCATCAGGTGCAGCGCCGCCTGATGGGTGGCGCAGCCGCCGACGATCACGGGAACGTCGAGCTCGTAGATGAACTCCTTGAGGTTGAGCGGCTCGGCCTGCGAGGAGACGTGTTCGGCGCTGACCGTCGTACCGCGGATCACGAAGATGTCGACCCCACCGTCGACGACCGCCTTGGCGAACTCCCGCGTGTGCTGCGGCGACAGCGAGCCGGCCACGGTGACCCCGGCGTCGCGCATCTCGCGGAGCCGCTCGGTGATCAGCTCCTCGCGGATCGGCTCGGAGTACATCTCCTGCAGCCGGGCCGTCGCCTGCTCGCCGCGGAGGCCGGAGACCTCGGCCAGCATCGGGGTCGGGTCCTCGTACCGGGTCCAGAGCCCCTCGAGGTTGAGCACCCCGAGGCCGCCGTACTTGCCGAGCGCGATCGCGGTCGCGGGTGACATCACCGAGTCCATCGGGGCGGCGAGCACCGGCAACTCGAAGCGGTAGGCGTCGATCTGCCAGTCGACGCTGACCTCCTCGGGGTCGCGGGTGCGCCGCGACGGGACGATCGCCACGTCGTCGAAGGAGTACGCGCGGCGTGCGCGCTTGGCCCGGCCGATCTCGATCTCGGTCACGGTGCGAGTCTCCCAGAGCGGCCCGGACCTCGGAATTCGGCAGACAGTCGAGCTTTTTCCGAGGTGTGCGGCAGACTGCGAGCGCCATGCTCGTGCTGCCCGACCACCTCGCGCCGCTGCTGCGCCCCGAACCGCACCTCGACGTCCTCGGGACCTCCGACCCGTGGGTGCTGCCGCCCGGCTGGTTGGAGGCGACCCAGCAGCGGCTCCGGCCACTCGCCGAGGACCCGCGCGGACAGGGCGGGGTGCCGCCCTCGGACAGCTGGAAGCCTGGCACGTCGGGCACGGTGCCGTTCCTGTGGAACCTGATCACCTTCCTGCCGAGCGCCATCCCGACCTGGGCGGGGAGCTACGCCAGCCTCGGCGACATCCTGCTCAAGCCGTGGCTGTCGGACTCCTACACCTTCACCGAGCCACGGATCACCTTACTACGTCAACAGCGACGACACCTGGCACCTCGACCTGTGGTGGCGCCAGCGCGACCTCGGCGCCGAGGCTCGGATCAAGGCGCTCGAGCTCAGCCTGGAGTGCGTCGCGGCCTTCGCCGACATCCCGCTGTACGCCCCGCGAGCGGCGACCTTCACCGCGATGCTGCGCCGGGCGCTCGACGACCCCGAACTGCGCGCACTCCACGAGACCGCGACCTGGGAGGTGGTCTCGAAGACCTGGCGCGAGCGGATCTGCACCGAGCAGGACGCCCAGGTGTTCTCAGAGGGCCGGGGGTGGACCTCCCAGCTGGTGTGGTCGCTGAGCGGACTGGACGCCGCGCACCAGGTGCTGAGCAGCGTGGTGAGCCGGGCCCAGCCGATCGACGAGGTGATCGCGTCGATGGCGCTCTACGACCGGGTCGACGAACTGCCGGCCGCGCTCGCGGCGGCGGTGGGGAGCGAGCGGTTCGGGTCGGTCAACGCGGCGTTCGAGCGGCTGCGCCCGGGCTTCGACGGCCCCGACTGGATGTCGGACAACCGCGGCTGGCTCGCCCGCGGCATGGTCAACGGCGAGATCGACGCGGTCCGGCTCTGGCTCGGCATGGGGACCCAGGTGGCCGAGCTGCTCGCCGGGCTGCCCAGTTTCGCCAAGTCGACCTCCTGCCCGAGCCGGATCGGCTACCTCGACGACCTCACCAGCGTCTTCCGGGCACCGCCGGTGGTCGTCAACCCGATGGCGGCCAAGCTGCTCGAGGACCGGGCGCGGCGACCGGCCACGGGCGCGGGCGGTACGGCGGACGGCGTCCGACAGCCGGCGACCGAGGGCGACGAGGGCGTCCCCGACCTGGCCGTGCCCGAGGTCGAGATCGGCGACCCGATGGCCGAGCTCGAGGAGCTGGTCGGCCTGGCACCGGTCAAGGAGCAGGTCCGGCGGTTGGTCGCCGAGCTGCGTGCCGAGCAGCTGCGCACCCAGGCCGGCATGCCACCGTCCGAACGGTCCCGGCACATGGTCTTCACCGGCAACCCGGGCACCGCGAAGACCACCGTGGCCCGGCTGCTGGCCCGGATCTACGCCCAGTTGGGGGTGTTGGCCCACGGCCACCTCATCGAGGTGGGTCGCGCGGACCTGGTCGGAGAGTTCATCGGGCAGACCGCGCCACGCACCACTGCCCGCTTCAACCAGGCCATCGGTGGCGTGCTCTTCATCGACGAGGCCTACTCCCTGGTCCCGGCCGACTCCTTCCGCGACTTCGGCCACGAGGCGGTCGCCACGCTGCTCAAGCTGATGGAGGACCGCCGCGACGAGGTGGTGGTGATCGTGGCCGGCTACCCGCGCGAGATGCAGCGGTTCGTCGAGTCCAACCCCGGCGTCGCCTCCCGCTTCCCGACCACGATCGGCTTCGCCGACTACTCCCCCGACGAACTCTGGGCGATCTTCCGGCTGTACGCCGCGAAGGCGGGCTTCTCGCTCCTCGACGGCGTCGAGACCTCGTTCCGCAGGCTGGTCCCCGACCCGCGGCCGGAGGCGTTCGGCAACGGGCGGTTCGTCCGCAACGTCTTCGAGGACGCCGTGACCCGGCAGGCGTTGCGGATCACCGCGATGACCGACCCCATCGCCGAGGTGGTCACCCAGCTGCGACCCGAGGACCTGCCGGAGTCGACCTCGCCCACCGGGCGCAACGACGGGACCGGGCTCTACCTCTAGGCGTGTCCTGCGTCAGCCCGAGTAGTTCGGCGCCTCGACGGTCATCTGGACGTCGTGGGGGTGGCTCTCCTTGAGCGAGGCCGAGGTGATGCGCACGAACCGGCCCTTGTCCTGCAGTTCGGGGATGGTCCGGGCGCCGACGTAGAACATCGACTGGTTGAGGCCGCCGATCAGCTGGTGGGCGACGGCGGCCAGCGGGCCACGGTAGGCGACCTGGCCCTCGATGCCCTCGGGGACGATCTTGTCGTCGCTGGTGACCTCGGCCTGGAAATAGCGGTCCTTGGAGTAGGACTTCTTGCCGCGCGAGGACATGGCACCGAGCGAGCCCATGCCTCGGTAGGACTTGAACTGCTTGCCGTTGACGAAGACCAGGTCGCCCGGCGACTCCTCGCAGCCGGCGAGCAGCGAGCCGACCATGACGGTGTCGGCGCCGGCGACGATGGCCTTGGCGATCTCGCCGGAGTACTTCAGCCCGCCGTCGGCGATCACGGGTACGCCGACCGGCCGGCAGGCGAGCGCCGCCTCGTAGACGGCGGTGACCTGGGGTACGCCGACGCCGGTCACTACCCGGGTGGTGCAGATCGAGCCAGGCCCGACCCCGACCTTGACCGCGTCGGAGCCGGCATCGACGAACGCCTGGGCGCCTTCGCGGGTGGCGACGTTGCCGCCGATCACCTGCACGTGGGAGGTGGCCGGGTCGGTCTTGAGCCGCTTGACCATGTCGAGCAACAGCTGGACGTCGCCGTGCGCGGTGTCGGCGACCAGGACGTCCACGCCCGCCTCGATCAGGGTGGTGGCGCGCTGCCAGGCATCGCCGAAGTAGCCGATCGCGGCACCGACCATCAACCGCCCGTCGCCGTCCTTGGAGGCGAGCGGGAACTGCTCGGACTTCACGAAGTCCTTGACGGTGATCAGCCCGCCGAGCCGGCCCTTCTCGTCGACCAGCGGCAGCCGCTCGCGCTTGTGCTTGCGCAGCAGCAGGGTGGCGTCCTCGCGGGAGATGCCGACCGGACCGGTGATGAGCGGCATCGGGGTCATCACCTCGTCGACCTTCGTGGTCGCCCACTCCGCGACCGGGGTGAAGCGCAGGTCGCGGTTGGTGATGATGCCGAGCAGCCGGCTGTCGGTGTCGACGACCGGGAACCCGGAGATGCGGTATTCGCCCGCCAGCTGGTCGAGCTGCTCGAGCGTCGCGTCGGGGCCGATCGTGACGGGGTTGGAGATGATGCCGGTCTGGGTCCGCTTCACCAGGTCGACCTGGTAGGCCTGATCCTCGATCGACAGGTTGCGGTGGAGGACGCCGAGGCCGCCCTGGCGGGCCATCGCGATCGCCATCCGCGACTCTGTCACGGTGTCCATCGCGGCGCTGACCAGTGGGACTCGGAGGCTGATCTCGCGGGTCAGCCGGGTCGAGGTGTCGATGTCGGCCGGCGCGAGATCCGAGTGGCCGGGCAACAGCAGGACGTCGTCGTACGTGAGACCCAGTGCGGCAAACTTCTCGGGCAGCTCCACCTTGAGCAGTCTAGTGGTGGTGGCTAGAGGGGCAGCGGGCGCAGGTCGCGCACCGGGACCCGCACGGTGAGCTCGTTGCCGGCCATCCGGATCCGGCCGCGCAAGCCGGCCGAGAGCACCAGCGGCAGCACCGCCTCGTTGCCGCTCCGGGTGGCCAGCACGACCTCGTCGGCACCGAGTGCGTTGGCCAGCCGGCCCGCGTCGACCAGGAGTCGGGTGCCGACCCCGCGCCGGCGCCACCCGGGCTCGACGTTGAGGCTGAGCGCCCGGGTGCCCGGCTCGTCGGAAGGCAGCAGCTTGGCCCGGCCCACCACGACGCCGTCGACGACCGCCGAGACGGCGTCGTCGGTCACGACGTACGACGGGCGCCCGTCGACGTTCAACCGGTCGTGCGGCACCTCGGCCAGGACGTCGCTCACCAGGGCGGCCAGCGCGGCGCCGCGTGCGTGCTCGGTGGCGGTGAACGCGGTCGCCCGCCAGACCTGGACCACGACGTCGCCCACCGTCAGCTCCATCGCGTCGCCGACCTCACCGGGCGGCTCGGCCTCCGCGTCGAAGAGTCGGGCCACGACCTCCGGGAAGATCGTCGGCCGCTCGACGATCTCGCGGGCCGCCTGGACGTAGCGGGTGGGTTGGTCGGTCAGCGCCGCCTCGGTGCAGGCGAGCACCCGCACCGACGTACCCCCCGACGCCTCGACCAGGGCGATCAGCCGCTCCGGCGCCCAGTCGTCCGGCGCGCGCAGCACGAGCTCATCGGTGACCGCCTCGACGCCCGGGAAGATCTGCAGGCCGAGGATGTTGATGTCGGCCATGCCACACTGCTCGGCCAGCAGCGCGAGCGCGCCGGGCCGGTCGGGCAGGGTCGTGCGGACGCGCCAGAGCATGAGGGCAGGGTGCGCCGCGGACGTTGCGCGGCCGAGTCGTCCGTGTTTCAGGCGTGGGTCAGCGTCCCGCGACGTCGAGTGTCTTGACGCGCATCGTGTCGCCCGGCCCTCCCCGCGAGCCGCCGAATCGCGAGAACACCCGGAACTCGTAGGGACCGTAACCGGGCAGGGAGGCCTGCATGCAGCCACGCGGCACCACGACCCGCACCTTGGCCTTCGACGGCTTCCAGGTGATCTTCAGGCCGGGGCATTTGCGGAGGTACGGCGTCGTCTCCTCCTCGTTGTCGACGAAGTACACCCGCCCGACGGTCTTGCCGCCCTCACGGAAGACCGCGATCCGATCCCATGCCGAGTTGAGCGGCCACGACTCGAAGGCGACGAACGTGGTCTCGGTGAGCCTGGCGAGCCGCACCGACCAGACCGCCTTCTTGCGCGTGATGCTGTACGTGCCGGACAGCAGGTCGATCCCCGCCGGCGCGTCGCCGCGCTTGTCGGTGACCGAGGCGTGGTCGGGGTGCTTCGGCTTGGCCGCGACCGAGGCGGAGCCCGACAGGGTCAGGACGAGGGAGACCGCGACGGCGGTGAGCACGGGAACGACGGCGGGGAGGGGTCGGCGCATCCGGGAAATCTACGGCGGACCCTCGAGGGTCGACATGCCCCGAACGGGCCAGTGACGTCGAGCGCTCCGTCCTGCTTGCGAAGATGGCGCGCATGATCGGCGGGCGGTGGACGGTGGCAGTCGCCGCCGCCGCGGCGTTCCTGCTCCGACTCTCGGGGCTGACCCGGCCGGTCCGCGCGGACGAGGCCGGGTTCGTGCTGGTGGCGCGGGCGTGGGACCCGAGCCCCGACAGCGTGTACGGCGCCTTCTTCGTGGACAAGCCGCCCCCGCTGCTGGCCCTGTTCAAGCTGGGCGACGCTCTGGCCGGTCCGCTGGCCGTGCGGGTGGTCGGAGCCGTCGCGTGCGCCGTACTCGTCGTGGTCGCGGCCGCGGTGGCTCGGCTGATCGCCGACGAGCGCGCGGCCCGGTGGACCGCGGTCGGCGCCGCCGCGCTCGTGACCACGCCGCTGATCGACCTGGTGGCGGTGAAGGGCGAGGTCCTAGCGCTGCCGTTCCTGGTCGCTGCGGTCGGACTGGCCCTGGTGGCGGTCCGCGACCGAGCCGCCTGGCCGGCCCTGGCGGCGGGGCTGCTGGCCGGCATCCCGCTCGGACTCAAGCAGAGCCTGGTCAGTGCGGTGGTCTTCATCGCCGTCCTGTTCGTCGCCAGCTACCTCGCCGGTCGGCTCGGGCGCGCGGAGCTGGCCCGGCTCGCCGGAGCCGCGGTCGCCGGCTTCGCCATCCCGGTGCTGGCCACCGTCGGCTGGGCGCTGGCGGCCGGCGTACGACTCGGGGAGCTCTGGTACGCGCTCTACGGCTTCCGGGCCGATGCCGCGGGGGCGCTGGGCGAGGGCTCGGTGGGCGCGACCGTACGGCGCGGCCTGGTGCTCGCGCTGATCCTGGTCGTCACCGGGATCGCGATCGTGCTCGTCGCCTATCTCGCGCGGGTCCGTGACCATTGGCGTCGCGACGCCCCGCTGACCGCCGCGGTCGTCGGGCTGATCGCCTGCGAGGTCGTGGCGATGTCGTTGGGCGGCAGCTTCTGGCAGGACTACGCCTTCGAGCTCGTCCCGGGGACGCTGGTCGCCCTGGCGCTTCTCGCGGTCCGGCTGCGCGAGCGGCTGGTGCTGCTGATGGTGGTCTCGGCCGCGCTCTCGCTGGTGGGCTGGGGCTTCTGGAACGTCAGCGGCCGGCAGGAGTTCCACGAGTACGACACCGGAGTGGCCCTGGCGCAGGCCGCCGAGCCCGGCGACACCCTCGTGGTCTTCGGCGGCCGGGCCGACCTGCAGATCGAGAGCGGCCTCGACTCGCCGTACCCCTATCTGTGGAGCCTGCCGATGCGAGCGCTCGACCCCGACCTGACGCAGTTCCGGGAGCTGGTCGAAGGCCCCGAGGCGCCGACCTGGATCGTGGAGTGGTGGCCCTTCGACACTTGGAGCGCCCAGGGCGACCTGCTGGAGGCCGAGATCTCCGAGCGGTACGTCGAGCACGGCACCGGCTGCGACGGCCGGACCATCTGGCTGCGCAAGGGCGTGGACCGGCCGGTGCCCGAACCGGACTGCAGCCCGTGACCTGACCGGGAAATGACAACGAGCCGTCGTCACTCGCAAGGAGTGACGACGGCTCGGCGAGGTCAGTCAGCCTGGATCAGTGCCCGTGGCCGTGCCCGTGGCCGCCGGCGGCCGCGGGCTCCTCCTCCTCGGGCTTGTCGACGACGAGCGTCTCGGTGGTGAGCAGCATGCCCGCGATGGACGAGGCGTTGACCAGCGCGGAGCGCGTCACCTTGACCGGGTCGAGGACACCCTGAGCGACCAGGTCGCCGTACTCGTCGGTGGCGGCGTTGTAGCCGCTGCCGACACCGAGCTCGCGGACCTTGCTGGTCACGACGTAGCCGTTGATGCCGCCGTTCTCTGCGATCCAACGCAGCGGCTCGTCGGCCGACTTGCGGACGATGCGTACGCCGACCGCCTCGTCGCCGGAGAGGCCGAGGTCACCATCGAGCACGGAGACCGCGTGGATCAGCGCGGAGCCACCGCCGGGGACGATGCCCTCCTCGATGGCCGCGCGGGTCGCCGAGACGGCGTCCTCGATGCGGTGCTTCTTCTCCTTGAGCTCGACCTCGGTGGCCGCGCCGACCTTGATCACGCAGACGCCGCCGGCCAGCTTGGCCAGCCGCTCCTGCAGCTTCTCGCGGTCCCAGTCGGAGTCGGTGTTCTCGATCTCCGCCTTGATCTGGTTGACCCGGCCGGCGACCTCGGCGGAGTCGCCCGCACCGTCGACGATGGTGGTGTTGTCCTTGGTGATCACCACGCGCCGGGCCTGGCCCAGCACGTCGAGGCCGACCTGGTCGAGCTTGAGCCCGACCTCGGGGGCCACGACCTGGCCACCGGTGAGGGTCGCGATGTCCTGCATCATCGCCTTGCGGCGGTCACCGAAGGCAGGGCTCTTGACCGCGGCGGCGTTGAAGGTGCCGCGGATCTTGTTGACGACCAGCGTCGAGAGGGCCTCGCCGTCGACGTCCTCGGCGAGGATGAAGAGCGGCTTGCCGGACTGGATGACCTTCTCCAGCAGCGGGAGCAGCTCGGCGACGGCCGAGATCTTGCCCTGGTGGAGGAGGATGTAGGGGTCGTCGAGGACGGTCTCCATCCGCTCCGGGTCGGTGACGAAGTAGGCCGAGATGTAGCCCTTGTCGAACTGCATCCCCTCGGTGAACTCCAGCTCGGTGCCCATGGTGTTGGACTCCTCGACCGTGATCACGCCGTCCTTGCCGACCTTGTCGAAGGCGTCGGCGAGCAGGCCGCCGATGACCTCGTCACGGCTGGAGATCGTGGCCACCGAGGCCATGTCCTCACGGGACTCGACCTCGCGGGCGCTCTTGAGCAGCTCGTCGCTGACCGCCTGGGCGGCGGCGTCCATGCCGCGCTTGATGCCCATCGGGTTGACTCCGGCGGCGACCGCCTTGAGCCCCTCGTGGACCATCGCCTGGGCGAGGACCGTGGCGGTGGTGGTGCCGTCACCCGCGATGTCGTTGGTCTTGGTCGCCACCTCCTTGGTCAGCTGGGCGCCGAGGTTCTCGAACGGGTCGTCGAGCTCGACCTCACGCGCGACGGTCACACCGTCGTTGGTGATGGTCGGCGCGCCCCACTTCTTGTCGAGGACGACGTAGCGGCCCTTGGGGCCGAGGGTCACCTTGACGGTGTCCGCGAGGGCGTCGACGCCCCGCTCGAGCGCGCGGCGGGCGCGCTCGTCGAACTCCAGGATCTTGGGCATGGAAATCCTTCTTCGGAGGGTGCTTCGGAGATGGGAAAGACGTCGGGCCGCGCCGAGAACGCGGTCTCAGTGCGGCCCGACGGTGACGCGAGTGGGCTTGATCAGGAAACGACGGCGAGCACGTCGCGGGCGGACAGGATGAGGTACTCCTCGCCGCCGTACTTGACCTCGGTGCCGCCGTACTTGCTGTAGATGACCTTGTCGCCGATGGCCACGTCGAGCGGCACGCGGTTGCCGTTGTCGTCGATGCGACCCGGACCGATCGCCAGGACCTCGCCCTCCTGGGGCTTCTCCTTGGCGGTGTCCGGGATGACCAGGCCCGAGGCGGTGGTCTGCTCGGCGTCGAGCGGCTTGACCACGATGCGGTCCTCGAGGGGCTTGATGTTGACCGACACTGTGTCGACCTCCACTTTCGTGCTGACCATGGATGGGTTTGCTGGTGGGTGGAACTTGAAAGTCCGCTGGCACACTCACCCGGAGAGTGCCAACGACGAAACTAGCACTCTCCGCAATGGAGTGCCAGCGTGGGTCCTGGGAAAGGGGTGCGGCGTGGATGTCGAGTCGGTGCGCTGGCTGCAGAGCGACGACGGGCAACGGGTGCTCGCGCTGGCCGCGGCGCTCGACGAACCGGACCCCTTGCGCGCTCACACGGCGCTGGAGCGGGCGACGCCCGGTACGCCGTCCGACCGGCTCGCGGTCGCCCTCACCCAGGCGGAGCTGCGGGTGCGGGCCGAGGACAAGTTCGGCGACCTGGCCGGCTCGATGTACTTCACCCCCGACGGGCTGGAGCAGGCCACGCGTCTCTCTGTCGCCACGCACCGCGCGGCCCGGCTGAACGCGTTCGGAGCCACGACCGTGGTCGACCTCGGCTGCGGCAACGGCGGCGACCTGATCGCCTTCGCCCGTGCGGGCATCACCGCCGCCGGCGTCGACCTCGACCCGGTCCGGGTCGAGGTGGCCACCGCCAACCTGGCCGCGCTGGGCCTCGGCGGCGCCGTACAGGTGGCCGATGCGCTGGACGTCGACCACACGCCGTTCGACGTCGCCTTCTGCGACCCGGCCCGCCGCAGCGGCCGGGGCCGGACCTTCTCACCCGACGCGTGGACACCGCCGTGGTCGTTCGCCGAAGCGCTGCTGGCCCGCGACGCGTGCGTGAAGACCACGCCGGGGATCCCGCACGAGGTGATCCCGGCTGGTGTCGAAGCCGAGTGGGTCAGCGACCACGGCGAGGTCAAGGAAGCCGCGCTCTGGGGTGGCCGGCTCGCCACCGCCGGGCGCCGCGCCACGGTCATCGGCGACGGCGGCCTCGCCACGCTCACCGAGGAGGACGACCCCGGCGCGGACGTCACCCCCCTTGCGCGCTTCCTCTACGAGCCCGACGGCGCCGTCATCCGCGCCGGCCTGGTCACCGCAGTGGCGGCCGGCGTCGGTGGCGGACTGCTCGACCGGCACATCGCCTACGTCACCGCCGAGGCGCCGTTCCGCTCGCCGTTCGCCCCCTCCTACGACCA
>DOWL01000112.1:2135-10037 GCA_003519585.1 Nocardioides sp. | reverse complement strand
GCGCCGTTCGCCCGCTCCTACGAGATCCTCGAGACCCTCCCCCACCGGGAGAAGCAGCTCCGGGCCGCCCTGCACGAGCGCGGCATCGGTCGGCTGACCATCAAGAAGCGCGGCGTCGACGTCGTACCTGACCAGCTGCGCAAGCGGCTGGCCCTCACCGGCGACGAGGAGGCCACCATCGTGCTCACCCGGGTCGATGGCCACGGGACCTGCCTGCTGGTGCGGCCGTTCTGAATCGGAACGCCCTACCAGTCGGCTGAGCCCGCTCGTTCCACACCGATCGTCGTGTCGTCGCCGTGGCCGGTGTGCACCACGGTGTCGTCGGGCAGCGCGAACAGCTTCTCCCGGATCGACGACTCCAGCATCGGACGGTCGGAGTACGAGCGGCCGGTGGCGCCCGGGCCGCCCTGGAAGAGCGTGTCACCGGTGAAGACGCAGCCGAGGTCCTCGACCAGGAAGCAACAGCCGCCGGGGGCGTGGCCCGGGGTGTGCAGCGTCCGGATCGTCGTGCCCGCGACCGGGAGCTCCCAGCCGTCGGACAGGTCGAGGTCCCAGAGGTAGCCGTCGACGTCGTCGGGGCCGCCGTGGGTGAGCTCCCAGAGCGGCCGGTCGTCGGGGTGCAGGAAGATCGGGGCTCCGCCGCCGTCGTTGACGGCCTCGCGCAGCGCCGGAGCAGCCCGGCAGTGGTCGTCGTGGGCGTGGGTGAGCAGGATCGCCTTCACCCGGCGGCCTGCCACGAGGTCGAGGATGGCCGGCACCGAGTGGGGTGCGTCGATCACGACGCACTCCTCGTCGTCACCGACCACCCAGAGGTTGTTGTCGACGTCGAAGGTCTCTCCGTCGAGGCTGAACGTCCCTGACGCGACGGCGTGGTCCAGCCGCAGCGTCACAGCACCACCACGGACCGGAGTACGCTCTGTCCGTCGCTGGCATGGTGCATCTTGTGGAACGCCGCCTCGACGTCGCCGATGCCGATCTCCTCGGTCACGAACGCGTCGAGGTCGAGCCGGCCCTGCTGGTAGAGATCGACCAGCATCGGGAAGTCACGCGAGGGCAGGCAGTCGCCGTACCACGAGGACTTCAGGGAGCCACCACGGCCGAAGACGTCGATCAGCGGGATGTCGGGCAGCTTCATGTCCGGGGTCGGTACGCCGACCAGCACGACGGTCCCGGCCAGGTCGCGGGCGTAGAACGCCTGCTTCCACGTCTCGGGCCGGCCGACCGCCTCGACGACGATGTCGGCGCCGTGTCCGCCGGTGAGCTCCTGGATCGCCGCGACCGGGTCGGTCGCGGATGAGTCGACGGTGTGGGTCGCGCCCATCCGCTTGGCGGCCTCGAGCTTCTTGGGGTCGATGTCGACCGCGATGATCGGCGAGGCCCCGGCCAGCGCCGCGCCCGCGACCGCGGCCACACCCACGCCGCCGCAGCCGATGACGGCGATCGACTTGCCGCGGGTCACCCCGCCGGTATTGATCGCGGCACCGATCCCGGCCATCACGCCACAGCCGAGCAGCCCGACCGCCGCCGGCCGCGCCGACGGGTCGACCTTGGTGCACTGGCCGGCCGCGACCAGCGTCTTCTCCGCGAACGCGCCGATGCCCAGCGCCGGGGACAGCTCGGTCCCGTCTTCGAGCGTCATCTTCTGGGTCGCGTTGAACGTCGCGAAGCAGTACCACGGCTCGCCACGGTTGCAGGCCCGGCAGTTGCCGCAGACCGCGCGCCAGTTGAGCACCACGAAGTCGCCGGGCTCCAGACCGGTCACGTCGGGGCCGACGGCCTCGACCACGCCGGACGCCTCGTGCCCGAGCAGGAACGGGAAGTCGTCGTTGATCCCGCCCTCCCGGTAGTGCAGGTCGGTGTGGCAGACCCCGCACGCCTGGACCTTCACCACTGCCTCACCCGGCCCCGGGTCCGGCACATTGATCGTGACCAGCTCGACCGGCGCTCCCTTGGCCCGCGCCACCACGGCCTTCACCTGCTGCATGGCGCCACCGTATCGGCTGCCTCCGGCACTCAGACCAGCACCGTGGTGACCGGCAGGCTGCTGTCGGCCGGGAGGTCCAGCTCCGACGGAGTGCGGCCGCGGGCGACCATCTCGGCGCCCAAAGCCGCCACCATGGCGCCGTTGTCGGTGCAGAGCCCCGGCCGCGGGACTCGCACCCGGACGCCGACCTTCGACGCCCGCTCCTCGGCCAACGCACGGAGCCGGGAGTTGGCCGCGACACCGCCGCCGATGAGGAGGTCGTCGACCCCGGTGGCCGACGCGGCGTCGAGGGCCTTGCGGACCAGCACGTCGCAGACCGCCTCCTGGAACGACGCCGCGACGTCGGCGACGGGCACCGGTTCACCGTTGCGCTCGCGCGCCTCGACCCACCGCGCGACCGCGGTCTTGAGCCCCGAGAAGGAGAAGTCGAACCGGTGGCGCTCGAGGTCGCGGCGGCTGGTCAGCCCGCGCGGGAAGTCGATGGCCACCGAGCTGCCGGACGTCGCCGAGCGGTCGATGTGCGGACCCCCCGGGAAGGGAAGCCCCAGCAGCCGGGCCACCTTGTCGAAGGCCTCACCCGCGGCGTCGTCGATGGTGGCCCCGAGCGGCTCGACCGTGGTGGTGACGTCCTCGACCTTGAGCAGCGAGGAGTGGCCGCCGCTCACCAACAGGGCCAGACACGGGTCGGGGAGCGGCCCGTGCTCGAGTTGGTCGACGGCGACGTGCGCGGCGAGGTGGTTGACGCCGTACAGCGGCTTGCCGAGCCCGATCGCCAGGGCCTTGGCCGCAGCCACGCCGACCAGGAGGGTGCCGGCGAGTCCGGGGCCGCTGGTGACCGCGATCGCATCGACGTCGTCGAGGCGTACGCCGGCGGTCTCGCAGGCGCGTTCGAGGGTCGGCACCATCGCCTCGAGGTGCGCCCGGCTGGCCACCTCCGGCACCACTCCGCCGAAGCGGGCGTGCTCCTCGACGCTGCTCGCGACGGCGTCGGCCAGCAGCGTCTGCCCACGCACGATCCCGACCCCGGTCTCGTCGCACGAGGTCTCGATGCCGAGCACCAAAGGCTCGCTCACGCCACCCTCCTCATCGCTGCATCACCCTCACGGCATCCGCACGGGACGCTCCAGCACGACGGCGGCGGTGCCGTCGCGGTAGTACTTCGGCCGCCGGTCCAGCTCGACGAACCCCTGGGCGGCGTAGAAGGCGAGCGCCCCGTCGTTGTCCTCGCGGACCTCGAGCAACAGCCGCTGCATGCCTTCCTGCTCGGCGAGCGAGACGACTTCGTCGAGCAGCGCGCGGGCCACGCCGCGACGGCGTACGGCGGGCGCGACCGCGATCCGCTGCAGCTCGGCGACGTCGTCGACCAGGCTCGCGACCGCATGCCCCACCAGCTGGCCATCGCGCTCCGCGACGAGGTAGCGCACGGTCGGCAGCCGGCCCTCGACACCTTCCGCGACCAGCCCCCGGGACCAGGCGTCGGCGCCGAGGTTGTCGGCCTCGGACGCGGCGATCGCCTCGACGTCGGCGACGTCAGCTAGCCGCACGATCACGACACCCGCTTGGGCGAACCGGGCGCGGCGGCGTCGGGACGGCGCAGGTAGAGCGGCTCGGGGTCGTGCAGCGCGGCCCGCTCGTCGGTGACCACTCGGGCCAGCCAGCCGGCGCTCGGCCGGGTCGGCCCGGTCGCGCGCGGGAAGGCTTCGGGATAGAGCACCGCACCCTCGCCCACCACCGGGCGCTCGGTCGCGACCGCGGCCGGCCGAGCCACGTCGGGCCCGTCGAGCCGCGCGCCGGTCGCGTCGTACGACGCTAGGTAGACCTCCTTGCGGCGCGCATCGGTCGCGACCAAAAAAGGTGCGTCGACCACGCCGGTGTCGGCGGCCTCGACCGCCAGCACGTCGAGCGTGCACACGCCGCTGACGGGCAGCTCGAGGACGAAGCCCAACATGCGAGCGGTGACCAGACCGACCCGCAGCCCCGTGAAGGGCCCCGGCCCGATCCCGACCGCGATCGCGGTGAGGTCCTGGCGGACCAGTCCGGTCTCCCGGAGCCCGCGGTCGATCAGCGGAGCCAGCTGCTCGCCGTGTTGGAGGGGGCGCTCGGCGAGCCCCTCCCAGACCACATCGGCGCCGTCGTGAAGGGCGACGGTGACCAAGGGCGTGGCGGTGTCGAAGGCCAACAACATCAGAGCGCCCTCCAGTGCGTGGTCAGTCGCCCGTCGTCGTGCAACAGGTGCAGCGCGAAGCTGGGTGGCGCGCCCTCCCATACCCGCGGCAGGCGCTCGGCGTCCATGGTGACCGTCGAGGCGGAGCCACCACCGATGAGCACGGGCCGGCCCGCGAAGGTCGTCGCGCACGCGGTGTGGGCGTGGCCGACCAGGGTGGCGACGACGTGGTCGTGGCGGCGGAGCACCTGCTCGAACGGCCCCGGATCGCGCAGCAAGATCGAGGCCATCAACTCAAGGCCGATGTCGACGGGCGGGTGGTGCAGGCTCACGAACGTCGGGCGGTCGTCCTCGGCCAGCCGTGCGTCGAGCCAGGCCAGCTGGTCGGCGTCGAGCACGCCGTGGTCTTGCCGGACGCCGTCGACGGCGTCGACCAACGAGTCGAGCATGACGAGGCGCGTCCGGCCGACGTCGAGGACCCCGACGGCAGGGCCGAACTGGGCGACGAACTGCTCCCGCACGTCGTGGTTGCCGGTGCCGACGATCTTGGGACCATCCCAGGTGTCGAGGACGGCGCGCGCCTCGGCGTACTCCTCGGGCAGGCCGTGGTCGGCGATGTCACCGCTGACCACCAGCGCGTCTGGGCGCGGGTCCATCTCCAGCAGATGCGCGAGGATCCGTTCGGCGCGGTCCCGCGCATCCGGCGGACCACCGAAGTGGGTGTCGCTCACGTGTGCGATGACGGGCATCAGCCGAGCCCTTGGAAGGAGAGCGCGTGCCAGCGTGGGCCGACGGGAGTGACCTCGACCCGGCGGTGCTCACCGTCCTCCTCGGACTCGCTGCGCACGATGTCGACCTCGAGTCGCGACTCGGACAATCCTTCGGCGAGCCCCTCGCCCCACTCGACCACGGTCACCGCCTGGTCGAGCGAGGTGTCGAGGTCGAGGTCGTCGAGCTCGTCGATGCCGCCGAGCCGGTAGGCGTCGACGTGCACCAGAGCGGGACCACCGACCTCGCTGGGATGGACCCGGGCGATCACGAAGGTCGGCGAGGTGACCTGACCCCGGACGCCGAGCCCGGCTCCGAGCCCCTGGGTGAACGTCGTCTTGCCGGCGCCCAGCGAGCCGGTGAGCACGATCAGGTCTCCGGGCGCGAGCTGTCCGGCGAGCGAGCGGCCCAGGGAGCGCATCGCCTCCGCGTCGGGTGCCTGATAGACCGCGGTGCGCAGCGGCCGGCGCAGCTCGACGTTGGGCGACTCGCGGCGCACCTCGCGGAACCCCTGCCGCTCCCAGAACCGGATCGTGCCGGGCAGCTCCTCGCGGGCCACGACGGTGAGGTCGTCGTACCCGTCGGCGGCATCGACCGCCGCCTCGATCAGCGCGGTCGCGACGCCGTGGCCCTGCGCGGTCGGGACGACGCCGAAGCGGCGGAGGTACATGGAGCTGCCGACGGGGTCGAGCACGAGCGCTCCGGCCGGTACGCCGTCGACCCGCGCCAAGAGCCCACCGTGGTGGGCCAGCCGCTCCTCGAGGTGCCGGGCGGTCTCGGAGAGCGCGGCGGCCGGCGGGTCCAACGGCGGGCGGGCCTCGAACGCCGCATGCACGACCGCGTGCACCGTCTCGGCCTCGTCGGCACCGACCGGCTTCACCTCGACCGGCCGCTCACTCACCACTGCTCGACCCGCTCGGCCGCGGCGGACAGGAGCTGGTCGAGCGCGGCGTTGACCTGCCCGTGGCGCTCGATCATCACCATGTGTCCCGCCTCGTCGCACTCGAGGAGCGTGGAGCCCGGGATTCGCTCGTGCAGCTTGCGACTGTGCCCGATCGAGGTGAGCCGGTCGGTCGTACCGCAGATGATCGTGGTCGGCACCCGTCCGATCACCTCGACGCTGTCGAACTTGTCGAGGCTGCGGAAGCTCGGGAAGAACTCCGCCACGACCTCGAACGGCGTCTGCGAGAGCATCGAGTCGACGAAGTCGACGTACGCCGCCGGGACCTCGTCGCCGAACGCGAACAGGTCGGTGGCCACGACGCCCACCGACCGGCCGGCCCGGCGTACGCCGTCGACGAGCCGGTGGTTGCGGGCCAGGGTGCGGACGGTCCGGGTGGCCAGCTGCCCGCCCAGCTTGGCGGGCAGGAGCGGCAGCACGATCCGGCCGGGATCGAGCTCACCGGCGGTGGTCGAGATGAGCCCGACCCCCACGATGCGCTCTCCGAACAGCTCCGGGTGCTGCTCGGCCAGGGCGATGATCGCCATCCCGCCCATCGAGTGCCCGATCAGGACCACCGGCCCCTCGGGTACGACGGTGTCGAGGATCGTCAGCAGGTCGAGGCCGAGCTGGTCGATGGTGGCGTGACCGTCGGTCGAGCGACCGGATCGTCCGTGCGAGCGCTGGTCGTAGAAGACCGAGCGCTCCAGCCCGCGGTAGGCCGCGCGCTGGAAGTGCCAGCAGTCGAGGTTGAGCGCGTAGCCGTGGACCCACACGATGGTCAGCCCGCTGGCATGCGCCCGCGCGGCCGCGTCGAGCTCGTCCACCTCGACGTGGAGGGGTACACCGTCGTCGGCGATCACCGTGATCGGCGCGGACCGGAGCGAGCCGAACGGCGTCGAGTCGTCACTGCGGTGGCGGATGGCGCGGTTCTGCCGGTTGATGCCGAGGACGGCGCCTGCGGCGGCCAGTCCGACAGCGCCGGCGGCAGCCCCGAGAATGCGGCCTCGCGTACTCACCGGCTCATTGTCTCGCTGTCGACGTACCGGCGGGTGAACCGCCCCCCGATGCGCGTCACGATCTCGTAGCTGATGGTGTCGCAGGCCTCGGCCCAGTCCTGGGCGGTGGGCTCGCCGTGGTCGCCGGTCCCGAAGAGGGTGACGACGGCGCCGGCGCCGGGGTCGTCGTCACCCAGGTCGACGACGAACTGGTCCATGCAGATCCGCCCCCGCACGCGGCGACGGCGACACCCGACCTCGACCTCGGCCCGGTTGCTGCCGGCCCGGAGCAGCCCGTCGGCGTACCCGGCCGGCACCAGGCCGAGGGTCGTCTCGCGGTCGGCTGTCCACGTGCGCCCGTAGGACACCGCGGCGCCCGCCTCGACCCGCTTGACCATGGCCAACCGGGCCTGCGCGGTCATTGCGGGGCGGAGTCCGAGCGCCGGGGTGTGGCCGGGTGCCGGGTCGAGACCGAACGCCGCGAGGCCGCAGCGGACCAGGTCGAACCGCGAGCTCGGCCGCAGGATGGCGGCCGCCGAGTTGGCCAGGTGGGTGACCTCGGGGCGCAGGCCGGCGCGGGTCGCGACGTCGAGCGCTGCCCGGAAGGCGCGCTCCTGGGCGTCGTTGGCCGGGTCGTCGGGTTCGTCGCTGCTCGAGAAGTGCGACCAGATGCCGGTCACGGCCCACTCCCCCGCCTCCACACCGCGGCGGGCTCTGTCGACGACGTCGGCCCAGCTGGCCAGCGGTACGCCGCCGCGGCTCAGGCCGGTGTCGACCTTGAGCTGTACCCGGGCCCGCCGGCCGGTGGCGGCGATCGCGTCGAGCTCGGCGACCGAGTAGGCCGTCACGTCGACGCCCTGCTCGATGGCCGCGGCCCAGTCGTCACCCGGGACGGTGAGCCAACAGAGCACCCGGCCCGTGTCGCCCGCCGCCCGCAGCGCGAGGGCCTCGTCGAGGGTCGCCACACCGAGCCAGTCCGCGCCGCCGGCCCGCGCCGCCCGACCGGCCTCGGCCAGGCCGTGCCCGTAGCCGTCGGCCTTGACCACGG
>DOWL01000112.1:1448-2015 GCA_003519585.1 Nocardioides sp. | reverse complement strand
CGTAGCCGTCGGCCTTGACCACGGTCATCATCGCGGTGCCCGTATGGGCCTTGAGCAGCCGCACGTTGTGCCGGATCGCCGCGACGTCGACGACCAGTTCCGCCCTCACTCCAGCACCTCGCGGACCACCTCGGAGACCGCCATGGCGAGCTCACCGGCCACCAGCGGACCGCCGTCGCTCACCAGCGTGGCGGCGGCACCGTGCAGCCAGGCGCCGACGCTGGCGGCGTCGTACGGCGTGAGGCCGGCCGCGAGCAGGGCACCGACGACCCCGCCGAGCACGTCGCCCGCGCCGGCGGTGGCCAGCCACGCGGTGCCCGTGGTGTTGACGCGGGTGCGACCGTCGGGCCGCGCGATGATCGTGCGGCGCCCCTTGAGCAGCACCACCGCTTGATAGCGCTCGGCGGCCAGGCGCGCGTAGTGCAGCGGCCGGGCCTCGATGTCCGCGCGCTCCTCGGCGAGCATCGTGGCCAGCTCGCCGGCATGCGGGGTGAGTACGGCTGCCTGCCCCGGCCGCACGTGGGCGAGCGCATCGGCGTCGGCCACCACCGGGACGCCGTCGGCGAG
>DOWL01000112.1:0-1329 GCA_003519585.1 Nocardioides sp. | reverse complement strand
TACCACCGGGACGCCGTCGGCGAGTGCCGCCGTCAGCTCCTCCCCGGCCCGTTCGCCACCGCCCGAGCCGACCACCCACGCCTGCACCCGCCCCGCGCCGACCACTTCGGGGTGCTGCTCGCGGACTGTGTGGGCGACCGCGTCCTCGCCGACGTACCGCACCATGCCGCACAGGCCGGTGCTGGCGCCGGCCACGCTGAGCAGCGCGGCGCCGGGATATCGGGCACTGCCGGCCCGGACGCCGACGACCCCCCGGGTGTACTTCTGACCGTCCAGCGCCGGCCTCGGCAGCAGGGCCGCGACATCGGGGGGCTGCAGGCTCTCGAGAGCCGGCTCGGGCAGGTCGAGGCCGATGTCGACGAGGTGGACGGCGCCGCAGGCCCGCGCCCCCGGATCGACCAGGTGACAGACCTTGTGCGTCCCGAAGGTGACGGTGAGCTCTGCCTCGACATGGCTGGCACTGGCGGCCACCTCGCCCGTGTCGACGTCGACTCCGCTCGGGGTGTCGACCGCGACGACGGGGACGCCGTGCAGCAGCTTGAGCGCCGCCGCGGCATCGGCTCGCAGGCCGCCCCGCCCTCCGATGCCGACGATCCCGTCGACCACCAGGTCGGGGCGTGCGCCCGGACCGGCGACCACTCGGCCGCCGGTCCGCCGCAACGCCTGGACTCCCTCGTCGTGCGCCCGGTCGCCCAGCAGCCAGGCCTCGACCGCCACCCCGCGACGGGCGAGCATCGCGCCGGCGTACAGCGCGTCGCCGCCGTTGTCGCCCGAGCCGACCAGGAGCAGCACCCGGCGGCCGTACGCCGAGCCGAGCAGGTCCAGCACCGCGGTGGCCAGGCCGGCCGCCGCCCGCTGCATCAGCGCCCCCGCCGGCAGCCGGGCCATCAGCTCCCGCTCGGCCGCCCGGACCTGCTCGACGGTGTGCGCGTGCAGCATGCCGCCACGCTAGTTGACGGTGACGGTGACGGGCACCGGCTCGGACTCCACCGCGCCACCCTCGACATCCAGGTGCGGGACCACCCGGTCGAGCCAGGCCGGCATCCACCAGGCCCGGTCGCCTAACAGCTCCATCGTGGCGGGCACCAGCAGCAGCCGCACAACGGTCGCGTCGATGATCACGGCGGCGGCCATCCCGATCCCGATGATCTTGAGGAAGAACTGGTCGTCGAAGACGAACGCCCCGAAGACCGCGGTCATGATCAACGCCGCGGCGCTGATCACCTTCGCCGTCGCGGCGAGCCCGTCGGCCACCGCGCCGCTGCTGTCGCGGGTCCGCAGGTAGATCTCCCGGATCCGTGAGAGCAGGAACACCTCGTAGTCCATCGA
>DOWL01000251.1:43273-52916 GCA_003519585.1 Nocardioides sp. | reverse complement strand
CGTCCAACCACGAGTTTCGTCGGCCGACCGACGAAACTCGGCCCGCGCCCGTCTACCGCCCGGTGTAGATGTCCTGCGCGGGCTGACCGGTCTTGCCCATGGCGCCCTGGCTCTGGCCGTTGACCGTGACCTCGAGCGAGCCGTCGGTGGACTGGATCCGGACCGGCGGCGAGACCTTGAGCGTGCGCGACTGACCGAAGGCGAGCGATCCGGTGAACGCCAGCTTTCCGGTGCCGTCGCGGACCACGACGTGGGCGCCGCCACCGGCCGCGGTGATCGTGACGGGGACCGGGGCGGCTGCCGACTGGCCGCCGCTGGTCAGCCCGGCCGAGCCGTCGGCAAGCGTGGGCGAGGACGGCGAGACCGCGCTCGGGTGGTCCATCACCAGCCGGGCGACCGACCAGGCGAGCACGACCGTCATCACCGCGGCGACGATGACTGACCAGTTCGGGCCGCCCTTCACACCACGGATCGGGCCGTTGCGGCCGGTGGCCAGCTCCGCCTCGAAGACCCGTCGCGGGTCGATCGGGGCGTCGGCGTACCGCTCGTCGTAGGTCGCCAGCAGCGGTGTCACATCGACACCGAGCACGCGGGCGAGGGTGCGCAGGTGGCCACGGGCGTAGAAGTCGCCTCCGCATGGAGCGAAATCGTCGATCTCGATGGCCTCGATGACGTGCGGGCGGATCCGGGTCCGCTCGGCGAGCTGGTCGACCGAGAGCCGCAGTCGCTGCCGAGCCGCCCTGAGCTCCGGGCCGATGACCGGCTCCACGGCCTCCCGCGCGGCCAGGTCGTCGATCACGAACGTCGTCGCGGCGGGCGCGATCGCCGGCAGGTCGATGGACTGCGTCTGGGTGTCCCACTCACGCTCATGCTCGACCTCGGACCGAACCGCGGGCCGTACGTCGCGCAGCGGGCTCGGGGTCGGGCTGGCGACGAGTGCCGCGGCTGCGGGCGGGACGACGGTCGCGGCCTCAGCCTGCTCGTCGTTTGCCTCGTCGTCCGGAGCGGCGCCCGCGTAGTAGTCCTCGAGCCCGGTCGGCTCGTTCTCCGACGCACCAGGCAGCACCTCGACCACCTGGGATCGGCCATCGGCCAAGGACTCGAGGGCACCCGCCAGATCGCCGTGCGCGCCGAGCACCCGAGTGGTGAGCCCGAGAGGCAGCGCGAACGGCGCGCCATGCATCCGGTCGCTGGCCTTGGCGTGCCTTCGCCCGGCCGGACCGAGCAAGGCCAGTTCGTGCTCGAGATCGCGCGGGAACAGGACCAGCCGGCCGTCCCGGAACGGTCCGCGGCGGGGGGTGTACTCGACCTCCTCGAGGTCCGACCAGGCCATGCCGCGCCACGTGCGTCCCAGCCTGATCCGGACGCCGTGCGAGTCGGCGACCAGCAGCGGCATCCGGGAGTCGAGGAAGGAGAAGACCCAGGCCCAGGTGATCGCCGTGAGCCCGATGCAGAGCGCCCAGTCGAGCACGCCCAGCTGCGTGACCGCGCGGGCGAAGTACGCCGCGGCGAGCAGCGCGCTGACGCCGGCCAGCACGACCGAGATCCGCCCGTTGCGCCGGACGATGACCTCGTCGTCCTCGAGCTCGTCGGGGATGGCCCCCCAGTGCGGGTGGTCGCTGGGCTGCCCATCCGGCTCGACCACCGGGCGCTCCGCGGTGTCCGCGCCGTCCTCCGGATCCAATGCGCCCGGGTCGGCGTGCGCCCCGGTGCTCAGCAGATCGGTCATTGCAGCTACCTCCTTAGTGACCCAAACTCGAAATTCGCACGCAATCTCGCGGCCCGAGCACGCACCTCGCTTCGTTGGCAGAGCGCGAAAGACACCCAGCCTGCCAGCGCTCCGCCGCCTCGCGATGCACGCACTCGGACCACGATCTAGCGCACGACTTTCTCGTTTGAGTCACTAGATCCCGCTCTGCAGGGTCGCGATCACGGCATCGACCTCGTCGGGCTTGACGAGGACGTCGCGGGCCTTCGATCCCTCGCTCGGCCCGACCACCCCGCGGCTCTCGAGAATGTCCATCAGCCGGCCGGCCTTGGCGAAGCCGACCCGCAGCTTCCGCTGCAGCATCGAGGTCGAGCCGAACTGCGTCGACACCACAAGCTCGACGGCCTGGATGACCAGTTCGAGGTCGTCGCCGATGTCGTCGTCCAGCTCACGCTTGCTCGCCGCTGGTGCGGTGACGTCGTCGCGGTAGGTCGGCTCGAGCTGGGTCTTGCAGTGCTTGACCACGGCGTGGATCTCGGCCTCGGTGACCCACGAGCCCTGCACCCGGACCGCCTTCGAGCTGCCCATCGGCAGGAACAGCCCGTCACCCTGCCCGACCAGCTTCTCGGCACCCGGCTGATCGAGGATGACCCGGCTGTCGGCGAGCGAAGAGGTCGCGAAAGCAAGTCGCGACGGCACGTTGGCCTTGATCAGCCCGGTGACCACGTCGACCGAGGGGCGCTGGGTGGCGAGCACGAGGTGGATCCCCGCCGCCCGTGCGAGCTGGGTGATCCGGACGACGGCGTCCTCGACGTCGCGAGGCGCCACCATCATCAGGTCGGCGAGCTCGTCGACGATCACGAGCAGATAGGGGTACGGCGTGAGCTCGCGCTCGCTGCCCGGAGGCACGGTCACCTTGCCCGCGCGGACCGCCTTGTTGAAGTCGTCGATGTGGCGGAAGCCGAAGTTGGCCAGGTCGTCGTAGCGCAGGTCCATCTCGCGCACGACCCACGCGAGCGCCTCGGCGGCCTTCTTGGGGTTGGTGATGATCGGCGTGATCAGGTGCGGAACGCCTTCGTAGGCGTTCAGCTCGACCCGCTTGGGGTCGACCATGATCATCCGGACCTCGTCGGGCGTGGCGCGCATCAACACCGAGCAGATCATCGAGTTGATGAAGCTCGACTTTCCGGAGCCGGTGGCACCGGCGACCAGCAGGTGCGGCATCTTCGCCAGGTTGGCGACCACGAAGCCGCCCTCCACGTCCTTACCGAGCCCGGCCACCATCGGGTGGTGGTCGCCGCGCGCGGTCCCCGACCGGAGCACGTCGCCCAACGAGACGATCTCCTTGTCGACGTTGGGGATCTCGATGCCGATCGCGGACTTGCCGGGGATCGGGCTGAGGATGCGGACGTCGGCCGAGGCGACGGCGTACGCGATGTTCTTGGCGAGGGCCGTGACCTTCTCGACCTTCACCGCAGAGCCGAGCTCGACCTCGTAGCGGGTGACCGTCGGGCCACGGGTGTAGCCGGTCACCTGCGCGTCGATGCCGAACTCCTCCAGCACCTGGGTCAGCCTGCCGACGATGTCGTCGCTGGCCTTGGACCGCGCCTTGTGGGGCGAGCCCGCCTTGAGCATGTCGTTGCCCGGCAGGTGGTAGACCACGTCGCCGGAGAGCGCGAGTTGCTCCACCCGGTCCGGGAGCGGAGCGTGCGGCGGCGGCTCGAGCTCGGACTGGGTCTCCTCCGGCTCCGGGGCAGGCTCGGGTACGGCGTCGAGCGAGGCCTGCGTCTCCTCGAGGTCGGTCCCGGTGTCGTCCTTCTTGCGTCGGCGCTTGCGCCGCTCGCGGTCCTCGAGCATCGGGGTGTCGTAGGCCGGATCGCCCATGAGCGGGTCGATCTCGCCGGTCGCGTCGAGGTCGGTACGTCGGCCGCGGGTCCGCATCGGCCGGGTCGCGAGGTCGTCGGCGGCGTCCTCGGGATGCTCCCGGCCGAGGGCGCGGTCGCGAGCGGCGGCCATGCGTGACGGCACCTGGTAGAGCGGGGTCGCGGTGATGACCAGCAGACCGAAGCCGGCAACCAGCAGCAGGACCGGCACGACGACGTACGGCGTCCGGAGCAGGTCGAGGAGCAGCGAGGAGACGACGTACCCGATCGCGCCGCCACCCTCACGTAGTGGCCCCGCGTCGCCGGATGCCGGCTGGGGGTTGCCCTCCGCGATGTGGACGATGCCGAGCATGCCGAGTGCGAGCGCGCCCCAGCCCACCACCTGACGGCCGGCCGGGCCGTTGTGGATCGGGTCGCGCAGGTTGCGCCACCCGAGCACGAGCAGCGCCAGCGGCACCAGCCAGCCGACCTTGCCGACACAGCCGGTAACGGCGACCCGGACGCCACTCATGAGCGGCCCACCGAGCTGGAACCAGACCGCAGCCGCGGTGACCACGGCCACCGCGAAGATGAACAGCCCCACCCCGTCGCGGCGGTGCTCGGGTTCGAGATCGCGGGCGCCGTGGCCGATGCCGCGCGCGATCGCGCCGATGCCGTGCGCCAGGCCGAGCCACACCTTGGCGACCGCCCGGAAGACCGCGTCGAAAAGCCGTGCGATAGGCCCGCGCCCGGTGCGGACCGCCCGCGGTGCCGGTCGACGGTTGCGAGCGGCGCCCTTGCCGCCGCGGCCGGAGCCGCGCGCGGCCGGTCGCCTCGCCGACTTCTTCTTCGACGAGGTCCTGCTCTGATTGCGGGTACTCCGTGCTCGCGTAGTCGAGGAGCTGCCAGTCGTACCGCTCCTGCTGCGCGAACCCGGCGGGGAAGACGTACGGGTCGCCACGCCACCACCCTAGGCATTCGCCACACCAGTCACATGCACCACAGGAGTGCGTGTCGTCCCCAGAACTCCCAGACCCAACCCCTAGACCGCGGCCGTAGCCACTCCCTAAGGTGCCGCACAGGTGTTCGGGCACCTTCGTCCTGGGGTTTTCCCTCGGCTGCCCGACCGCCGATGACTGGAAAATTTCTCTCGGAGGCGAAGATCTCGTGAAATTCCTCAAGCAAGGCGTCTGCCTTGCGCTGCTCGGAGCCGGGCTCGCGGCAGTCCCGGCATCCCTGACCACGCAAGCGGCGGCGACCCCGTCGAGCGTGGCCGGCGACCAGGCCCTCGTACGCGAACTGCGTGGCCAGGCCGACGGCACCGTGTCCGTCCGCACCAACCCGGCGACCGGCGAGGCCGGCTTCGTGCAGGCCAGCGGCGGCAACGCCGACCTGCTGCCCGACGTCGCCGGCAACAGCGTCGCCAAGGCTGGTGCCAAGGCCGACTCGTTCGTCGACAGCTACGGCGCCCTGCTCGGCGCCGCCCCCGGCGAACTCGTCCGCCAGGACGTCTCCCAGGACGCCGCGGGCTACACCGCCAGCTACGCACAGATCTACCAAGGCCTCCCGGTCTTCGGCTCGATGGTCAAGGCCAACCTGGACAGCGTCGGCAACCTGATCTCGGTCAACGGCTTCGCCGCACCCGACATCGACGTACCAACGGCCGCGCGCGTGCCCGCGAGCACCATCGGCGACCGGGCGATCGCCTTCGTGAAGGCCGACCCGCCGACCTCCGAGGACGGAAAGCACCGTGCGGACACCTCCGGGCTGAAGGCCTCCGACGCGCAACTGGTCGTCTACCGCACCGGGTTCGTCAAGGGCGAGGCGGGCACCAACGCGCTGGCCTGGGCGATCAAGGTCCAGAACGCAGCAGTGAACGACCAGTTCATCTTCGACGCCACCACCGGCAAGATCCTCAACCGCTACTCGCTGAGCTCCGATGCCCTCGACCGCGAGCTGGACGAGGCCACCGGCACCCCGGACAACGTCATCCTCACCAAGGTGTGGGAGGAGGGCGACGAGTTCCCCGGCACCCTCAACGAGGACCAGCAGAACCTCGTCAACAGCTCGGGCGAGTCGTACTGGTTCTTCAAGAACCTCTTCAACCGAGACTCCTACGACGGTGCCGGCGCCAAGCGCATCACCGTCAATAACGACCCTCGGATCGCCTGCCCCAACGCCAACTGGAACGGCGCGACCACCAACTACTGCGACGGCGTCACCTCCGACGACGTCGTGGCGCACGAGTGGGGTCACGCCTACACCCAGTTCACCGACGGGCTGATCTATCAGTTCCAGTCGGGCGCGCTCAACGAGTCCTACTCCGACGTCTGGGGCGAGACGCTCGACCTGGTCAACGGTCGTGAGGACGAGGGCGAGACTTTCAACACCAAGCGCCCGGACAACGAATGCGACCCGACCGCGTCGCCGAAGCTCGTCATGAGCATCACCGCTCCGGCCGCCCAAGCCGGCCCCTGCACCTCGGCCGTCGCGACCGGCTTCAGCCAGCCGTTCACCACGACGCCGGTCACCGCGACTGTCGTGGCCGCGGCCGACGCCGCCGACGCCGCCGGCCCGAGCACCACCGACGGTTGCACCGCGCCGTTCACCAACGCGGCCGCCGTGTCCGGCAACTGGGCCTTCGTCGACCGTGGGACCTGCCCGTTCCAGAACAAGATCAACAACGCGGTCGCTGCGGGAGCGACAGGGATCGTGATCGGCAACAACACGATCGGCGTACCCCCCAACGTCGCAGGTACGGCGCCCGCCGGCTTCTACGGCACCGCCGTCACCCAGGCCGACGGCACCCGGTTCAAGACGGCCGGCACGGCTCAGGTCTCGGTCCAGGCCGAGGACATCTCCACCCGCACCGACTCAACCCGATGGCTGATCGGTGAGAAGTCCGAGGCCTTCGGCGGCGCGATCCGCGACATGTGGACGCCGACCTGCTACGGCAACCCGGGCAAGGTCACCGACGCCGAATACAACTGCGACCTCAACAACACCGACCACGGCGGGGTACACGGCAACTCGGGCGTGCCCAACCACGCGTACGCCCTTGCCGTCGACGGTGGCAGCTACAACGGTCAGACGATCACCGGGCTCGGGCTCGACAAGGCGGCGAACATCTGGTGGAAGGCGCAGACGTCGTACCTCACACCGTCGTCGAACTTCACCGAGTTCGCCGACGCACTCGACGCGTCGTGCCAGACCCTGACCGGCGTCACCACGTTGAAGTCGCTCACGGCGACCACGACCAAGGCGGCCGACACCTCACCCAACGCCGCCCCGATCACCGCGGCGGACTGCACCCAGCTCGGCAAGGTGATCACCGCGGTGCAGCTGCGCACGCCGGTCACCCAGTGCGGGTTCAAGCCGCTCCTCGACAAGGCAACGCCCTCCCTGTGCGGTCCTGGGTTCACCACGACCACCGTCTACAAGGAGGACTTCGAGGACGGCCTGGCCGGCTGGACCCCGTCGCAGGAGGTCGCTGACGTCGGTGGCGCCCCTGCGGGCCACGGCGAACCATGGACGGCCAGCACCTCCGCACCGGGCAGTCACGCCGGAGGGATCGCCTACGGGCCCGCTCCCGACGAGGGCCAGTGCGACGGCTCGGCCGAGGACTTCTCCAGCCGTGACTCAATCACCGGTCCGGCGATCCAGGTGCCGACCGGCAGCCTGACCAACCTGCGCCTCTCCTTCGACCACTACGTGGCGACCGAGGGCACCGTGGACGGTGGCAACGTGAAGATGAGTGTCAACGGCGGGGAGTTCACAGCCATCCCGCCCGCGGCGTACGTCTTCAACAAGCCCAACGCCAAGCTGCTTACCCTGGCGCAGGGCAACACCAACCCGATGCAGGGCCAGGACGCGTTCACCGGCACCGACGGTGGCGAGGCGCGGGGCTCGTGGGGCACCTCGCAGGTGGACCTCGCCGCAGCTGGTGTGCAGCCGGGCCAGTCGGTCCAGCTGCGGTTCGACATCGGGCGCGACGGCTGTGGCGGTGTCGACGGGTGGTACGTCGACAACGTCCAGGTCACCTACTGCCAGGTCGTCACGACGCCACCCGCGTCCTCGACCGTCGAAGCCGCCGCCAAGCCCAAGCAGATCCAGGACGGGCACGGCTTCAAGGTCAAGGTGAAGGTGACCACCGCCGGCGGCCCGGCAGCGGGCGCCGTGGAGATCTACAAGGGCAGCAAGCTGCTCGGCACCGGCACGCTCGGCGCTGACGGCAAGGTGACCATCGAGATCTCCAAGCACAAGGCCGACCAGCTGAAGATCGGCAAGAACACGCTGACCGCGAAGTACCTCGGCTCGGCCACCACGACGGCCAGCCAGGACAGCTTCACGGTGACCGTGAAGCACAAGAAGAAGCACCACCGCTAGCGCTCAGCCGCTAGCTGCGACCCCGGTCGGCTCCGTCCGTTTCTGGGCGGGGCCGATCCGGTGCAGGAATCCCAACAGATGTTGGGGTTCCTGACGTTCTAGGCCGTTGCAATGCCCAAGAACGTCAGGGATCCCAACAGATGTTGGGATTCCTGTTGCTAGTGAGGCATAAGTCTCACAAGAGTCCGGAAGCCTCCAGGCCCACCCGCAGCGCGGCGACCTCGTCGTCGTCGAGTGGCACCAGCGGACCGCGCACGTTGCGGTTGTCGAGGACACCGAGCAACTGCAGCCCGGCCTTGGCGGTGGTGGCGCCGTAGTTGGGCACGCCCATCACCGCGTCGATCGCCGGCAGCAGGCTGGTGAAGATCTCCAGCGCTCGGGTGGGGTCGCCGACGTCGAAGGCCTCGAGCATGGCGCGGGTCTGGTCGCCGGCGACGTGGCCCACGACCGAGACGAAGCCGGAGGCGCCGTGCGCCAGCCAGGCGAGGTTGCTGATGTCGTCGCCGGAGTAGACGGCGTACCCGAGCTCGCGCAGCCGGACGCCGCGCGCGAAGTCGCCGACGGCGTCCTTGACCGCGACCACGGTGTCGAGCTCGCGGGCGGCGACGTAGGTCTCCATCGAGATCTGGGTGCCGGTCCGGCCCGGCACGTCGTAGAGCATCACGGGTACGCCGGTCGCCTCGGCGACCGTGCGGAAGTGGTGGAGGACCCCGGCCTGACCCGGCTTGTTGTAGTACGGCGTGACCAGCAGCAGACCGTCGGCGCCGATCTTCTCGGCCTGCCGGGCGAGCTCGAGGGAGTGTGCCGTGGAGTTGGTGCCGACGCCCGCGACCACGCTGGCCCGGTCGCCGACGGCGTCCTTGACCGCGGTCAGGATCTCGCCGTCCTCGGCGACCGTCGTGGTCGGCGCCTCACCCGTCGTGCCGGAGACGACGACGCCGTCGTGGCCGTGCTCGACGAGGTGGTGGGCGATCTTGGCGGTGCCGTCGAGGTCGACGGACCCGTCGTCCTTGAATGCCGTCGCCATCGCAGTCAGCACGCGGCCGAACGGGGCGGGAGGCAGGACGCTCATGGGTTCAGGGTATCGGGCGGTCGCGGCGCCACCGCACCACCGTGAAGCCCTCGTGCGCCCTCCGGCAGACCTCATGCCATTCCGTGCGGTCGAAGGCGGGGTAGAACGTGTCGCCCTCGGGCGCAAGGTCGACCTCGCTGAGCAGCTGCTCGTCGGCGTACGGCAACGCCGCCGCGTAGACGGCCGCTCCCCCCGCCACGTAGACATCGCCCTCGGCGCGACCGAGCGCCTCGTCGAGCGTGGCTGCCGTGGTCACGCCGTCGGCCCGCCACTCGGGATCGCGGGTCAGCACGATCGTGGTGCGGCCGGGGAGGGGGCGGCCGATGGAGTCGTACGTCGCACGCCCCATCACGAGCGTGTGGCCGAGCGTGGTGGCCTTGAAGTGCGCGAAGTCCTCGGGCAGGTGCCAGGGGATGCCGCCGTCGGCCCCGATCACGCCGTTGCGGGCGACCGCGGCGATCAGGGTCACCGTCATACGGCGATGGGGGCCTTGATGCCCGGGTGCGGGTCGTACCCCTCGAGCTCGATGTGCTCCAGATCGAACGCGTCGAGCTCGAGCACGGTCGGGTCGAGCCGCAGGGTCGGTAGCGGGCGCGGCTCGCGGGTGAGCTGGAG
>DOWL01000251.1:33676-43030 GCA_003519585.1 Nocardioides sp. | reverse complement strand
AGCAGGGCGTAGGAGGCGATGTTGAACGGGACGCCGAGGAAGACATCGGCGCTGCGCTGGTAGAGCTGACAGCTGAGCCGCCCCGGTCCGTCCGCCTCTGGCGCGACGTAGAACTGGAACATCGTGTGGCACGGCGCGAGGGACATGTCGGGGATGTCGGCGACGTTCCAGGCGCTGACGATGTGCCGGCGCGAGTCGGGGTTGCCGCGGATCTGATCGACCACCTGGGCGATCTGGTCGACGTGGCGGCCATCAGGGGTCGGCCAGGAGCGCCACTGGTAGCCGTAGATCGGGCCGAGGTCGCCGTCCGCGTCGGCCCACTCGTCCCAGATCGTGACGCCGCGGTCCTGGAGCCACTTGACGTTGGTGTCGCCCCGGAGGAACCACAGCAACTCGGCGAAGATCGACCGGGTGTGCACCTTCTTCGTGGTGACCAGCGGGAAGCCCGCCGCCAGGTCGAAGCGCATCTGGTGACCGAAGACCGAGCGGGTGCCGGTGCCGGTGCGGTCGGACTTCTCGACGCCCTCGTCGAGGATCCGGGTGAGGAGGTCGAGATACTGCTGCACGCCCTCGACCTTAGTTGGCCACGGAGACCTCGCCACGCACCGTCGTGCGGGTGTCTCCTCCCACCCACACCGTGTTCCCCTCCCGCCTCACGTGCACCCGGCCGCGCCGGCCGATCGCCGTACCCTGCGCCGCGACGTACTGCTCGGGGAGCACGCGCCCGGCCAGCCATTGGCCGAGGCCGGCGTTGAGGCTTCCGGTGACCGGGTCCTCGTTGAGGTTGTCGAACGCGCGGACCTCGACCGCCGCGTCGGAGTCGCCATCGGCCCAGAGTCCGGCCACGCCGATGTCCCAGCCACCGAGCCGGCTGCGGTCCGGGGTCAGGGCGAGTACGGCGGCTGCGTCCGCGAGGAGGACGCCGACCCACCCAGGGCCGTTGTCGAGCCAGCGCGCGTCGACCACGTCGGTTGGCGCGATGCCCAGGATCCCGGCGATGGCGTGGAGGTCGGCCTCGTCGACCGGACCCTCGCGGAGCAGCGGCGGCGCCTGGAACGCGAGGTGCTCGCCGCGGCTGATGGTGAGCAGCCCTGCCTCGCACTCCTGGACCACCGACTCGCCCCGCGGCGTACCACCCGCCTCGAGCCAGGCGTGGCAGCTGCCCAGGGTCGGGTGTCCCGCGAACGGCAGCTCGCGCGCCGGGGTGAAGATGCGCAGCCGGTAGTCGGCCTCGTCGCGGGTCGGCCGGAGGAGGAACGTCGTCTCGCTGAGGTTGGTCCACTGCGCGAACAGCTGCATCTGCTCGGTGTCGAGGTCGTCGGCGTCGTGGACGACCGCCACGGGGTTGCCGGAGAGCGGACGGGATCCGAAGACGTCTACCTGGCTGAAGGGATGCCCGAATGGATGCATGCGGGTCAGCGTGCCAGCACCGCGGTGGACTCCAGGCCGACCAGGTCCACCGTCTGGCAGTGCTGGTCGGCCAGCTCGCAGGTCCGCAGCTGGGCGCCGTCGATGGTGCGGACGACGTAGGTGACGGTGCCGTTGTCGCCCGGCGCGACCGCCAGGACCTCGGGGCCGCCGCCGAGGCGCCCGTCCAGCTGAACGCCGCTCCGTGTGTCGTAGAGCAGCACTCCCCCGTCGGCGCCGCTCGTGGCGACCAGGTCGCCGTCCGGGGACAGCTCGGCCCCGCGCCCGGGGAGGTCGAAGACAGTGTTGAACGCCGACTGCACGACCTGGATGGTCTCGGGATCTTTCTGGAAGACCCGGATCCGGGACCGTACGTCGAGCAGGCTGGCGGGGCTGACCGGAAGCTCGTGACCCGATCCGACCGGCACCAGCGCCCGCGCCCCGGCGGCTCCGACCAGGAACGCCACCTCACCGTCGACCGCGACCACCCGCGGATCGTCGACGACCTCGGCCTCCACGCGCGGCTCGCCGGTGCTCGCCTCGACCACGTGCACCAGGTCGGTCTCGGGATCGAACCAGGCCGCCAGGCCGGTCTCGTCGGTCGCCGCGACCGGTACGTCGGGATCCTTGTGGCCGAGCAGGTCGCGGCCCCCGTCGTCGCCGACGAAGATCACCCGGCCCTCGTCGTCGCCGTACACGACGCCCGGGCCGACCCGGGTCATGTCTCGCAGGCCGTCGATGTCGAGGACGACATGCTCGAGGTGGAGCTTCCCGTCGGCGTACCAGACCGCGCCGGCGGCGGGGTTCTCCACCCGGTCGACCGCCACCTGACCGATCTCGTCGCCATCGGGAACCTCGGCCGGGTCATCAGTGATGACGAAGTACGCCGCGACGGCCGCCACCGCCACCACGACGGGGATCGAGACCTTGGCGACCTGCTTGAACATCGCCCGATCGCTCTGCCGCTTCTGGTGCACGAGGTCCTCGAGCGTCGGCGGCGCAAGGATCAGCAGCTCCTCCGCCTGCTCTGCGCGCGACGCCTCGTCGGTGCGGGGGTGCCGGGCCACGGCCGCCGTCAGCTCCTGGCGGACGAGCGCGTCGACGTCCTCCTCGCGGCTGGCCCGCTCCCAGTCCCGGCGGCAGCGGCTGAGCGCGTCGGTGGTGACCTCTGCGGCTCGGTCGGCCGGGGCACCCAGCAGCACCGCCTCCCGCACCAACGACGGCCAACGCGCGCCGACATAGACCATGAAGTCCGCGTCGGCACGCATGCGGTGACTCTAGATTCCGATCCATCCAGATGTACGGCGGTGTCGTGCGTCCGCTCGTACGGCCGTTCGGGGAGCAGCCGGATGGGATGATTCGGCGAGCACAGCAGAGCCATGGCCAGGGTCGAAGGAGCCGGATGAAGCGCGCCACCGCCGCCGATGTCGCGCAGCTCGCGGGCGTCTCCCGGACCACGGTGAGCTACGTCCTCAACAACACCCCGCATCAGCAGATCCCGGAGGCGACCCGGCGGCGCGTCATCGAGGCCGCGCACCAGCTCCGGTACAGCCCATCGGCTGCCGCGCGA
Source organism: Nocardioides sp. (assembly GCA_003519585.1). Classification (GTDB taxonomy): domain Bacteria; phylum Actinomycetota; class Actinomycetes; order Propionibacteriales; family Nocardioidaceae; genus Nocardioides. The sequence goes on along the minus strand of DOWL01000251.1, from coordinate 40,053 downwards.
GCCCTGGTCCGCGGCCGCAGTGACGTCATCCTGTTCGTCTTCCCGGCCGAGGTCACCCTTGCGGAGTGGGGGCGACGCGTGCTCAGCCAGATGTCGCGCCGGTTCGCGCAGGAGGGGTTCACTCTGCTGGCTCACACGGGCCGCTTCGGTCGCGAGCAGATCGACGACGTCTGGCGCACCATCGTCCCGGCGGCGGTGCTGTGCATCACCATCGACCCGGAGCAGCAGAGTGCGATGCACGCCGCCGGCGTACCGCTCGTGCTGCCGCTGTTCGGAGGCGACGCCGACATCCAGGCGATCGCGATGGACAGCGAGCGCGTGGTCGTCGCCCTGCAGTTGCAGACGCTGCGCGACGCGGGGCACGAGCGGATCGTGTTCGCCTCCCTCGACGCCGAGCATCGACTGACCACCGCCTCGCGGCTGCTGGTGCTCCCGGAGGTAGCCAACGCCCTCGGCATCGAGCAGCCGGCGCACCACACCTTCACCGCGGCGCCCGACGAGGTCGGCGCTCGGCTGCGCACCCTCCTCTCCGCGGGCATCACCGCCGTGTGCGCGGTCAACGACCATGTCGCGGGGATCGTGCTCGCCGGCGCCCGACGGGCGGGGATCGAGGTGCCCCGCGAGCTCGCCGTCATCGGAGCCGGGGACCAGCTCCTGTCCGCGCTGACCGAGCCGGCGCTGACCACCGTCGCCAGCGACACCGACCGGCTGGCCGAGGCTCTGATCGAGGTCGTGATCAGGCGGATCAACGACGAGCCCCCGCCCACCGAGCTGCCCGACCCGCAGGCCGAGCTGATCCGCCGCGGCTCGGTCTGAGCCGCGCCGCAGAAGCAGAAGACCCGCCCAGCGCGATGCTGGGCGGGCCTTCCTCGACCGCAGGGAGCTCAGGGTTGTGCGGGTGTGGTCACTGCTTCGCTGCGGCGACCTTCGTGGTCGCCCTCGGCGGCAGCACACACGCGCCACTGATACGTGTCAGTGGCGCATCGCAGACCATACCGGCCACGGGCGCAAGCGCAACGAAGACTGCGCGCTCAGCCGAGGCTCGTGCAGGGCGATCCGCAAACCAGGTCAGGCGTGCAGCGACATCGGGCCGTAGACCACCCGGTCGGCCTCCATCAGCGTGACGGCATCCACGCCCAGCCCGGCGAGCTCCGACCAGATCTCTCCGACCCACGACTCGGCGTCGGCCTGGGAGGAGAAGCGGCGGTCGGCGAAGTCGCTGGGTACGTCGACCGTCGCGCCCGATGCGTCCTCGAGCCGCCACACCCAGGGCCGCTCCGCCGCCGTGGGCGGGCGGAAGGTGGGTGGCTGCTCCGGGAGATTCACGACTCGCGGACCGAGGGCTGGACGAACGGCGGCGGGGTGAGCTGGAAGATCTCGCGGCGACCGCGGACATCGACGCCGACTTCGGCGTCGGGTGCGGCGACCGTCGAGATCAGGGCGAGCCCGACCCCCTTCTTGAGCGTGGGCGAGAAGGTCCCCGAGGTCACCTCGCCGAGCCCGACGTCGGGCGTCAACGTCACGCGCATCCCCGGCCGCGGGATGGCCCGGCCGGTGGAGACGATGCCCCGGAGGATCCGCTTAGGGCCCTCCTCCTTCTCGCGGACGAGGACCTCGCGGCCCCAGAAAGCGGGCTTCTGCCAGCCGACGGCCCAACCGAGGCGACCCTCGTTGGGCGTGACCGACGGCGAGATGTCTTGACCGTGCAGCGGGTAGCCCATCTCGGTGCGGAGCGTGTCGCGGGCGCCCAAGCCGCACGGGAGCATCCCGAACTCGGCGCCGGCCTCCATCAGCGCATCCCAGAGGGGTACGGCGACCTCGTTGGCGGCGATCAGCTCGTAGCCGCGCTCGCCGGTGTAGCCGGTGCGGCAGACCACGACGCCTTGATCTGTGCCCTCCGCGTTCGGCACCGGCGCCTCGACGAACGACATGTAGTCGTGGCCGGCCGGCAGGCCGACCTTCTCCAGCACCTCGTCGGACTTCGTGCCCTGGATCGCCAGCACGACGTAGTCACGATGCCGGTCCTTGACCGTCACCCCTTCGGGCGCGGTCGCGGCCAGTCGGCGGGCCACCTCGGCGGTGTTGGCAGCGTTGGGCACCAGCAGGACCCGGTCGTCGGTGTGCAGGTAGGCGATCAAGTCATCAACGATCCCGCCCGTGGCGTCATCGCAGCACAGCGTGTATTGCGCCTTGCCGTGCTCGATCCGGCCGAGGTCGTTGGTCAGCGTCGCATTGACGTAGTCCGCCGCCCCCGGTCCGACGATGGTGATCTTGCCGAGATGGCTGACGTCGAAGATGCCGACCGCCTCGCGGACGGCCGTGTGCTCCTTCACCACGCCGGAGGGGTACTCCAGCGGCATCGACCAGCCGCCGAAGTCGGCGAACTTCGCGCCCAGGGCCTCGTGCCTCTCGTGCAGCGGCGAGGTGAGTGGGGAGGCAGTCGACCCGGGCTCTGTGCCGTCCATGCTCCGGAACCTATCGTGACTATCCTGCGTCGGTGAGTACCTACACGCTGCGCCACGCCAACCCCGCGAAGACCCGCTGCGACGCGGTGGTGGTCGGGTTGGTGCAGTCCGGCAACGGACTGCTCGTCGCACCGGGCGGCGAGGAGGTCGCCTCGGCGTACGGCCGCTCGTTCCGGCCGCTGCTCGCCTCGCTCGGCGTGACCGGGAAGGTCGGTGAGGTGGTGAAGATCCCCACCGGCAAGCAGCTGTCCTCCGCCGTGCTCGTGGTCGTGGGCCTGGGCAAACTGGCCAAGGGCGAGTCCCCCACCCCGGCGGTGGTACGCCGCGCCGCCGGCGCCGCCGCGCGCGGGGTGACCAACGCCGCATCGGTCGCGATCGCGCTCCCCGCCGATTCGCCCGAACTGGTCCGCGCGGTCATCGAGGGCTTCCTGCTGGGCGGGTACGCGTTCACGACGTACAAGAAGAGGTCCGACGACGAGTCGGCGAAGGGTCAGCCGGGCGAGGTCGTCGTGATCAGCCCCTCGGCGCGGAAGAAGGAGTTCACCCAAGCCTTCACGGACGCGCAGGTCCTGGCCCAGGCGGTCGCGTCGACCCGCGACTGGGTCAACACGCCCCCGGGAGACTTCACCCCGCCGACCTTCGCCGAGACGGTCCAGGGCGCCGTCAAGGAGCTCACCAAGGGACGCGGGCCGAAGGTGTCGATCAAGGTGCGCGACGAGAAGGAGCTCGCCGAGCTCGGGTGTGGGGGCATCCTCGGCGTGGGCGGCGGGTCGGCGGCCCCGCCGCGGTTGGTGGAGCTGTCCTACGCGCCGCGCGGCGCCCAGGTGCACCTCGCCCTGGTCGGCAAGGGCATCACCTTCGACTCCGGCGGGCTCACCATCAAGCCGGGCTCCTCGATGAGTGACATGAAGTCCGACATGGCCGGCGCCGCCGCCGTCGTCCAGGCGACGTTCGCGATCGCCCGGCTCGGGCTGCCGCTCAAGGTGACCACGTTCGCACCCATGGCCGAGAACATGGTCTCCGGCTCGGCGATGCGGCCCGGCGACGTGCTGACGATGTACGGCGGCACGACGGTCGAGATCTCCAACACCGACGCCGAGGGGCGACTGGTGCTCGGCGACGCGCTGGTGATGGCCACCGAGCGCAAGCCCGACGTGATCCTCGACGTGGCCACGCTGACCGGGCACATGGTGGTCGCCCTCGGTGACAAGGTCGCCGGCGTCATGGGCTCACCCGACATCGTCGACGCCGTACTCGCTGCCGCTCAGTCGGCTGGCGAGGAGCAGTGGCCGATGCCGATTCCCGAGGCGATGAACGAACGGATCCACAGCAGCCGCATCGCCGATCTCGCCCAGCACGACTGGGTGCGCTGGGGCGGCGGCCTGTTCGCCGCGGCGTTCCTGCGCGAGTTCACCGGCGGCCTCCCCTGGGCGCACCTCGACATCGCCGGCCCGTCGTACAACTCCGGCGGACCCTACGGTCACGTCACCTCCGGCGGCACCGGCTTCGCCGTCGCCACCCTGGTCGACTACGCGAAGTCCCTGTGCTGAATACCCCGGCGAATTTCGGCCCCGAGGCCACGGCGACGCTCGCTCCGCTCGCAGGCGCCTGGCTCGCTGGCACTCGCTTCGGCGCGGTCGCCGTGCCCATCGGGGCCGATCGCCGGGCGCGCGGCTCCGCCGCGAAAGACCGGGTCGCTGCGCTCCCTCCAGAATTGAGGAGACCGCCCGGACGCGGGATGCGCTGGCGCCCCTAACCCTCTAGCTTCTTGCGGCGGTTGTAGTCGCGCATCCGCTGGGGGATGCCGACCACGGCGGCGTCGTAGGACGGCACCTGGAACTTGTTGCAGAAGGTGTGTGCCCACTCGACGGAGGGCACCCGGCGCCTGGTCCACTCGCCGTCGTGGGCGACCAGCAGGAGCGTCACGTCGCTGACCGCGGTGCGGGGCTCGACGAACCCCTCGACGCCCTTGCGGGTCTGGACGAACTCATTGAGATGGTCGGTGTCGACGGAGTCGGATGCACGCACCCGCGTGGATCCGGTGCGGTAGGCGTCCTTCGCAGGAGCCTTCGTCCGCGTGCGGCCACCGCCTCTGAACCGGTCGAGCCATGACATGGGGACCAGTGTGCCTCGCCGCCCCTCAGGCCGGTGTGGACACTCGCCAGACAGGTGCAAAGATGGCGTTGTGTCCGACTTCGACGTCCTCATCCTCGGAGCCGGGTCGGGTGGATACTCGTGCGCCCTGCGAGCCGCCCAGCTCGGACTCCGCGTAGGTCTGGTCGAGAAGGGAAATCTCGGCGGCACCTGTCTCCACATCGGCTGCATCCCGACCAAGGCGCTCCTGCACGCCGCCGAGGTCGCGGACAGCGCGCGCGAATCGGCGCAGTTCGGCGTCCGGGCGAGCTTCGAGGGCATCGACATGCCCGCGGTCACGGCCTACCAGGACGGCGTGGTCCAGCGGCTCTTCAAAGGGCTGACCGGCCTTATCAAGGGCCGGGGCATCACCGTCATCGAGGGTGCCGGCCGGCTCACCGGGCCCCGCGAGGTCACGGTCGGTGAGACCGCTTACTCCGCCGAGCACGTCGTGCTCGCCAGCGGCTCCTACCCGCGCTCCCTGCCCGGCCTCGACATCGACGGCCGCCAGGTGATCACCTCGGAGGAAGCGCTCCGGCTCGACCGAGTCCCGGCGTCGGTGATCGTGCTCGGCGGTGGTGTCATCGGCTGCGAGTTCGCCAGCGTCTGGCGCAGCTTCGGCGCCGAGGTGACCATCGTCGAGGCGCTGCCCCGGCTGGTGCCGCTCGAGGACGAGGCGTCCTCGAAGGCGCTCGAGCGGGCCTTCCGCAAGCGCGGCATCGTCTTCAAGACCGGCACGCCGTTCCAGAGCGTGAAGACGACCGACGACGGCGTCGCGGTCACCGTCGAGGGTGGCGAGCTGCTCGAGGCCGAGCTGCTGCTGGTCGCCGTAGGCCGCGGCCCGGCCACCGAGGGGCTCGGGTACGACGAGCAAGGGGTGGCGATGGACCGCGGGTTCGTCCTCGCCGACGAGCGCTGCCGCACCAACCTCGACAACGTCTGGGCGGTCGGCGACATCGTCCCCGGGCTGCAGCTCGCGCACCGCGGCTTCCAGCAGGGCATCTTCGTGGCCGAGGAGATCGCCGGCCTCTCTCCTACGCCCATCGACGAGACCGGGATCCCCAAGGTCACCTACTCCCACCCGGAGGTCGCCTCGGTCGGACTGACCGAGACCCAGGCGGGTGAGCGATTCGGCGCCGATCAGGTCGAGGCGCTGATCTACGACCTCGGGGGCAACGGCAAGAGCCAGATCCTCAAGACCCAGGGCTTCGTCAAGCTGGTCCGCCGCAAGGACGGTCCGGTGGTGGGGATCCACCTGGTGGGCGACCGCGTCGGCGAACTGATCGGCGAAGCGCAGCTGATCTACAACTGGGAGGGGTACCCAGACGACGTGGCTCCGCTCGTCCACGCACACCCGACCCAGAACGAAGCCCTCGGCGAGGCCCATCTGGCCCTGGCCGGCAAACCTCTGCACGCCCACTCCTGAACCCCACGAACCACGAGCTAAGGAGCTCCATGGCCACCGAAGTCAACCTCCCGGCGCTGGGCGAGTCCGTCACGGAGGGCACCGTCACGCGCTGGCTCAAGCAGGTCGGTGACCAGGTCGCCGTCGACGAGCCGCTGCTCGAGGTCTCCACCGACAAGGTCGACACCGAGATCCCCTCCCCCGTCGCCGGGACGCTTCTCGAGATCAAAGCCAACGAGGACGACACCGTCGAGGTGGGCGCCGTACTCGCGGTCATCGGCGACGCCGACGATTCGTCTGCGCCGGCCGAGCCCGAGGAAGACAGTGAAAGCACAGACGAATCGGCGCCGGAGCCGGAGCCCGAGCCCGAGCCC
>DOWL01000251.1:28874-33529 GCA_003519585.1 Nocardioides sp. | reverse complement strand
CCGAGCCCGAGCCCGAGCCCGAGGATTCGTCTGAGCAGGCTGAGCCGGTGGCGAGCGGTGGGAGCACAGACGAATCGTCCAACGGCGATGCGACTTCGGTGACCCTGCCCGCACTGGGCGAGTCGGTCACCGAGGGCACCGTGACCCGGTGGCTGAAGCAGGTCGGCGACGACGTCGCGGTCGACGAGCCGCTGCTCGAGGTCTCCACCGACAAGGTCGATACCGAGATCCCCTCCCCCGTGGCCGGGACGCTTCTCGAGATCAAGGTCGAGGAGGACGAGACCGTCGAGGTGGGCGCCGAACTGGCGCTCATCGGCTCGGGTCAGCCTTCCAGCGGCCCTGACAGCGCCGGCAGCGCCGGCAGCGATGGCAGCGATGGCAGCGCTGGCAGCACCGACACCGGTGACGACACCGGAGGGGGCGGCGAGGACAAGGAGCAGGAGCGGGCCGAGGCACAGGCCGAGGAATCCCAGGCTGAGCCCGAGCCGGAGCCCGAGCCGGAGCCCGAGCCGGAGCCGGAGCCCGAGCCGGAGCCCGCGAAGGAGCCCGAGCCCACGCCGGCCCCGCAGGCCGCGCCTGCCGCATCAAGCGGGTCGGACGATGCCGCCGGGTACGTCACCCCGCTGGTCCGCAAGCTCGCGGCCCAGCACGGCGTCGACCTGGCGTCGGTGACCGGGTCGGGCGTGGGCGGCCGGATCCGCAAGCAGGACGTCCTCGAGGCGGCTCGCCAGGCCGAGCAGGCCGCCCAACCGGCCACCGCTGCCCCGAGCAGTCCGGCCGCAGCAGCGCCCGCCGCGCCAGTGGCTCCGTCGGTGACCCCCGACTCGCGGCGCGGCACCACCGAGAAGATCAGCCGGCTGCGCAAGATCATCGCCGAGCGGATGATCGACTCGCTGCAGACCTCGGCCCAGCTCACTCAGGTGATCGAGGTCGACGTCACCAACGTCGCGCGGCTGCGCGAGTCGGTGAAGGCGGAGTTCCTGGCCCGTGAGGGCGTCAAGCTCACGTACTTGCCGTTCTTCGCCAAGGCCGCGATCGACGCGCTCAAGGAGCACCCCAAGCTCAACGCCACGATCGACACCGAGGCCGGTGAGATCACCTACTACGACCGCGAGAACCTCGCGTTCGCCGTCGACACCGACAAGGGGTTGATCACGCCCGTCGTACGCGATGCCGGGGATCTCTCGGTCTCCGGGCTGGCCAAGAAGATCGCCGACGTCGCCGAGCGCACCCGGACCAACAAGATCGGCCCCGACGAACTCTCCGGCGGGACATTCACGATCACCAACCTCGGCAGCGTGGGCGCGCTGTTCGACACCCCGATCATCAACAAGCCGCAGGTGGCGATCCTCGGTCCCGGCACGGTCGTGAAGCGGCCCGTCGTGATCGACGACCCCAACCTCGGCGAGACGATCGCGGTGCGCTACATGGTCTACCTCGCGCTCACCTACGACCACCGACTGGTCGATGGGGCCGACGCGGGTCGCTTCCTGCAGGACGTGAAGCGACGACTCGAAATCGGTTCGTTCGAGGTCTGAGCCGGACGGGTACCCCTCCCCCGTGAGCCACGTCCTCCTCGCCGGCGCGTCCGGATTCCTCGGCACGCACCTGCGCGAAGCTCTGGCGGGGCGCGGGCACACGGTCACGGCACTGGTACGCCGGCCGGTGCGCGGCCCGGGTGAGTCGCTGTGGGACCCCTACACCGGCACGCTCGACCGCGAGGTCATCGAGACGGCGGACGTCGTGGTCAACCTCGCGGGCGCGCCGACCCTGGGCAACCCGCACTCGCAGTCGTGGGCCCGGGCGCTGCGTGAGAGTCGGGTCACCACCACCCGGGTGCTCGCCGAGGCGATCGCCGCCTCCGACCGACACCCGGCGTTCCTGGCCGGCAACGGCATCTCCTACTACGGCGACCGGCGCGACGAGGGAGACCCGGTCCTCGACGAACAGGCCGACAGCCGCGGCGACGCGCTCCTCACCTCCGTCACCCGGGAGTGGCAGGCGGCGGCGCAACCCGCGGCCGTGGCCGGGTCGCGGCTCTGCGTGCTCCGCACCGCACCGGTCATGGATCGGCGCAGCGAGCCACTCAAGCAGCTGCGGCTGCTGTTCCTCGCCGGCCTCGGGGGTCGACTAGGCGACGGACAGCAGCGGATGCCGATGATCTCGCTGCGCGACTGGGTGGGCGCGGTGGTCCACCTGGCCGAGCACGACGACGCGTCGGGGCCGTTCAACCTGTGCTGCTCCCGGACGCCGACCAATGCCGAGTTCACCGACGCGCTGGCGGCCGAGCTGCATCGACCGAAGTTCGCCACCGTGCCGAGGTTCGCCCTCCAGCTCGGGGCCGGACGGATGGCCCCCGAGCTGCTCGGCTCGCTCAACGTCGTACCGGCCGCGCTCGAAAAGTCGGGATATGTCTTCCACGACCCGGACGTAGAGGCCGTGCTCAAGGCAGGCCTGTCGGAGGCCGACTAGGGCACACTGCGGCCGTGCCCACTCGCCGTACAATCCTGCTCGGCGGTGCCGGCGCGGCAGCGGCGCTCGTGGGCATCGGGGTCGGGGTCGAGAAGGACGTGCTGCCCGGCCGTACCTTCGCCTATACCCATCTGGGGCTCAACGGCGAGGACGGCGTCATCCCCGACGTCGAGCCGGGTCCCGTGCTCGAGGACTCGTTCACCAGCGCGGCCCGCGGCGGCATCGACGTGGGCTGGTCGCTGATCCTGCCGCCAGGCACCGACGCGTCGACCAGGCTTCCGGTCGTCGTGGCGCTGCACTGGCTCGGCGCCGATCACGCCACGCTGACCGGCCCCAGCCTGGGGCTGGACCGCTTCCTCGCGCAGTACGTCGAGGACGACGGCGTTCCGTTCGCGATCGCCGCACCCGACGGCGGCCGCGGCTACTGGCACCCCCATGACGGAGACGACGGCGGCGCGATGGTGACCGAGGAGTTGCTGCCGCAGCTCGACGGCCGTGGGTACGACACTCGCCGGGTCGCCTACCTCGGCTGGTCGATGGGTGGGTACGGCGCCCTGCGCCTGGCCGGACTGCGCGGCCCGGATGCGACCGCCGGCGTGGTCGCTGCCAGCCCGGCGCTCTGGCGCGATGCCGACGAGGCGTCGCGCGACGGGTTCGACGACGCCGACGAGTACCGCACCTACAGCATCGTGGACGACCAGCAGCAGCTGGCCGGGATCCCCGTCCGGATCGACATCGGGAAGGGCGACCCGTTCTGGTTCGAGGTCGAGGACTACGCCAGAGGGCTCTACGACGAGAGCGACCAGGTGCACACCGACGAGCCGGGTGGCCACACCCCCGGGTACTGGCGCCGGATACTGCCCGCGCAGCTGCAGTTCCTGGGTGGCGTCATCTGACGGGTAGGGTCGACGGCGTGGCAGGTCTCGTCTTCGAGGTCGTCGGCATCGGCGATGACGCGGTCGACTACCTCGACGCGTGGGAGATCCAGCGAAGGGTCCACGCCGAGGTCGTCGCCGGTGCGCGCCCCGACACCGTGCTCCTCCTGGAGCACCCACCGACCTACACCGCCGGCAAGCGCACCGAGCCCCACGAGCGGCCCGTCGACAGCGGCGGCGCGCCCGTGATCGAGGTCGACCGCGGCGGCAAGATCACCTTCCACGGACCGGGCCAACTCGTGGCGTACCCGATCGTCCGGCTTCCCGAGCACGTGCTCGTCGTCGACTTCGTACGCCGTCTCGAAGAGGCGATGATCGCCACCTGCGCCGACTTCGGTGTGGCCACCGCGCGGGTCCCGGGCCGCAGCGGTGTCTGGCTCCGCGGCGACGAGCTGCGTCAGGAGCGCAAAGTGGGCGCGATAGGGCTGCGGGTCAGCCAGGGCGTGACCATGCACGGCATCGCGCTCAACTGCGATGTCGACCTGTCGTGGTACGACCGGTTCGTGCCCTGCGGCATCGCCGACGCCGGCGTCACCACGCTCACCCTGGAGGTGGGCCGCCGAGTCGGCGTGGCGGAGGTGCTGCCCGTCCTCCAGCGCCGGCTGGCCGAGCTGCTCGCCTGGGCGCCGTACGCCGCAACGCCCGACTACGACCCGCGGCCCGATCCGGCCAAAGCCGGGCCTCGGATCGAGCTGGTCCGCCCCTGACACCCACTCGCGCCTCCCCGTCATGAACCCCTGGCGCGGTTAGGTTCGGCCGGTGACCGAGGCCATCGTCGAGACCCGCGGCCTGCGCAAGGAGTACACCGGTCGGCGCGGCACCCGGGTCGCCGTCGCCGATCTCGATCTGCGGGTCCCCGAGGGCGAGGTGCACGGCTTCCTCGGGCCGAACGGCTCGGGCAAGACCACGACCATCCGGATGCTCCTGGGGCTGGCGTCCGCCACCGGCGGCGAGATGGCGCTGTTCGGCAGGCCAGTCCCCGCGGCGCTGCCCGAGGTGATCGGGCGGGTCGGGGCGGTCGTCGAGTCCCCGAAGTTCTCGCCGAACTTCAGCGGCCGGCAGAACCTGCTGCTGCTCGCCCGATCGGTCGGCGTCGCCGACCAGCGCGTCGATCAGTCGATCGAGTCCGTCGGCCTGCAGGGCCGCGAACGAGACCGCTACAAGACCTATTCGCTCGGGATGAAGCAGCGGTTGGCGATCGCCGCGACGCTGCTCAAGGACCCCCGGCTGCTGATCCTCGACGAGCCG
>DOWL01000251.1:16997-28733 GCA_003519585.1 Nocardioides sp. | reverse complement strand
GACGAGCCGACCAACGGCCTCGACCCCGCCGGTATCCGGGAGGTGCGCGAGGTGATCCGCGGCCTGGGTCGCGATGGCGTCACCGTGCTGCTGAGCTCGCACATCCTCGCCGAGGTGCAGCAGGTGTGCACCAGCGCCACGATCCTCGGCAACGGTCGCACCTTGGCCTCCGGTCCGGTCGCCGACCTGGTCGGCGCAACGACTACCCACCGGGTCGTCGCCCCCGACCTCGCGGCAGCCCGCACGGCGCTCACCGCGGCGGGCCTGACCGTGCTGCGCGAGGAGTCTGGCGGGCTCGTGGTCGGCACGGAGCAGCCCGGCGAGGTGACCCGGGCGCTCGGCGAGGCAGGCGTCTGGCTCACCGAGCTCACCCCGCTGCACGCCGACCTCGAGTCGGTCTTCCTCTCGCTCACCGAGCGCGACCGGATGGGCGGCGAGCGATGATCGGCCTGCTACGCGTCGAGCTGACCCGGCTGCGCTGGCGACGCGCCGTACTCGCCCTCCTCGCGCTCGGCGTCGTGGCGCCCGCCCTGGTCTTCGCCGCGACCGTGGTCAGCACCGAGGCCAAGCCGTTCGACGAGGTGGTGGAGCAGTACGGCAAGGAGGTCCTCACCCAGGTCGAGGACTGCGTGGCGCATCCGCGCCGGTACGGCGTCGACCAGGGCGGATCCGACGGTGTTCAGCGAGCCTGCGAGCGGGTGATCAGCGGCTACTACGGCGAGGCCGAGCTCGACCTGCGCGCCGAGCGCGAGTCCAACAGTGGCCCCGCTGCGATCGCGCTGCTGACCCTGGTGCTGCTCCTGGTCGGCACCACCTTCGCCGGCCACGACTGGAACACCGGGTCGATCAGCAACCAACTGCTGTTCGAACCGCGCCGCCACCGGGTCTGGCTGGCCAAGTTGCTGGCGGTCGGGCTGGTCGCAACTCTGCTCTCGACGCTCGTGCTGCTGGCTCACTGGACCGGGCTGTACGCCGTGTCGTCGCTCCGCAACCTCGACCAGCCCGACCTGGCCGTCGCGGCGGCGTACAAACAGGTCGTGCTGGGGGTGATGGTCGTGTGCGCCGCGGGGCTGCTCGGCTTCGGGCTGACCATGCTGCTGCGGAGCACCGTCGCCACCTTGGGCGTGCTGTTCGCGACCGGGTTCGGGGGCGTCATCCTGGTGGCCGCGGGGGTCGCGTCGGCCGAACGGGTCATGCCCTGGGGGAACTTCGTGGCGTGGGTCGTGGGCGGCTACGACTATTACGTCTACGACGACTGCTTCAGCGCCGACTGCGTGCCGGTCCGGCACATCGAGCGCTCCGACTCCGCGGTGTACTTCGCCGTGATCCTGGCCGTGGTGCTCGTCGGGTCACTGGCGTCGTTCCGTCGGCGCGACCTGCCCTGAGGGGTGCGGAGTCGCGAGCGTCGACTCAGGGGTACTGCGACGTGTAGTGCTCCGAGGTCGCGGGGTAGTAGTCGCGGTCGAAGTCGCGCAGCGACGGGTCTGCCCCGGTCTCGACGTCGACGAGCCGATCGAGGTAGTAGTCCCAGCCGGGGCCGACGCCACCGACCTGCTCCTGGGTGACGCGGGGTTGGCAGAAGGTCAGCGTCGTCACCCCGTCGGCATGGGCGAGGTCGAGCTCGAGCAGCCAGACCTCCTCCCCCACCCGGGAGGTGAGGTGCAGCCGCCGGGGCGGCTCGCAGACCCGGATCTCCATCTCCTCGCCGGCGTGGTCCTCGCCCTCGAAGAGCATCCGGAACTCCACGCTCCCCGACGTCGGATCACCGGTCCAGCTCCCGATCCAGCGAGCCAGCCGCTCCGGCTCGGTGACCGCCGCCCACACGTCCTCGATCGGGGCGTCGAAGGTCCGGGTCTGGACGAGGACGAACTCCCCGTCACGCTGCTCGATGGTGCCGGTCGGGGTCATGCGGTCTCCTCTTTCCGGTCGTGCTGGTGCTGTAGGTCGGTGCCGGCGGCGGCCGTACGTCGTTCGCGGGTGGTCCGGCGCACCTCGGTGTCGAGTGCGTCCAGGGCCGGACCCGTCAGCGGAGCAGGTCTGGTCGCGGTCAGGGAGGCGACGTACGTCGTCACCGCGTTCAGCGCCTCCCGGTCGAGCGCATAGACCCGCTCGCGGCCGCGGTCGGTCACGGTGACGACGCCGGCGTCGAGCAGCAGGCGCAGGTGCTTGCTGACCGCCGGCCGGCTGATCTCGCGGCCCGCCGCGAGGTCGACCACCCGACGCGGCGACGTCGCTAGCTCGGACAGCAGCGAGCGGCGCACCGGGTCGGCCAGGGCCCCGAACGCATCCACGAGCTAATGGTAACCATCTGGCTACCAATTGCCAACTGCAGCGGTCCCGCCAAGTCGGAGTGAGGTGGCTCACCCGCGTAGGGTTGACCGCGTGACTCAAGCGCCCGCCGCCCCGGAAGGCCGCAAGCTGCTGCGGCTCGAGGTCCGCAACGCCGAGACGCCGATCGAGCGCAAACCCTCGTGGATCAAGACCCGGGCGAAGATGGGGCCGGCCTACACCGAGCTGCAGTCGCTGGTGAAGTCCGAGGGGCTGCACACCGTCTGCCAGGAGGCGGGCTGCCCCAACATCTTCGAGTGCTGGGAGGACCGCGAGGCGACCTTCCTCATCGGTGGCGACCAGTGCACCCGGCGGTGCGACTTCTGCCAGATCGACACCGGCAAGCCGCAGCCGCTCGATCGCGACGAGCCGCGCCGGGTGGCCGAGTCGGTGCGGTCGATGGAGTTGCGGTACGCCACCATCACCGGTGTCGCCCGCGACGACCTGCCCGATGGCGGGGCCTGGCTGTACGCCGAGACGGTGCGGGTCATCCACGAGCTCAATCCAGGCACCGGGGTGGAGAACCTCATCCCCGACTTCAACGGCAAGCCGGAGCTGCTGCGCGAGGTGTTCGAGTCACGGCCCGAGGTGCTGGCCCACAACGTCGAGACGGTGCCGCGGATCTTCAAGCGGATCCGTCCGGCGTTCCGCTACGAACGGTCCCTCGACGTGCTGACCCAGGCCCGCGACTTCGGCCTGGTCACCAAGTCCAACCTGATCCTCGGCATGGGCGAGACCCGTGCCGAGGTCTCCCAGGCACTGCGCGACCTGCACGAGGCCGGCTGCGAGCTGATCACGATCACCCAGTACCTCCGCCCCTCGCTGCGCCACCACCCGGTCGAGCGGTGGGTCAAGCCCGAGGAGTTCGTCGAGCTGGCGGTCGAGGCCGAGCAGATCGGCTTCTCCGGGGTGATGTCGGGACCGCTGGTCCGTTCGTCCTACCGCGCTGGCCGGTTGTACCGTCAGGCCATGGAGGCCCGTCAGGGCGCCTCCGCCTGACGACCCAGAGCGACCCAGAGCACCAGAGAGATAGGCAGCGCCGCCGCATGGCCAAGGAGAAGACCCAGGCCGGGTCCAATGCAGACAAGACCGGCCGGATCCAGCAGTTCCGCGAGACCTACCGGATGTCGAAGAAGACCGACCCCCGGATCGGCCTGTGGATCCTCGGGGCGTTCCTCCTGGTCGGCGCGCTCGGGTTCGTGGTGTTCTTCGTGCTGCTGCCGACCGGCGACAGCCTGCTGGGCAAGATCATCGCCGTCGTCGGTGCGCTGCTGTTCGGCACGCTGGCGGCGCTGATCATCTTCGGGCGGCGCGCCCAGCGCTCGGCGTACTCCCAGATGGAGGGGCAGCCCGGCGCGGCCGCGGCCGCGCTCCGGATGCTGCGCCGTGGTTGGCGGACCGACCCCGCGGTGGCATTCACCAAGCAGCAGGACGTCGTCCATCGGGTCATCGGTCCTCCCGGCATCGTGCTGATCGGCGAGGGCAACCCCAACCGTGTCCGCACGCTCCTGGCCACCGAAAGGCGCAAGCACGAGCGGGTCGTGGCCGACGTACCCGTCCACGAGGTCATCTGCGGCAATGGCGAAGGCGAGGTCCCGCTGCCCAAGCTGACCCGCTACGTGCAGAAGCTCGGCCGCTCCGTGAAGCCCGCCGAGATGACTGACATCCTCAACCGGATCAAGGCCCTGGACGCCCAGCGGTCGACCATCCCGCTCCCTAAGGGACCGGTGCCGACCAGCATGAAGGGGATGCGCGGCAACCTGCGCGGTCGCTGAGGTTCGACGTCAACACCGGGCTGCCTTGACCGGGCAGCGGTGGGAGATCAACCGCCCGCGGGCTCGACCAGGTTGATTGGCCACCGCCACCCCGGGCGAAAGCGGCGCGTCAGGCGCCCGCACCACCCATCCCGGGGAGCGACGTCACCTCGTCGGTGGGCGGCGCTTCGATGTTCACGTCGGCGCCCCAGTCGGACATCGTCATGGTCGTGGCGGTCTGACCGAAGTCGCTGGAGAACTTGCGGATGTACCCGTCCTGGTCGAGCCACCACTCTTGGGTCAGAGTGTCGGGCAGTTGGGCCTGGCCGACCGCGGCGGAGGGGAGATCCTGGATCATCTTCTGGGCGTCGACCGTGGCGGTGTAATGGTCGAGGGACTCACCATCGACGTCCTCGGCCCCGTCGTACGTCGCCGAGGTGACGGCCGCCGCGAAGGTCTCCATCTGCTTCTTGACGTCGAGTTGACCACCGAGCGCGCCGAGCGGCGAACTTTCGTCGTCGAGGGGCAGGGAGATCCACTTGTCGCCCATGGTCGGGCTCTTGAGGTACATCGCACCGTCGACGAGGCGGGCCTCGACGTCACCACCGAGCGTGGGCATCGACAGCGTCATCGCCATCTCCGGCGGCGACGTGGTGTAGTCGACGTCGCCCTCGCCGAAGCCGAGCGTCCCACCGAGGTCCATGGTGAGGTGGGCGGTGGTGGCCTGCTCGAGCGCCTTCTTGAGGACGCCGGCGAACTCGGCACCGCTGATCTCGGTGCCCGCGGCCGGGGCGTCAGCACCGTCGCTCGGACCGGCATCCGAGGCGTCCGGGCTCGACTCGCCGGTCGCCGAGGACGACGAGGCCGGCTGGTCGCTGGCCTTGTCTGCCGAGCTGTCGTCGCCGTTGCAGCCGGCGAGCGCGAACAGGGTGGCGGTGGCGGCTGCGGCCGCAAGCGTGCGGCGTACGGGCAGGGTCACGGTCGAGCTCCCGGAGGTGAAGGGCAGGTTCCCTACGACTGTACGGACCCACGCCCAGCCAGGGAGCGGAACGTCTGAAGCGTCACGACCGCGCTACCGGCGGCCAGGTCGTGCAGGCCGCGGCCGTCGGGCCGGTAGATCAGCGGTGGGATGACCAGCGCGATGAGCACTTGCCGGAGCAGCGCCAGGTGCGGAGGGATCGGCCGCGGGTCGCCGTTCTCGCGCACCACGCGCAACCGGGTGGCGAGCTGACCGAACGAGCCGCCGCTGAGCATGGTGAACAGCGCGGACTCGACGACGAAGACGGCCAGGACGTAGAACCCCGCCTGCTGATCGCCCGCCCAGTTGTCGACACCTCCGACCAGCACGATCACAACGAGGGTCGAGGCGAACCAGTCGACGATCAGCGCCACGATCCTTCGGGCCCACGTCGCGGTCTCCACCGGGCCACCCTCTCAGGCGCCTGGTCGGCGAAGCCCGGAATATACCCCCGTGGGGTATATGTTGGTGCTGTCGAAGAAGTCCGCCACTCCCCCGCTCGAGGTGAACCGAGATGGACCACGCCGACCACAGCCAGCACCTTCAACACGACCACGCGGGCCACCACCCGGGCGGCATCAACGCGATGGCCGTCTCCGCCACGCTGCACTGCCTCACCGGCTGTGCGATCGGCGAGATCGCCGGGCTTATGATCGGCACCGCGGTCGGACTGGCCAACGGCTGGACCATCGCCCTGTCGATCGCGCTGGCGTTCCTGTTCGGCTACACCCTCTCGACCCTTCCGCTGCTCAAGGCGGGCCTCACGCTCGGCGCGGCACTGAGCGTCGTACTGGCCGCCGACACCCTCTCCATCGCCACCATGGAGGTCGTCGACAACGCCGTGATGGCGATCATCCCCGGTGCCATGAACGCGGGTCTCGTCAACGCCACGTTCTGGATCGGCATGGCGATCGCGCTGGCCGCTGCGTTCGTCGCGGCCTTCCCGGTCAACCGCTACCTGCTCCAGCGCGGCAAGGGCCACGCGCTCACCCACGAGTATCACGGCGCCACCGGCCAGGCCACCGGCGCACGTCGGCTGATCCCGTCGTTCCCCACGCCCACGCTCATCGCGGTCCTGGTCGCGTTCATGCTCGGCGGGCTCGTCGTCTCGATCGCCGCCGACGTCGACACCGGGCCGGATGGGCCGGGTGGGACGGGTGGCGACGAGTCGGGCGGCCATGCCGTGGCGAGGTGATCACCATCTCAGGGCGTGCGTGCCTTGCTGTCACCCGCCCGTAACAGCGCTGAGACGCGGGCCTCCTAGGTTCGCGACCAGTGGCCGTGGGAGGCGGCCCCGCCGCGAGGAGAACCGAAGTGAGCGCCAACCCCGTCCGCCTGGCTGCCATCACCGCCGTCCAGGCCTACCAGCCCCCGCCGATCACCTTCGACCCCGGCGAGGAGCCTGGGGAGATCTTCGGCGAGAACGTCTTCAGCCTGACCGTGATGCAGAAGCGGCTGCCCAAGAGCGTCTACAAGTCCGTCGTCTCGACGATCGAGAAGTCGACGCCGCTGGACCCGGAGATCGCGGATGCGGTGGCGTCGGCGATGAAGGACTGGGCGCTGGAGAAGGGTGCGACCCACTACGCCCACGTCTTCTACCCGCTCACCGGGCTGACCGCCGAGAAGCACGACAGCTTCCTCGACCCGGTCGGCGACGGCACCGCCCTCGCGTCTTTCTCGGGCAAGACCCTGGTGCAGGGCGAGCCGGACGCGTCGAGCTTCCCCAACGGTGGCCTGCGCAACACCTTCGAGGCGCGCGGCTACACCGGCTGGGACGTGATGTCGCCGGCGTACGTCCTGGAGAACCCCAACGGCAACACGCTGTGCATCCCCACGATCTTCATCTCGATGACCGGCGAGGCACTGGACCACAAGACGCCGGTCCTGCGCTCGCAGCAGGCGATGTCGGCCCAGGCCAAGCGGGTGTTGGAGCTTTTCGGGCACGCCAATCCTGACAACGTCGTCGCCTACTGCGGCCCGGAGCAGGAGTACTTCCTGGTCGACAGCCACTTCTTCCTGTCGCGACCCGACCTGCTCAACGCCGGCCGCACGCTGTTCGGCGCGAAGCCGCCGAAGGGCCAGGAGTTCGACGACCATTACTTCGGCGCCGTCCCCGAGCGGGTGCTCGGCTTCATGATGGACACCGAGCGGGAGCTCTTCAAGCTCGGCATCCCCGCCAAGACCCGGCACAACGAGGTCGCGCCCGGGCAGTTCGAGGTCGCGCCGATGTTCGAACGCGCCAACGAGGCCTCGGACCACCAGCAGTTGCTGATGACGACATTCAAGGCGGTCGCCAAGAAGCACGGCATGGAGTGCCTGTTCCACGAGAAGCCGTTCGCGGGCGTCAACGGGTCAGGCAAGCACGTGAACTTCTCGATCGGCAATGCGACGCAGGGCAACCTGCTGCTGCCCGGCGACACCCCTCACGACAACGCGCAGTTCCTCGTGTTCTGCGGTGCCGTCATCCGCGCGGTGCACCTGTACGGCGGTCTGTTGCGCGTCTCGGTCGCCTCGGCCAGCAACGACCACCGGCTGGGCGCCAACGAGGCGCCGCCCGCGATCATCTCGATCTTCCTCGGCGAACAACTGGCCGACGTGTTCGACCAGATCGCCAAGGGCGGGGCCACCGGGTCCAAGGAGAAGGGGACGCTGATCATCGGGGTGGACACGCTTCCCGACCTGACCAAGGACCCCGGCGACCGCAACCGCACCAGCCCGTTCGCGTTCACCGGCAACCGCTTCGAGTTCCGGGCCCCGGGTTCGATGCAGACCGTGGCCGGCCCGATGGTCATCCTCAACACGATCATGGCCGAGGCGCTCGACTACTGCGCCACAGCGCTCGAGGCAGCCGTCGCGGCTGGCACCGACTTCGACGTCGCCGTCCAGGAGCTGCTCAGCACGATCATCTCCGACCACGGCGCGGTCGTCTTCAACGGCAACGGCTACTCCGACGAGTGGCAGGTCGAGGCCGAGCAGCGGGGGCTCAAGAACCTGCGCACCACGGTCGACGCGCTGCCCGAGCTCGTCGCGCCTGACGCGCTGGAACTGTTCAGCAAGTACGGCGTCTTCAACGAGCGCGAGATGCACAGCCGCTACGAGGTCGGCATCGAGCAGTACGTCATGACGGTCGGCGTCGAGGCCAACCTGACCCTCGAGATCGGGTCGACCACGGTCCTCCCGGCCGCGCTGCGCTACCAGACCGAGCTCGCGTCCAACGTCGCGGCGCTGAAAGCGGCCGGCGTCGAGGCGGACACCGCGACACTGGAGGCGGTGTCGGCACCGATCGGCGCGCTGCGCGCCGGTCTGGCCGAGCTGGCGACCGCGGTCGCGGGGGCGCACGAGCACGAGGGGATCGAGGAGGCGGCGTACTGCCGCGACACGATCCTGCCGGCGATGGCGGCCGTGCGCGCTGCGGCGGACACCCTCGAAGGCCTGGTCGCGGACGACCTGTGGGCCCTGCCGACGTACCAGGAGATGCTCTACATCCTCTGACGTTCTCGGTAGTCCTCTCCGCTCTCCTATCAGCAGGCGGGCAGCTGTTACACGGCCGAAACAACCGCGATACGGTCGGGAAACTGCCCGTGCCTACGTTGCGCTGGTCGCCAACCGTGCCAAGGAGAGCTGCATGTTCCAGAACAGCGATGAGCTGCTCAAGTTCGTCAAGGACGAAGGCGTCGAGTTCGTCGACGTACGTTTCGTCGACCTGCCCGGCATCGAGCAGCACTTCACCGTCCCCGTCTCGTCGTTCGACCAGGACGTCTTCGACAACGGGCTGGCCTTCGACGGATCCTCGATCCGTGGCTTCCAGGCCATCAACGAGTCGGACATGGCGCTGTTCCCCGACCCGACGACCGCGTTCGTCGACCCGTTCCGGGTCAACAAGACGCTCAACCTGAGCTTCTTCATCCACGATCCGATCACCGGCGAGGCCTACTCCCGCGACCCGCGCAACATCGCCCGCAAGGCGCTGACCTATCTCGGCACCACCGGCATCGCCGACACGGCGTTCTTCGCGCCCGAGGCGGAGTTCTACATCTTCGACTCGGTCCGCTACTCCACCGGCGCCAACGAGGGCTACTACCACATCGACTCGGTCGAGGGCTGGTGGAACTCCGGCCAGGAGGGCGACAACCGCGGCTACAAGACCCGGTTCAAGGGCGGCTACTTCCCGGTCGCGCCGTACGACCACTACAGCGACCTGCGCGACGAGATGGTGAAGAACCTCGAGGCGTCCGGGCTGCACGTCGAGCGCGCGCACCACGAGGTCGGCACGGCGGGCCAGGCCGAGATCAACTACAAGTTCGACACGCTGCTCAAGGCCGCCGACGACGTGATGAAGTTCAAGTACCTCATCAAGAACACCGCGTGGGAGAACGGCAAGTCGGTCACCTTCATGCCCAAGCCGATCTTCGGCGACAACGGTTCGGGCATGCACGTGCACCAGTCCCTCTGGAAGGACGGCGAGCCGCTGTTCTACGACGAGACCGGGTACGGCGGCCTGTCCGACACCGCGCGCTGGTACATCGGCGGGATCCTCCAGCACGCCCCGGCGCTGCTGGCCTTCACCAACCCGTCGGTCAACTCCTACCACCGCCTGGTGCCCGGCTTCGAGGCGCCGATCTCGCTGGTGTACTCCTCGCGCAACCGCTCCGCCTCGGTCCGGATCCCGATCACCGGCTCCAACCCCAAGGCCAAGCGCGTCGAGTGCCGCTTCCCCGACCCGTCGGCGAACCCCTACCTCGCCTTCTCAGCGCTGATGCTCGCCGGCGTCGACGGCATCAAGAACAAGACCGAACCGGCCGCGCCGATCGACAAGGACATCTACGAGCTCCCGCCGGACGAGATGGCCGAGATCGACCAGGTCCCGACCTCCCTCGGCGCCGTCCTCGACGCCCTCGAGGCCGACCACGAGTTCCTCACCGTCGGCAACGTCTTCACCCCCGACCTGATCGAGACCTGGGTCGACTACAAGCGCACCAACGAGATCGCCCCCGTGCAGCTGCGCCCGCACCCGCACGAGTTCGAGCTCTACTACGACCTGTAGTCACTTCTCACGTAGAGCTCGAACCGGGGAACCGACGGTGAGGTCCAGCCACGGAGCGAGAAGTTCGGTCGTGGTAGACCCCTGTGGTTGAGGACCTGTCGCACGTCTCCAGGGCCACCGGAGTTCTGAGCCGGATTCGGGTCAGGCGGGCAGGAGACGGCGGCCCGAGATCTCGTGTGGGGTGATTCGGATGTGGAGCGAGCGCTGGCCCTCCGCCCATGTGTGCGGGCGGTCTTCGTCTGCCGGCAGATCGGTCGGGTCGACGTAGGCCGCGGATCCGCGGACCAGGACGCTCCAGCCGGTCTGGGTGTACTCGTCGAACTCGTCGATCTGAAAGGACGCGGGCGCGGTGCGCAGGCGACTTGCGAGCGTGGAGTGCGGAGAGGTTTGGATCAGGATGGTGCCCTGGTCGACCGCGTAGTTCACCGGCAGCACGACCGGCCCGAGGTCGTCGCAGTACGCCACCCTTCCAACGTGGTGCTCGGCCAGGAGTTCGAGGCACTCTGGCTCGCCGAGCTCTTTGAGGTGACTGGGGAACCATCTCTCGTCGTTTGTCATCGCTCCTCCCTTTGCGTCTCCACCAGGGTCGCGCTGAATGTGTCCCGGGACAACCGTCGAGCCGAGCGCTGCCGGGTGCGTGGGTCAGTTTCGTCTGGACGTCATGCAGATGCGTCCCTCTGCTGGGGGATGTCGGCCTCGGCCCAGCTGCGTTCGGCCGGGCCATCGGAGCTGTCGAGTATGCGAATTGGGCCGTGCAGCGACGTCGAGCGGTCGTGCGGTGGTTCGGTGCGAGCACCCATGTCGGCGCGCCGAATCAGGCTCGAAACGAGGTCGTGCGCATCTGTAATGGTCCTGTCGAGGATCCGTGTGCCGGTCTCCACCTGGCCGGCTTCGAACGACCACTTGGCTGCTGCCATGCCTTGTACCAGTGAGTCGTTGATTTCTATCGCCTCACGGTGGAGTAGCGCGGCGGCTTCAAGTCGCCGATGCTCCTCGTGTGCCCGTCGTTCCCTGTCTGTCGCGTGCCCGAGGAGCACGCCCAACAGCAGGAGCGGCAGCACCCGGGAGGCCCATCCGGTCGGGGCGAGGTGCACGCTCTGGGTCATCGCCCACAGCACGGTGAGGCCGACGGCGAGCAGCCCGGCGACCGTGCCGGCCCTGAGGCCGAATGTGGTGGCGATCAGGGCGATCGGCAGGGCGTAGAGCATCGAGTACGCGTCGACTGGGGAGCCGAACAACATGCGCAGACCGAGAACGCCAGCGAACAGGATCCCTGCGACAGCCAGCGCAAGGGGTGGGTGACGTCGGAACCAGGGGTCCCGCGGGGTGACCGCTGCCGCTGGCATCGAAGGGGCACTCATGACCCCCAGGCTGCGTCACTTCGCACCTTCGGCCTCGGGCCAAAGGTCCTCGCTGGCCCCGCCGGGAGGCCCGAACCTTGCTCGCGCTAGGCACCCTCCTGGGCGGGCCCGACAGGAGGACGCGCGCCGTGTGCTGTGCGAACTCGAGGGGTTGCTGCCGATTCGTGCCTGGGGGTCCCGCAGTGTCAGCGAAGCACGATCGGGACGCGCGCCCAACCGCCCACCGGCGGT
>DOWL01000251.1:16581-16862 GCA_003519585.1 Nocardioides sp. | reverse complement strand
CGCCCAACCGCCCACCGGCGGCGTCTCCCGGACCGCCGGGCGGTCTGGCGCGGGATCGATCCAGTTGGTTCTGCCGATGAGCTCTTCGAGCATCACGCGCAGTTCCATGAGCGTCAGCGCCCGTCCGGGACAGACATGGGGCCCGATGCCGAAGACCAGGTTCGCGTCGGCATTCCTGGCGGGGTCGTAGCGATCGGGGTCGCCGAAGACGAGCGGGTCCCGGTTCGCTGCGGTCCAGTTCAGTAGAAGCTGTTCGCCCTTCGCTATCTCCTCGCCGCCAT
>DOWL01000251.1:14307-16465 GCA_003519585.1 Nocardioides sp. | reverse complement strand
TCGCTATCTCCTCGCCGCCAAGGTTGACGGCTCGGGTGGCGACGCGACGGTTGGACACGAAGGGGTCATCAATGCGGAGGATCTCCTCGGCGGCTGCGGCCAGGGCAGCGCGATCACTCGCCGCGACGAGCGTCCGCACGTCTCGCTGGATGTTCGGGTTCGTCGCGAGGAAGTGGACGATGACACCGACCGAGGTCGCCAATGATCCGAGGTCGCCTGCGGTCCAGTTCCGCAGGATGGAGACGATCTCCTCGGTGGTCAAGGGCCGCCCCCCCTCCACGGTGTCGTTGAGCAGTTCGCTGGTGACATCGGTAGTCGGTGCACCGCGCCTGGTCTCGAGTAGTACGCGGATCATCTGGTCGAACCGCTCGGCCACCTCGGCCGTCCTCTGGCGGTCTCCGGATCTCGTTGCGGCGTGGTTGTCGCGGATCCACGCGATCAGTTCTTCCTCCAGGTCAGCGGGCCAGCCGAGCCAGGTGGATTGCGTGCGCACCGCGTACGGTGTCCCGATCTGGGCGATGGTCTTCACGGTCTCCCCGCGGGGCAGGGCGTCGACGATGGCTGCGGCGTGCGCTCGACATTGCGGCTCCTCCCGCGCCACTCGCTCCTCGGTCAGGTACCGGTCGACCAGGGCGCGGTAGGCGGCATGGTCGGTGCCATCGAGGCTGTTGGGGATGGCTCGACGGGCAGTGACCTTGCTGGAGAACGCCTCTGCGTCTGTCGCGGCTGCGACCACCTCTGCGTGTCTGAGCACCAACCATGTGCCGTCCTCGCGGGCCACCGCGCATGTGGCGCGCAGGGCGTCGTAGGTGGATCGCTGGTCCTCCCAGTTGTGGCCACTGTCGATCTCGGCGGGGTCTCCCATGCTTGTCCTTCTCAGTCCGCGGCTTGACGTGACATAGCCCGTGACTGGGCGCGGGATGCGACGTCCTCGTCCGAGCAGAACCCCGTCCGGGTGCGCTTGAGACACATCAGCCCGAGCAGGGTGCCGTCGCGGTCGACCACGGCCAGCCGCCGCAGGCCACGCTCGATCAGGAGTTCTTGCACAGCCTCGGCAGACATCGTGGACGGCACTGTTCGATTCCGGAGTATCGACCACATCAGGGCGGGGCCGCTCCCCTGGCCGCTCCCCTGGATTGGCGGCGGCAAGTCGGTGCGCACCAGGGTGCCGACCAGGGTGCTGCCCTCGGTCAGCAGGACCATGTGGACGTGGTCGTTGGTGAGGGCGGCACGTGCTTCGTCGACGGTGGTCTGGGCATCGAGGACCTTCGGATGGCGGAGCATGACGTCGCACACGCGGGGGTCCGGTCCGGCGGGCGCCTGGTCCTCAACGGGTCGCGCGGTTCGGGAGCTCGACGTCTGGCAGCCGTTCATTGGGAGATGCGGTCCCACCCGCGTCGGGGCCGGTGGCTACCGAGCTGGTCGTCGCGGCTGCGGTAGACGATGTAGGGCCGTGTGAGGTAGCCCAGTGGTGCGCTGAACACGTGGACGAGCCGGGTGAACGGCCACAGCGCGAACAGCCCGAAGGCCACTAGGGCGTGCAGCTGGAATCCCAGCGGAGCGTCGGCCATCAGGGAGGCGTCGGGTTGGAAGGCGAGGAAGGATCGGTACCAGACCGATACACCCTCGCGATAGTTGTACTCCCCGCCGATGGTCATGATCGAGCCGGCGATGGTGTTCCACATGCCCAGCACGATCACCACGGCCAGGAAGGCGTACATCACCTTGTCCATCACGGTGGTCGCGGAGAAGACCGGGCCGACGGTGCGGCGCCGGTAGATCAGGATGACCATGCCGACCACCGCCATGATGCCGGCCAGCAGGCCGCCGGTGACGGCCACCACGTGGTAGGCCTCGTGGCTGATCCCGACCGCGTCGGTCCATGACTGCGGGACCAGCAGCCCGACGATGTGCCCGCCGACGACGCCGAGCATGCCGAAGTGGAACAGGGGGCTGCCGATCCGCAGGAGCTTGTTCTCGTAGAGCTGGGAGGAGCGGGTGGTCCACCCGAACTTGTCGTAGCGGTAGCGCCAGAAATGGCCAACGACAAACGTGGTCAGGCAGAGGTAGGGGACGATCACCCACAAGAAGGTGTCCATGGTCAGCGGGCTCCCGTCGAGTGGGCGGGGAACGAGGGCATCGGCAGCGCGATCGGCGG
>DOWL01000251.1:0-14203 GCA_003519585.1 Nocardioides sp. | reverse complement strand
GGCATCGGCAGCGCGATCGGCGAGCCGGGGACGGCCGGTCCCGGGTCGAACCCGGGGGTGGCGTACGGCGTGAGGCCGACCTCCTCCTCCGGCGGGCCCTCGGCGGCGAGCCGGCGGACCGCCTCGACCTCGTCGCCGCGCAGCGGCGGCAGCGTGCCGCTCACGGTTTCGACGACCCCGGCCCAGGGTGAGCCCAGGTCGCGCAGCGACATCCGCAGCAGCTCCAGCCCGGCGCGGTGGTCGAGCATCAGCTGCCGCCCGGTGGTCTGGTCGCCGGTGGCGGCGAACTCCAGCACCACGCACAGGTGGTCGGGCAGCTCCTCGTCGGTCACCTCGAAGCCGGCGGCGAGGTAGGCCTGCTTGAACCGCAGCAGCGCCATCCCGCGCTTGCGGGTGTCGCCGTGGGCGAAGTAGGTGAGGAACAGGTTGCAGCGCCGCCGGGTGTCGAAGGTCTCGACATACTCCGCCTGAAGATCGGCCAACGGGGTGCGCTCCACGTGGTCGGCGAACCCGCGGAGCGGGTCACCGAGCCGGTCGGGCAACTCCCGCGACGCCGAGCGCACCAAGGCGACGTGGTCGAGCAGCTCCTCGGAGGGGTAGTCGAGCAGCAGGGAGGCGGCCTGCCAGGCGATCGTGAGCTGCTCGGCACTGAGGGCCGCCTGCTGACGAGACCGCGTGGCCGCGCCCCTCACTGCTCGCCCCCCTGCCCGTGACCCTGCCCGTGGCCCTGCACGGTGTCCTTGGGCGGGAACAGCCCGGGCGGTGCGCCCTTGCCGTCCCAGTTGAGCAGGTTGACCCGCGCGGCCTTGTCGTTCGGTGAGGCGATGGTGTCGGAGGTCTGCCGGTCCTGGAGCATCCGGAAGTTCTCGACCGCGAGCGGGGTCTGGCTGCCGGAGCCCTCGCCGAAGATCTCGGGGTTCCCTCCGCCGTACTCCGAGACCGAGCACTCGGTGGCGATCTCCTCGAGCGAGTGCGCCTGCTCGGCGTGGGCCGGCGGGATGACGTAGCGCTCTTCGTACTTGGCGATGGCGAGCAGGCGGTACATGTCGTACATCTCCTCCTCGCTCATGCCGACGGCGGCGGGGATAGAGGCGTTCGGGTCGCGGCCCATGTTGATGTCGCGCATGTAGGAGCGCATCGCGGCGAGCTTCTTGAGCACCCCATCGACCGGGACGGTGTCACCGGCCGTGAACAGCTCGGCGAGGTACTCGACCGGGATCCGGAGCGCGTCGATCGCCGCGAACAGGTTGCCGGTGTCCTCGGCGTCCTCGCCGGTGTCGCGCACCACGTCGATCACCGGCGACAGCGGCGGGATGTACCAGACCATCGGCATCGTGCGGTACTCCGGGTGCAGCGGCAGCGCGACCTTGAAGACGTTGATCAGCGCGTGGATCGGTGACCGCTGGGCGGCGTCGATCCAGTCCCGAGGGATGCCGTCGCGCTCGGCGGCACGGACCACCTCGGGGTCGTTCGGGTCCAGCAGCACCGAGCGCTGGGCCTCGTAGAGGTCGTGGTCGTTGGCCACCGAGGCCGCCTCGAGCACCCGGTCGGCGTCGTAGAGGATCAGGCCGATGTAGCGCAGCCTGCCGACGCAGGTCTCCGCGCAGACGGTCGGCAGGCCGACCTCGATGCGCGGGAAGCAAAACGTGCACTTCTCGGCCTTGCCGGTGCGGTGGTTGAAGTAGACCTTCTTGTAGGGGCAGCCGGACACGCACATTCGCCAGCCCCGGCACCGGTCCTGGTCGACCAGAACGATGCCGTCCTCGGCGCGCTTGTAGATCGCACCGGAGGGGCACGACGCGGCGCACGAGGGGTTGAGGCAGTGCTCGCAGATCCGGGGCAGGTAGAACATGAAGGTCTGCTCGAACTCGAACTTCACCTTCTCCGCGATCTTGGCCAGCATCGGGTCGTGCTTCTCGGTCGCTGCCGACCCGCCGAGGTTGTCGTCCCAGTTCGAGGACCACTCGATCTTCATGTCCTTGCCCGAGATCAGTGACTTCGGCCGCGCGACCGGGGTGTGCTCCTGGGCCGGGGCGTCGGTCAGCGTGGCGTAGTCGTAGGTCCAGGGCTCGTAGTAGTCCTTGATCGAGGGCAGCTTGGGATTAGAGAAGATCGTGGCGAGCTTCTTCCACCGCCCGCCGGCCCTGAGGGAGAGCCGGCCGCGCTTGTTGAGCGCCCAGCCGCCCTGCCACTCCTCCTGGTCCTCGTAGCGGCGCGGGTAGCCCTGGCCGGGCCGGGTCTCGACGTTGTTGAACCAGACGTACTCGGTGCCGGTCCGGTTGGTCCACGCCTGCTTGCAGGTCACCGAGCAGGTGTGGCAGCCGATGCACTTGTCGAGGTTCATCACCATCGCCATCTGAGCCATGACCTTCATCAGTAGGTCACCTCCTGCGAACGCTTGCGGATGACGGTGACCTCGTCGCGCTGGTTGCCGGTGGGGCCGAGGTAGTTGAACGCGAAGGACAGCTGGGCGTAGCCCCCGATCAGGTGGCTGGGCTTGACCAGGATCCGAGTCAGCGAGTTGTGGATGCCGCCGCGCTTGCCTGAGGTCTCCGCGATCGGTACGTCGATCAGCCGGTCCTGGGCGTGGTGCATGTAAACGGTCCCCTCCGGCATCCGGTGCGACACGATCGCGCGGGCGACCACGACTCCGTTGCGGTTGACCGCCTCGATCCAGTCGTTGTCCTCGACGCCGACCTTCGCGGCGTCCTTGTCGCTCATCCAGATCGTCTGCCCGCCCCGCGAGAGCGACAGCATGAACAGGTTGTCCTGGTACTCCGAGTGGATCGACCACTTGTTGTGCGGGGTCAGGTAGCGCACGGTCACCCCCAGCTCCCCCACGTCGCCGACATCCGGCTCGCTGAAGAGCGCGCCCATGTTCAGCGGCGGCCGGTAGACCGGGAGCCCCTCCCCGAGTTCGGTCATCCAGTCGTGGTCGAGGTAGAAGTGCTGCCGCCCGGTCAGCGTGTGCCAGGGCTTGAGCCGCTCGACGTTGATGGTGAACGGCGAGTAGCGCCGTCCGCCGGTCTCTGACCCCGACCACTCCGGTGAGGTGATCACCGGCACCGGCGCGGCCTGGGTGTCGGCGAAGGTGATCTGCTTGCCCTCGTGCTCGGCGGCCAGGTCGTGCAGCAGCCGGCCGGTGCGCTCCTCGAGGGTCTTGAAGCCCTGGGTCGCGAGGTGGCCGTTGGTGGTACCGGACAGCGCGAGGATCGCCTCGCAGGCGTGGACGTCCCGCTTCAGCGACGGACGCCCGTTGGCCGCCCCGCCGCGGATCGCGCCGTTCTTGTGCAGCAGGTAGTCGACGGACGCCGTGACGTCGTAGGCGACACCCTTCGTCAGCGTGCCGAGCTTCTCCATCAGCGGCCCGAGTGCCTGCATCTGCGCGCCGACGGCGCCGTAGTCGCGCTCGACCTCCACGATCTTCGGCATCGTCACCCCGGGGACCGGCTCGCACTCGCCGTGCTTCCAGTCCCGGACCACCCCGTGCGGGTTGGCCATCGCGTCGGGGGTGTCGTGCAGCAGCGGCACCGCCACGACGTCCTTGCGGGTGCCGAGGTGGATCGCGGCGAGCTCGCTGAACTTCGTCGCGATCGTCTGCCAGGCGTCCCAGTCGGTGCGGGTCTGCCACGGCGGCGCGATCGCCGGGTTGAACGAATGCACGAACGGGTGCATGTCGGTGGTGTTGAGGTCGTGCTTCTCGTACCAGGTGGCCGCGGGCAGCACCACGTCGGAGAAGATCGTGGTGCTGGTCTGCCGGAAGTCCAGCGTGAGCAGCAGGTCGAGCTTCCCCTCGGGTGCCTCCTCGTGCCAGTCGACCTCCTGGGGCCGCTGGCTCTCCGACGCCTCGGTCGCGCGCAGCGAGCTGTCGGTGCCGAGCAGGTGCTTGAGGAAGTACTCGTTGCCCTTGCCCGACGAGCCGAGCAGGTTCGCCCGCCAGATCGCCAGTACCCGCGGGAAGTTCGCCGGCGAGTCCGGGTCCTCCGCGGCGAACCGCAGCTCCCCCGACTTGAGCTGGTCCACGACGTGCTCGGCCACCGGACGACCGGCCTTGGCCGCCTCGTCGGCGAGGTCGAGCGGGTTGCGGTCGAAGGTGGGGTAGGACGGCATCCAGCCCATCCGCGCGCTCTTGGCGATCACGTCGGCGGTGCTCATCCCGGCCAGCAGGCCGGCACCGGTCTTCGCCGAGACCGTGTCCGCGCCGAACGTGTCGTAGCGGAACTGGTCGGTGTGCAGGTACCAGTACGCCGTGTGGATCATCTGCCGCGGCGGCCGCTTCCAGTCCAACCCGAACGCGAGCTGCGCCCAGCCGGTCACCGGGCGGCACTTCTCCTGCCCGACGTAGTGCGCCCAGCCGCCGCCGTTGACGCCCTGGCAGCCGGTGAGCGTGGTCAGCCCGAGGAAGCCCCGGTAGATCGTGTCGGAGTGGAACCAGTGGTTGGTCCCTGCCCCCATCAGGATCATCGAGCGACCCTGGGATTCCTCGGCGTTGGCCGCGAACTCGCGGGCGATCCGGGCCGCCGCGGAGGCGGGGACGCCGGTGATCGACTCCTGCCAGGCCGGGGTGTACGGTGCCGTCGCGTCCTCGTACGACGTGGCGTAGCCGCCGCCCAGGCCCTCGCGGCCCACGCCGTACTGGGCGAGCATGAGGTCGAAGACCGTGGTCACCAGGGCGTCCCCGACCCGGCGTACCGGGACCTCGCGGGTCAGCGAGCCGGGCGCGCCGTCGACGTTGTCGAACCGGGGCAGCTCGACCAACGCGGTGTCAGCGCCGGGCGCGAGCAGGGTCAGTCGCGGATCGACGTCGCCGAGGTCGAGGTTCCAGCTGCCGACCCCGGCCTCACCGAAACGGTCGCCCAGCGACCCGTTCGGCACGACCAGGCCATCGGTTCGGGCATCGACCAGCACGGTCTTGAAGTCGGCGTTCTCCTCGCCGGCGTGATTGGGCAGGTCGGCGGCGGTGAGGAACTTCCCGGGACGATACGCACCGCCGCCCCCGCCGTTTACGGATTCCAGGGCGACCAGGTACGGCAGATCGGTGTACTTCTTGGTGTAGTCCGCGAAGTAAGGCGTGGTCTTGTCGACAAAGAACTCCTTGAGCACGACGTGCCCCATCGCCATCGCCAGCGCCCCGTCGGTGCCCGGCTTGATCGCGAGCCACTCGTCGGCGAACTTCACGTTGTCGGCATAGTCGGGCGAGACCACGACCACCTTCTGGCCGCGGTAGCGCGCCTCGGTCATCCAGTGCGCGTCCGGCGTCCGGGTGACCGGCACGTTGGATCCCCACATGATCAGGTAGCCGGCGTCCCACCAGTCGCCGGACTCCGGCACGTCGGTCTGGTCGCCGAAGACCTGCGGAGACGCGACCGGCAGGTCGGCGTACCAGTCGTAGAAGCTCAGCATCGAGCCGCCGATCAGCGAGGTGAACCGAGCTCCGGAGGCGTGGGAGACCATCGACATCGCCGGGATCGGCGAGAACCCGGCGACCCGGTCCGGTCCCCACTTCTGGATCGTGTGGACGTAGGCGGCGGCCACCATCTCGGTCGCTTCCTCCCACGTGGCGCGGACCAGTCCGCCCTTGCCGCGCGCGGACTTGTACGCCTTGGCGCGCAGCGGGTTGTCGACGATGTGCGCCCACGCCTTGACCGGATCACCGTCGTGCTGGGCCTTGGCCTCGCGGTACATCTGCAGCAGCACGCCGCGCACGTAGGGGTAGCGGATCCGCGTGGGCGAGTAGGTGTACCAAGAGAACGCCGCCCCACGGGGACAGCCTCGAGGCTCGTACTCCGGCTTGTCAGGCCCCACCGAGGGGTAGTCGGTCTGCTGGGTCTCCCAGGTGATGATCCCGTCCTTGACGTAGACCTTCCACGAGCAGGACCCGGTGCAGTTGACGCCGTGGGTGGAGCGCACCACCTTGTCGTGGCTCCACCGATCCCGGTAGAAGTCGTCGGCCTGGCGGCCACCCTTCTTGCTCAGCGTCCGCAGGTCGTCGGAGACCGTACCCTTGGTGAAGAAGCGTCGGGTACGCACCAGGGCGTCGCTGATCCCGCCGTCCAGGCCGACATCGCGGTGCCCGACCTGGTGCCCGTCCTGGTGCCCGTCCTGTTGTCCTTCGGGCTGGACCTCTGTGCTCACTGGCTCATCCTGACGTCGGGGATGGAGGGTCTTCGATGGACGTTACCGAGACGCTGGGCTCGTTTCCGCTGCGGCGGCGTCGTGCGCGCGTTCAGTACGACGCACCACGGTCAGGGTCAAGACCAAGGTCAGCACCGCCGTCACCGACAGCAGCCAGAGACCGATCGCGTAGGAGTCGGTGCGGCCGTAGACGTAGCCCATGATCAGCGGCGGCACGAACCCACCGAGCCCGCCCGCAGCGCCCACCAGACCGGTCACCCCACCAACCCGGGAGGGATCGGTGACCTTCGCGATCAGCGCAAACGTGGCGCCGCTGCCGGACCCAAGGGCGGCGGCCATAGCCAGGAACGCGACCGTGCCGACGTGCTCGAGGAGGGGGTGGGTCGCGGCGACCCCCGCCCCCACCGCCACGATGGCGAACCCGCCGGCGAGGACCGGGATCGGGCCGATCCGGTCAGAGAGCCATCCCCCGACCGGGCGCATGATCACCGCGACCACCACGAAGCCGGCCATCCGGTTCGCGGCGTCGGCCGGGGTGAGCGCGTAGTCGGTCTTGAGGTAGGCCGGCAAGTACACCGAGAACGCAACGTATCCGCCGAAGGCGACCGCGTAGAGCGCGCATGCCTGCCAGGTGATCGGAAGCCGTGCGTTGGCCGAGAGCCGGGTCAACAGGGGCGTGGTCGGGACCGTGCGGCCCGGTGCGTCGCGCAGGATGAGCCAGGCGGCGATCGCGTAGACCGCGAGCACGGTCGCGGTGATCAGGAACGGCGCCTTGGAGCCCACGTTGGTGAAGAGCTTCACGGTGGTCAGGGCGCTGATCGCGGTCCCGCCCATGCCCGCGCCGAAGATGCCGACCGCGAGGCCACGGCGCTCCGGGGGAAACCAGGCGTTCACGAACGGCACCCCGACGGCGAACGCGGTGCCGGCGATGCCGAGGAAGAACCCGCCCACAAGCAGTAGCGCGTAGGAGTCAAGCGCGAAGAAGGCGATGAACAGGATCGGGACGATGGTGACGCCCGAGACGATCGGGAACATCCCCCGGCCGCCGTACCGATCGGTCAGGGCACCGACCACGATCCGGCCCAGCGAACCGACGATGACGGGCACGGCCACCATGAGTGCGACGTCGGACTCGCTGAGTGTCCCGAGAGTGCCCTTCTCGCGGAACAAGGGCCCGAGCGGGCTGATCAGTGCCCAGGCCCAGAAGTTGACAGCGAACCCGAGGGTCGCCATGGCCAGCATCAGCCACGGCGAGCCGACAGTCTCGCGGGTACGACGATCGGTGGGCGTCGATTCCTCCATCGGTGCCGTCATGATCGCCGTCCTCCCGAGCTCGTCGTGGCTTCCACCCTTGCGGATGTTGCTCGTGTTGCCAATGGTTTCAGTCTCACGCATCGGTGCGCTCCAGGGTGAGTCGCCATGCCTCGGGGCCGCGCTCGCGGTAGGCCACCGCGAAGGCTCCTGGCCAGCGCCGGTTGATCTGGTCGAGCAGCGGCAGCGGGTCATGGGGCGCGACCAGCTCCAGGCCGGCGCCCGGCTGGACGGACTCCAACGCCCCGAAGATCGTCGCGTGCCGGATCGCGTGTGGGACCGCGCGCACGTCCAGCTCGGGATACCCAGGACCGTCGACCTCACCGCACGAGCAGGCGTGGCCACCGCACCCGGCGCCGACGTTGTCCGCACCCGGGGTGCCGGTCTCGGCCGCCTCGCCGAGCAGCTGGTGCATGCCACCGAGCAGGTCATGCAGCGAGACGCCAGGGGTCGCGGCCAGCAGCGGCACCACCAGGTCGTTCTCCTTGGTCAGGTGGGAGTCGAAGACCTCCCGCAGGGCGGTGGCCGACGCGGCAGCCCGGAGCAGGTCGTCGACCTCTGCCACGTCACGCAGCAACTGGGTCAGAACCTTGTGCTCGCCGAGCATCGCTTCTACGAGCAGCCTCCCTTCGATGGTTGCCTGCGCGGCCGGGTACAGCGCCTGCTCCTCGGCCAGGGCGTGCGGTATCAGTTCGCGCTCGCACCAGTCCACCAGGTCGCGGCGGGCCTGCTCGGCTGCGGCAGGGTCGCGTCCGGAGGCGGTCGTGAACAGTGCCTCGGTGTGCAGGTTCAGGGCGCCGGCCAGTGCGGCGTGGTGCTGCTTGACCGCTTCGGCGGCGTGGGCGTCTGCCTCGTTCGAGGCGATGACGAGTTCGGACATTCTGCGGTCTCCTTGAGTGGCTGCTTTGGCACGTCGACCCTGATTTTATTACACTCTGTTCCGTGGAAAATAATCGGCCCTCAAATCCCTCGCGGATGACGTCGGGTTACGGTCCCCGTCCGGGCGCTGGCCGGGCTCGCGCGCCGCTGTCCAGGTCGCGGGCGGCGTTGCTGGAGACCCTCCGGGCGCAGGCCGAGCCGACGACCCTCGCGGCGCTGGTGGCTATCTCCGGCCTGCATGCCAACACGGTCCGCGAACACCTCGACGCGTTGGTGCGCCAGGGCCTCGCTCGCCGCCACCCCGCGGCGCCGGCTGGACGCGGACGGCCCGCCTGGCTCTATGAGGCCGCCGGAATGGACGCGGCCGCCGCGCCTGAGTACGCCGGGCTCGCCGCGGCGCTGGCAGCGGCGATTCACCGGACCAGCGCATCACCGAGCGAGGACGCGGTCGCCGCCGGACGGGAGTGGGGGCATGAGCTCGCGCGCGAGCGCGGCGCCGGGCCGGCACCGAGTGCGGTCGCGGCCAGGCGGGAGGTGGTCTCGCTGCTCGACGAGGTCGGGTTCGCTCCCCAGGCCGACGCCCGCAGCTCGGTTGTTCGGCTGACCCGTTGCCCGTTGCTGGAGGCGGCCCACCAGTATCCGGATGTCGTCTGCGGCGTGCACCTCGGGCTCGCCCAAGGCGCACTCGAGGAGTACGGCGCGGACCCCGACGGCACCGAGCTGCTGCCGTTCGCGGAGCCCGGCGCCTGCCGCCTGCACCTGATGCGGCGCACCCGATGAGTACCACCACCACCCGCCAGCGCAGCCCCAAGGGCCCTGGTAGCGACCTCGGCGCCGGCCACGCTCCCCGCGTTCATGCGTCGCTGGTGCCCCGGGTCGCGTTGCTGGCTCCCGCCGGGATCGCCCTGCTGGCCGGTCTGGACGCCGCCCTGATCCTCCTTGACCTGCCTGCCCCGGTGCGCGTTGACCGGCTGCCCGAGGTGCACGGCATGCTCATGGTCCTGGGATTCGTGGGCACCCTGATCGCGCTCGAACGAGCCGTTGCCTTGCGTCGCCGCCTCGGCTTCGTCGCCCCCGCGCTGCTCGGCCTGGGCGCCCTGGTGCTGCTCTCGCCGGCACCGCTCGTGGTCGGCCGAGGTCTGCTCGCGGCCGGCGCCGCCGCGCTGGTCGGCCTGTACCTGCCGTTGTGGCGTCGACAGCGCGACGATGCGGTCCTGGTCCAGGCCCTCGGAGCGGTGCTCGCCCTCGGTGCCGCCGTGCTGTGGCTGGGCGGGACCGATGTGCCGGTCCTGGCGCCGTGGCTGGTCGGGTTCGTCGTGCTGACCATCGCCGGTGAGCGGCTCGAGCTCGCCCGGATCGCGATGGGCCCTTCGGCTGGCACCACGCTGGTGCTCCTCGCTTCCGGGCTGCTGGCTGGCATCGTGGCCGCACTGCTGTGGCCGCGACCGGGCGCGGCGCTGCTCGGAGCGGCAATGCTCGTCCTGACCGGATGGCTCGCCGCCCACGACGTCGCCCGACGCACCATCCACGCCCCGAGCCACAACTCGGGCCGCACGGGAGGGCTCCCCCGCTACATGGCCGGCTGCATGCTGGCCGGGTACTGCTGGCTCGGCGTCGCCGGTGCCATTTTGATGCTCGGCGGTCCGGCGACCGAGGGCGTGCGCCACGACGCGCTGCTGCACGCGGTGTTCCTCGGGTTCACGCTGTCGATGATCATGGCCCACGCTCCAGTGATCCTGCCTGCGGTGCTGCGCCGACCTCTGCCCTACCACCCGGCCCTCATCGCCCCGGCCGTGCTGCTGCACGGCTCCTTGGCGCTGCGGCTGTGGGTGGGCGACGCCCTCGGCAGCCACGGCGCCTGGGTCACCGGCGGCGTGCTCAACATCGCGGCCGTGCTCTCCTTCGTTGCGATCGCTGTGGGATGCGCGGTCCGCGGCACCCGGAGCCCGGCGTGAGCAGTCGTCGCGAGCAGGCCGGTGTCGAGCAGGCGGTCGTGAGCAGGCAGGGCAGCCGTGGCTTTCGGCCGCTGCGCGACCTGCCGGTGCTGGTCTGGTTGGCGGTCACGGTCGTGGTCGCACTCGTGCATCCGTTCGTACCGGCGCCACGCTGGCTGATGATCCATCTGCTCATGCTCGGCGCGGTCAGCCACGCCATCGTGGTCTGGAGCCGGTACTTCACCAACGCGCTGCTGCATTCGGCCGACGAGGACCGCCGCGGCCAGAACCGGCGGCTGTTGCTGCTCAACGGTGGCGTCATCCTCGTGGTGGTCGGCGTCCCCTCCGATGTGTGGCCGCTGACTCTGCTCGGCGCGACCGCGGTCGGCTTCGCGGTCCTGTGGCACGGCTGGACGATCCTGCGTCAGCTGCGTGCGGCCCTGCCGGCCCGGTTCGGACCCTCGGTGCGCTACTACGTGGCCGCGGCCTGCTTCCTGCCCGTCGGCGCCGGCCTCGGCACTGCGCTCGCGCGTGGCCTCGCCGACCCTTGGCACACCCGTCTGGTCGTCGCGCACGCGGCGGTGAACCTGCTCGGCTGGGTCGGTCTCACCGTGGTCGGCACGCTCGTCACCCTGTGGCCGACCATGCTGCGCACCCGGATCGCCGCGGGCGCCGAGCGGGCCGCGGCGCGGGCGCTCCCGGTGCTGGTCTGCTCGGTGCTGGTGACCGCCGGCGGCGCGTCCGCGGGCCTGCGTCCACTCGCCGCGATCGGGATCGCCGGATACGTGAGCGGGCTGCTGTTGACCGCGCCGGCGTTCGTCGACGCGCTGCGTCGCAAACCGCCCACCGAGTTCCCGGCCTGGTCGGTCCTGGCCGGGCTCACCTGGCTGGTCGTCACCCTGGTCACCCTCGGTGCGGGCATCGGCGCCGCGTCCTCCTGGCCTCGTGTCCATGAGGTGTTCGGCTGGCTGACGCCGTTCCTGGCCGCGGGCTTCGCTGCCCAGGTACTCCTCGGCGCCTTGTCCTACCTGGTCCCGGTCGCCCTCGGTGGCGGGCCGACGCCGGTCCGGGCGGCGAACGCGGTCCTGGACCGAGGTGCCCCGCTGCGGCTGGTGGTGACCAACGCCGGCCTGCTGCTGTGCGCACTGCCGGTGCCCAGCACTGTCCGGGTGCTCGCCTCGATCCTCGTCCTGGTCGCCCTCGCCTCCACGCTGCCGTTGCTGCTTCTCGCGGTGCGGGCCTCGCGTTCCGCGAAGGCGCACCCGACGAGTGCCCGAGAGAGCGCGCGAGTTCCGCCCGGTCGGCCTGCTGGCCAGATCTCCGGCCTCGCCGCGACCGGACTCTCCCTCGTGGTGATGGCGGTGGCCGCTGGCGTCGCAGTCGACTCGGCCGCAATCGGCGGCAACACCGCCTCGGCCGCGGCCGGTGTCACCGCAACCGGCGAGACCACCACCGTCGAGGTCGAGGCGCACGACATGCGGTTCACCCCGGCCACCATCTCGGTGCAGGCCGGCAACCGACTGGTGATCGTGCTGACCAACACCGACGAGGAGGACGTGCACGACCTCGTCCTCGAGACCGGCGCCAACAGCGGCCGACTCTCCCCCGGCGAGACCGCACGCGTCGAGGTCGGAGTGGTGGGCCGCGACCTCGACGGCTGGTGCTCGGTCATCGGCCACAAGCAGATGGGCATGGTCCTCACCGTCCACGTCACCGGCGCCGTTAACGCGCCTGCCACGGCGGCCGGGTCGTCCGGGGGTCACGCCGGTCACGAGCACGGGCCAGGCGGGAACGACGGCGACCCGTCCCCCGCCGAGACCGACGAGACCGGCGATACCGAGCCCACCCCGGCTACGGACAACCTGGATCTGATGGCCGATCCGTCGCCGGGTTGGGCGGCGCGCGACGCTGCCTTGCCGCCGTTGCCGGCGGTGTCGAGTAGCCGGGTGCACCGGCGTACGTTCGTGGTCCGAGACGTCGTACGCGAGGTCGCGCCGGGGGTCACCCAGCGACTGTGGACCTACGGCGGCACCGCCCCGGGTCCGGTGCTGCACGGGCGGGTCGGGGACCGGTTCGAGATCACCTTGACCAACGACGGGTCGATCGGCCACTCGATCGACTTCCACGCCGGAGCACTCGCCCCGCAGCGCCCGATGCGCACCCTCGCACCCGGTCAGTCACTGACCTACCGGTTCCGCGCCACCCGCGCGGGGGTGTGGATGTACCACTGCTCCACCATGCCGATGTCGGCCCACATCGCCAACGGCCTCTTCGGCGCGGTCGTCATCGAGCCACCACACCTGCCTCGAGTGGACCGCAGCTACCTGCTCGTGCAGTCCGAGCTGTACCTCGGCAACCAGGGCGGGGAGGTCGACGTCACCAAGCTGGCCGCCGAGGACCCAGACCTGGTCGTGTTCAACGGCTTCGCCAACCAGTACGACCACGCCCCCCTGACCGCGCGGGTCGGGGAGCGGGTCCGGGTGTGGGTCCTCGACGCCGGCCCCAACCGGCCAACCTCGTTCCACGTGGTCGGCGGCCAGTTCGACACCACCTACGCCGAGGGCACCTACCTCCTGCGACGCGGGCACGGCGGGGCCCAGAGCCTCGGACTGCAGGCCGCCCAAGGTGGGTTCGTCGAGCTCACCTTCCCTGAACCCGGTGACTACCCGTTCGTCTCGCACTTGATGATCGACGCCGAACGCGGCGCGCACGGGCTGTTCCGGGTCACCCCTTGATCTTGGGCTCAAGCGGAGGCAGGTGCGGGCCGGTGGGAGCGATGACGGTTTGGAACAAATGCACAAGCATGATCGCGAAGACCAGGACGCACGCAGGGAACGCCACCCAGAGCTCGGCGCGTCCCACTGCCTCCACCACCGGCAGGTGGTCGGCCCGGCCCAGGTAGATCCCGGCAACGGCGTACATGCCGAGCGGGAAGATGATGCTCCACAGCGTCGCCTCGTACCGCAGCGGTACCCGGCGCCGGACGTGACGCCACCAGCCAGCGGCGACCAGCACCGGGATCAACCATGTTGCGAACGCCCAGAACACCACGGCCAGTCCCGCGATCAGGTCACGAGTCACCGCGACCATCGGCGCATCGGCCATCTCCACGATCCGGGCGCCGGCCAGCACAGTGATGGCCAGGGCGCCCATCGAGACCCAGTACGGCGGGGTCAGCTCCTCGGGGCCGAACTCGTAGAGCATCAGCCGCAGCGAGACCAGTATCCCGGTCGCGCCGTACAGGAATACTCCGACCGACCACGACATGATCGCCAGCACCGCGAGCTCGCGTCGCACGGGGTCGAAGACCGGTTCGATGGTGGCCGCCGCCACCGCGACGGACTGGCTGGCCACCACCCAGATGAACCAGGTGCCGTTGGCGGTAGCCAGCACGGGGCGTTCTTGGCGACCCAGCACTGCGGTCCAGGGCACCACGTAGCCGAGAGCCAGCCAGGCGACACCCGCGAGGACGAGCAGCACCGCGGTCGCCTCGTGGAAGCCAGCAATCCCCAGTCGGACCCCGAGGACATTGGTGCCGGCAACGAACGTGAAGAACCCGAACCCCCGGCGCGGATCGGTGAAGTCCTCGACCACCGCACTCCGGTAGGCGACCAGCCGCCAGCCGGTCAACGCCAACAACACAACGAACGCTGAGCAGCACACCCCTAACAGCACCGCGGACAGGATGTCGAAGCGCTCAAGGTGCATCCCGACGGACAGGATTCCCGTGGCCATCACCAGCGCGAAGTAGCCAGGCGTCAGCCCCTCGACAGCCCGGCCGACGCGATCACGGAGTCCTTCAGCCACGCTCGGAGTTTCGCACGCAGGGGTGCTCGCTGATTCGGGATTACGCTCCGCACTAGCCGCGACATGCGAGACGAACGACCGCGGGACGTGCGTTCATCCCAGTCATATGGAGTCCTCGGCAATCACCGAGGAGCGGA
>DOWL01000180.1:28812-28948 GCA_003519585.1 Nocardioides sp. | reverse complement strand
TTCGCCGAGATCTGCCAGCAGGCCGACCTCCCGCCGGGCGTGGTCAACATCGTCACGGGCGCGGGCTCGACCGGCCAGGCGCTGGTCGGCCACCCGGACGTCGACAAGGTGGCGTTCACCGGCTCGACCGAGGTCG
>DOWL01000180.1:24368-28450 GCA_003519585.1 Nocardioides sp. | reverse complement strand
CGACAAGAACACCGACG
Source organism: Nocardioides sp. (assembly GCA_003519585.1). Classification (GTDB taxonomy): domain Bacteria; phylum Actinomycetota; class Actinomycetes; order Propionibacteriales; family Nocardioidaceae; genus Nocardioides. The sequence goes on along the minus strand of DOWL01000180.1, from coordinate 28,433 downwards.
TCGGCGCGATCAACTCCGCCGAGCAGCTGCTCCGCATCCGCGAGCTGTCCGACATCGGCGAGGCGGAGGGTGCACAGCGCTGGTCGGCGCCGTGCGAGCTGCCCTCCCATGGCTATTGGTTCCCGCCGACACTGTTCACCGACGTCACCCAGGCGCACCGGATCGCCCGCGAGGAGATCTTCGGGCCGGTGCTGTCGGTGCTCACCTTCCGGACCCCCGCCGAGGCGGTCGCCAAGGCCAACAACACGCCGTACGGCCTCTCCGCTGGCGTCTGGACCGAGAAGGGCTCGCGGATCCTCAAGTTGGCCAACCAGTTGCGGGCCGGCGTGGTCTGGGCCAACACGTTCAACAAGTTCGACCCGGCGAGCCCGTTCGGGGGCTACAAGGAGTCGGGCTACGGCCGCGAGGGCGGCAAGCACGGTCTGGAGGCCTACCTGCGATGACACCCCCACCCACCAGCAGGGCCGACGTACGCAAGACCTACAAGCTCTACATCGGTGGCGCCTTCCCGCGCTCCGAGTCGGGGCACTCCTACGTCGTCGAGGACGCCAAGGGCCGGTTCCTCGCCAACGCCGCGCTCGCCTCGCGCAAGGACGCCCGCGACGCCGTCGTCGCCGCACGAGGCGCGTTCTCCGGCTGGGCCGGCCGTACGGCGTACAACCGCGGTCAGGTGATCTACCGGATCGCCGAGGTCATGGAAGACCGGCGCCCGCAGTTCGTCGACGCGCTCGGCTCCTCCGAGGGGCTCACCGCGCGGCAGGCATCCGCGGCCCTCGACGCGGCCGTCGACCGGCTGGTCTGGTACGCCGGGTGGGCCGACAAGCTGACCCAGGTGGTCGGCAACGCCAACCCGGTCGCAGGTCCGTTCTTCAACCTCTCCACGCCCGAGCCGACCGGCGTGGTCGCGGTGCTCGCTCCCCAGGGGTCCTCGCTGTTGGGCCTGGTCTCCGTGGTGGCGCCGGTGATCGTCTCCGGCAACAGCTGCGTCGTCGTCTCGTCTTACGCACGGCCGCTGCCGGCGGTCACGTTCAGCGAGGTGCTGGCCACCTCCGACGTGCCCGGGGGCGTGATCAACATCCTCACGGGCTCCGCCGAGAGCGTCGGTCCATGGCTGGCCTCCCACATGGACGTCAACGCGATCGACCTGTGCGGGCTCGCCGGCCAGCCGGAAGTGGCCACCGAGCTCGAGGTGGCCGCCGCGGACAACCTCAAGCGCGTACGCCGCGCGCCCGTGGTCGAACCCGACTGGACGTTGGAACCCGAGCTGTCGGCGATGACCGACTTCCTCGAGACCAAGACCGTCTGGCACCCGATCGGGGTGTAATGGCGCGGGTGATCGTCCTGGCCGGGCCCTCGGGTTCGGGCAAGTCCCACCTCGCCGAACGCCTGGGACTGCCGCTGCTGCGGCTCGACGACTTCTACCGCGACGGGGACGACCCCCTGCTGCCGCGCATCACGTCCGGCGCGAACGCCGGCCTGGTCGACTGGGACGACCCGACGTCGTGGCTGTGCGACGAAGCGGTCGCCGCGCTGACCGAGCTGTGCCGCACGGGGTCGGTCCAGACGCCGGTCTACGACATCGCCCACGACGGACGCAACGGCTTCCGCGAGCTCTCCCTCGACGGGGCGTCGCTGGTCCTGGCGGAGGGCATCTTCGCCCACCACGTGGTCGCGCCCTTGCGTGTGGCCGGACTGCTCGGTGCGGCGTACTGCCTTCGCCAGCACCCGATGGTGACCTTCTGGCGGCGGCTCTCCCGCGACCTGCGCGAGCACCGCAAGCCACCACTGGTCCTGGTCCGGCGCGGCCTGGCGCTGATGCGCGACCAACAGCGGATCGTGGCCGAGGCGGTCGCGGCCGGGTGCACCGCGTGTTCGGCCGACGAGGCGTACCGCGCCGTACGACGACTGCCGGTCTCGCCATGACCGACCTCGACGCCATCCGCGGCCTGACCCAGCCCGACCAACGCACGTGCGGGCCGTCGTCCCTGGTCGCCGCGCACCTGCTCGTCGACCCGGCGTACGCCGCCACCCAGAACCCCAAGACATTCGCGGCTTCCGTGCTCGCCCTGCACCGCGAGCTCACTGCGACCTCGGCTTTCGGCCAGGCCCAGCTGCCGTGGCCACGCGGGCTCGGCACCCCCCCGTGGGCGGCGGCGCGCGCGATGTCGGCATTCACCGGTCGCCCGTACGGCATCACGACGGTCCGGCTCGGCGGGCGTGCGACCGCGTTCGACGCAATGACCGCGGCTGCGTCCGCAGGCCTTCCGGTCCCGCTCTACGTCGGCTCGACCTGGCTCCCCCGTCACGTGGTGCTGGTCGTCGGGCCGGCCGCCTCAGCCGTCCAGGTCTACAACCCCGCGAACGGCGGGATCACGACCCTGACCCGGACGGCGTTCGAGGCCGGCAAGCTCACCACCACCGGGCGCTGGGACACCCCGTGGTTCGTGGTCGCCCCGAAACGGTGAGGTCAGGTCCAGACCGGCGTCAAGGTCCCACGGACAGATCCGGGTCGGCTACGCAACAGCAGGCTCACGCGACCTGACCAATCGGGTAAATCTCCGGCGCGACCACTCGCGCGAGCGCTGTCCTGACGCCCATGACCGCCGTACCCACTCCGCCGTCCGTGGAGGCCGCCGAGCTGATCCACCAGCAGCTGGAGGCCCCGGTGGCGGCGTTGGAGGCGTTGGGGCGCACGCTCGATCGTGGCGACCTCTCCCCCGCGCTGGCCGAGCGAGTCCGCGCGTACACGAAGGTCCTGGCCCGGTCCGTCGCCCTGCTCATCGAGGACCTGGTGCTGGTGCACGCGCCGGGGCGCGCGCCGGTCCTCGTGATCGAGCCGGTCTACCTCGCCGACCAGCTCGATCGCACGGCTGCCCTCTTCCCGGAGCTGGCCGTCCATGTGAGCCCGATGCCGGGGGTTTTCGTGCTGGCGGATCCGTTCCGGCTCCAGCAACTCCTGGCGAACGTCGTCCGGTGTGGCCAGGATGATCGTCCGTTGCGGTTCGACGCCTCGGTCGACCAGGCCATGGTGACCATCAGGATGTCGGGTGGCCGCCCCGTAGTCGGCCACCACCTCGACATCGCCCGGCTGCTCGCCAAGGCACATGGCGGTCAGTTGCACCCCGGGGGCACCCGGTGGCCGGTGCTGCGACTGGAGCTCCCCGCCCCCGATCCACTTCGCTACACGTGACCTTCAGCGGCCGGCGATCTCCTGCGCGAACACGCGGAGCAGGTCCTCCGAGGTGTCCGCGCGGTACGCCGACCCGCCGGTCGCCGCGGCGATCCGCTGGATCTCGGCGAGGTCGGCGTCCTCGCTGACCGCTACGCCGATGATGCGGACCGGTCGTTGCGGATCGGCGAGCGCGCGCAGGCGGTGCAGGAGCATCCGGGCCGAGATCGAGCCCGGGTCGTCGTTGGATCCGTCGGTCAAGAGGATCACCGAGTTGGAGTAGTTCTCGTCGTACTTCTGCACGGCGTAGCGGTAGGCCGCCAACGCGGTGTCATAGAGCCCGGTGCCACCGTCGGTGCTGTCCTTCATCTCCTCGGCCCGCTGGCCGAGCCGCTCGCGCTGGGTCTTGCCGCCCACGACCGAGTCGAGGCGACGGATCGGCTCGAGCACCGCCCAGTCGCGGCCACCCGGCCCGCGCTGGGTGGAGAACTCCCACAACCCGATCCGGGCGTGGTCGGGGAAGACCGCCAGCGCGGTGGTCGCGGCATCGACAGCGACATCGATCCGGCGTACCCCGCCCGGTGCGTCGAAGTCCATCGACGCCGACACGTCGAAGACCGCCAGCACGCTCGACGGGATGCTGAGGACCCGCCAGGTGAGCAGTGCGCCGTCGACGTCGGTGCTGCTCGGCGACGGCAGGAAGGTCAGCCGGCCGGCGCCACTGCCGGGAGCGGTGGTGCCCTCGCCCCGGCGCAGGCCGGCCGCGCTCAGGGTGGTCGAGCCGCGCCCCGAGGTGAGCCACGCGGCGACCCCCTCTCCGACGGTGGTGGCCGCCGGCCGAGCGCCCTCGCGGACCCCGACCGGGAACGTGAGCAGCGCGGTACCGGTCGGCGGGG
>DOWL01000180.1:0-24279 GCA_003519585.1 Nocardioides sp. | reverse complement strand
GCGCGGTACCGGTCGGCGGGGTCACGGCCACCAGGTCGCGGTTGGTACGGCGCGCACCCAGGAACGCCGCCTCGGTCGTGACGACCTCGCGCGGCGAGGTGCCGCGCAGCTTGTCGAGGGAGACGTCGACGGTGCCTCCGCGCGAGGCCACGTCGCCGTACCGCTGGGCGACGGCGACCAGCGACGCGCGCGCCGTATTGGGGTCGGCGCCGGTGACGGTCGCCTCGAGTTGCGGCAGGACGACCGTCGTCGCACCCAGGGTGTCGGTCATCGGATCGGGCAGGTCGACGCGCCCCGACGCCAGGGCCGCTGCCCAGGTGGCCGGCGGCTTCGCAGCCGGACCGCCGACCAGGACGACCGGGGTGCTCGCCACCGCCTCGGAGACCACGGTCATCGGCGCTTTCTGCAGGTTCCACGCGCCGAGCGGGACCCACACCTCGGGGGCCGGCTTGCCGAAGAACAGGTCCTCGAGCACCTCGTGCTCGGGACGGCTGACGACGGTCGCCGCCGTACAGTCGGTCTCGATCGACGCGACCGCCGCCTCGACGGCGGGCGCGAGCATCGGGGTGACGGTGACCTCGACCGGCGCTCCGCACTCGTTGCCGGCCGTGTCGGCGGTATCGCTGGGCTCGTCGAGCAGTCGGTAGCCGGCGACGGTGGCCGCCCCGGTCAGCACCGCGCAGACCAGCACCGCGAGTCCGATCCGCCTCGAACGCCGCTGCTGGACGTGCTGACCCGAGCCCATCCCACCCCCCTGGCCCGCTCCCGGGGTCAGGTTAACCGGTCGGCGGAGGCACTCCGGCGAGCCGAGCCAACCCGGCGAGCCCGGGAGCGGTGTCGCTCATGATCCGGTCGAGCGCGTCGTCCAGCGCTGGCGAGCGGTCGTGACCCGGTGGGATCCGGGCGGGGTTGAGCGGCACCCGCTGGAGCCAGGCCTGGATGTCGGGCTCGGCCGCGAGGACTCCGGCGTTCCGGGTGCCGAGCAACGTCATCTGCACCCAGTCGGTGAGGGTGTTGCCGTACGGCGACGGCGCGCAGACGGCGTTCTTGTCGGCGTCCGAGGCGCGGGTCGCCTCGACGTACCCGGTGACAGCTGCGCCCAGGCAGGGGAAGCCGGCCCGCACCGGTTGCAGGGTGATCGCGGAGTCCCGCCAGATCGGCACGGGCGGCTTGTTCTTGAGCCCGTCGGCGGCACAGTTGACCACGAGGGCGTCCGCCGCGACGTTGATTGTCCCCTCCGCGAACTCGAGTCGACCGGGTCGGACCTCGCGCAGGTGGCCGAGCCGTACGACGCGGCTGATGGTGCGCAGCAGCTCCAACTCCCAGCTGCCGAGGGTCGGGCCCTTGGCCATGGTCGGGGTGAGCGACCGGTCGATGCGCAGCATCGTCCCGCTGTCTTCGAGCCGCAGGAAGTAGTCGTCGAGCGAGTCGGCCGCGGCGGCCGAGCTGAGAAGGTCGGCGACCATGCCGAGGAAGATCTCGGGCTCGGGCTGGATCCGGTCGCGGTTGAGCATCCACGGCTCGCGCGGACGCACCCAGCACACGTCGTCCGGGTCGACCCCCCGCCCGAGCAGCCAGACGATCGCATCGGTCGCAGTCTTACCGGAGCCGACCACGACGTACTCGCTCGGCGCGTGGTCGATGCGCACCAGGTCGTTGACCGGGATCACCCGGGCGCCGTCCGCGACGGCGAAGTACGGCGGCGTCTCGGCCGGGATGTCCGGTGCCAGGTAGTGCGCGTCCACAATCCGGCACGACTCGGGCACCTCGTAGCGCCGACCCGAGACCCGCGACACGAAGGTGCCGTCGCCGACGTACTCGCACCCGGGATAGTGCTCGACCCGACCGGACGAGACCATCCGGTCGAGCACGTCGGCGTAGTACGCACAGATGGTCGGCTGATCCGCCCGCTCGTGCAGCCCCGCCTCCGGCCCGTGCTCCTGGATCCGCCCGCCACCGAGCAACGTCGACGCCACGCCGTAGAAGCTCGACGACTGGTGCAGCCGCACGAACGAGTACGCCTCCAGCCAGTGGCCGCCGACACCTTGGCGCCGATCGACCAACGCGACCTTGGTGCTTCGGTCCTCGGTGTGGCCGAGCAGGCTGTCCGTGAAGGCCATCCCCGTCGCGCCTGCGCCCACCACGAGGTAGTCGGCGTCGATGCGCGTGGTCATACCTCGAACCGTGACATATGCCGTGCGACCAGTCACCTGAGCGCTGCCACTCCTGACGTGAGCAGCGCACCGGCCAACGCGGCGTACAGCGCCCATGTCCCTGGCCGGAGTGCCTCGCGTAGGACAGAGCCGTGGCGCCACCCACGTCCACCGGCGGGGGCCTGAGCGCTGATGTGGTGGGCGAGACCAGGGATTCGGACTCCCGATCCCGGCGCGAGCACCTGGGCGATCGAGTGAGCGGCAAGAGCACTTTCGATCTCGATGCTTCGCGCGATGAGTCGTTGCTGAACCGATCGACGTTGGCCGTCGAGTAGCCAGAACGCCAATGCCGCAACGAGACCCAAGAGCACCGCCGCAGGCGCCTCCGCCGTGAGCGCGAGACCGGCAGCGGCCAGCCCTACGGTGACCGCCCAACCCTGGATCTGGCCGCGCGCTACGTCGTAGCTTCGGATGGCCACCTGGAGTTCGGCGATCTCTGCCTTGAGCAACTCGAACCGGCCACTGAGCTCGTCCATTCGACCCTCCCGCCGCACCGTAGGCCGACACCGGCCAGCACGCATTGACGGAGCGTGCACAACGTCACGACGTCGTCTGGTTAACGGCGCATGTGCTGTCGAGGTCCCGTGCTGCTCCTGCAGGCTGGCTGTCGTGATCAGCCGCTATGAAGCCGAAGTTCGCGACGCGCTGTCCACGATTGAGCGTGCGCGCGAAGTGCGTCATCTTCGGGTCGACCAACAGGCAAGTTGGCGGGTTGTTGGCGAGGAATGCCGGCGCAGTTTCGACATCGACGTCGCAGGGGACGACCAGTCACTCGGAGCCACGCTCTGCCACGTCGCGGCAGAAGTTCTTGGTGAGGATCCCGACGCCGCTCCGTGGAACTGACGGGCCTTCGCCGCTCCACCACCCCGCGGCGTCAGCGTGAGCTAGTTCCGGGGACCGAGAGCGCCGACGATGTGAGCGGCGACCTCGTGTGGCGTGAGGTGTTCTGTCTCGACCACGAGGCCCCACTCGCTTCCGGGGTCGACGTCGAAGTGACCGCGGGCGTTTCCCAGCACGCGGCCCTTTGCCCGACCTCGCTCTCGCTCTTCGAGCACCGCCAATGACGCGGTCAGACGCACCCACAGGATCGAATCTGCGCTCAGCTCCTGACGCCATGCGGGCATGATCGAGTTGTCGATCGGCATCTCGTCAAGGATCACGTTGTTCCCTGCTTCGAGGAGTGCATTCACTGCGGCGCGCATGCCGATCAGGAGTCGTTGGCCAGCCTCCCCGTACTTGATCCTGGCACGCGGGGATCCGTCTGGGTCCTGCGTGACCTCAACCCAGAACCCTGGGCCGGGTTGGCGTGGATGATCGCGCCACTCATAGGGGAACATCGAGAAGAAGTGGTCGATGCCGACGTGGAGGAACGGCTCCTGGAATGCCAACTGGAGCTGCTGGACCACGGAGGTTTTGCCGACGCTGGACACGCCGACAACAACGATCGCGTGCCCGCCCATGAGGCAAAGACTGCCAGGGCGTCAACCAAGGCGGGCTGCCGCAGCGATCACCCGGTCAGGGCAGCAGTTCTCCAAGGCGCTGCGTGGTTCCGTCGATGTGATCGTGCGGGGTGGCCCACATGAATTGGCCAGCTGGTACAGGGTCGGATCCGAACCCGAACGGTGAGAGCGCATCGCCGAGTCGGATGAGTTCCTCGGAGTCGACCTCGTAGAGGTAGGACCCGACGTGACCCTTCTCGTACCTGTCACGCTGACGCGCTCACGACCCCAGCGTCCGCACCAGCCATGTGTCGCTGTCCCACGAGGCCGGCATCGCCTCGGCCGTGGTGGTGCTCGAGAGTCAGCTGCCCCGTCCGGCGATGAGCGTGCGCCCGTAGGCAAGCAGTACCGGTCGCCGAGGCCTAGATTCTGCTGGTGTCTGAGGAGTTCCGGCCCATCGAGGTGGTCGATGTCGGCTGGGGCGACCCGACTCCGGTGCGACCGCCGCGCGAGCGCCAGGGTGTGCTGCTGACCCTGATCACCCTCGGCGTCTTGGTCTGCGCGGCTTGTGGCGTGTTCACCGCCTGGACGGTCTACGAATCCCGACAGGACGAGCAGACCCTCTACTGCGCCAGGTTCTTGCGCATCGACGACCAGGGAGACGCGGTGAACTACGACGACATGGCCGACGAGGAGCAGCGGATCATGGACCAGCTCGACTGCGACGTCCCCGGCCGCTGAGCCGCACATTCCGGCCACCCGGCGTACGCTCAGCACCGCCTCATGAGGTACCTCGTTCCCTCGGGCCGCAATAAGCCGGCTCCACGTGACGACGCTGCCACCGTCAGCCAGGCAGGTACGTCGGCTCACGCGATGGCAAGCTGGCAGGGACGGGAGTTGATGAGCCGGGAGTAGGCTCCGCAGACGAATAGCCCCGTGGCGTTCGAGAACCCCCCCGCGGCGCTCCGCAGTCTCGTGCGGGTCGTGCACTCAGGGTCAACCCTCTGCGGACGCGCCTGCGCGAAACTTGGCCAGTGGAGAACGAGCTGCGTTTCCGCAAGGCGGTGCTTCAGGCCGACCGTGACGGCGCACAGGCTGAGATGACTCTCCGGTCGCTGCTGAGCCACCTCGATGCATCGCCCCTGCGTATCAGGACCTTGGTGTTCCTCGGCGACCTCGTGATGGCCCGAGGCGACGGTCACGCCGCGCGGCCTCTCCTCGAGGAGGCTACCGGCCTCGCTAAGGTCCTCGATCCCGACCAGGTCCTCGCGCACGAAACCCGCCTGGCATGTGAGCTGCTAGCAACGCTGTGACGTGGATGAGCTGCACGATCGAGACTCCACTCGGTCCAGTCGCCTCATCGTGTGTGACCAAGGGGTGGGATAGCCCTACCTACGAGTCGGCGCGCGAGGCAGCGGCCGGGGCGGCGGTGTCACGGCGCGCCAGATGGGCCAGTCCAACCGGTTCCGTGGTCTCTCTCGTCGTCGTGCGGCTCGGTCTACCCGACGTGGAGTCTCTCGACCAGCTCAGCGGGTGCGTCGGGGTGGTGTGGGGCTTCCGATCGGTCACGCCGATCGAGCCCTGGCGAGTTGAGGTTCGCCACGAGGGGCCGGGCTGCGGCCCGGACACCGGTCAGCATCTTGAGGCGTTCACCTGTGACTACGCAGGACATCGAATGACCGTCGGTACGCACGACGATGAGGCCTTACTGCTGCGCGTGGGCGGGTCGACCCCGTTGTTGGGGGCGGCGCTCCCGGCGTGGTGGCAGGAAGCGTGGGGCGAACCATGGGAGGGCGAGTACGGCGCCCGGGGGTTGGACAGAGGTATCGAGGTGCGGCTGCCGGGGCTGGTGGCAGGCGAGTCCGCCCTGCTCCACTTCGCGATCGCGTGGGGACCTCGGGGAAGCGATCAGAACGCCGCCGCGTGGTTTGCCACCGACACAACGCCGGACCGGATCCTCGCGCACGCGAACCTGTCCGCAGTCGATGTCATCACGTAGACAAACCCCTTGGCGATCATCGGCGCGACGGACATCTCAAAACCTTCCCCGCACGTTGTCATCCGCGATTGCGTCGGCCCGAATCGAGAAGGCGTGCATGTGAGTCGGCGCGCAGCGTCTGATCCAAACACTCGCGCTGAACTCGTGCGCCCCCAGTCGACCCGCCGAGGCGACGTTTCGCCAGGCTCGCCTTGGCAGCCTGGATCGGATCGAGGAGACGGGATGAAGGAAATGGCAGGTCGTGAGCCGTGGTGCTTCGGTCACCTGCGTCGGGGGTGCAGCGATGAGGGCTGGGCCGATGTCGCCGAGCCGCCGTACCGACGCGTGAGTGCGCCCAGGACGACGACGTGACGACCGAGGTGGAGCTGAGGCGTTCTGGGCTCCTACCCAACCCTTTTGGATCCCGCGCCGTGTTGATCGGCTGCGACGAGCCCACCTTCAGGCAAACCCGCACGCAGCCGACTACTGGGGTCGCAGCCTTGGGGGAAGCGCTGATCGCCGCTGCCAGCGGGATGGCGTTCCACCCCTCCACCGTGGCGGTGATCAGCCGGCAGAACAGTCCCGCCGAGGTGTACCCGGCCGTCGTCCGTGCCGCGAGAGAGGCCTCCGACGTCCTCCTGGTCCACTACGCCGGCGCGGATCGCCCTTCCTTGTTGAAGCGGATCGCCGAGGTCGTGTGGGCCAGTAAAGCGGCGCGCCGAGTGGTCCTCCTCGACTCACCGCACGCCCACTCAGCACTGGACTGGTTCGCGCACGACCCGCGGCCGGACGGTGAGGGACCCTCGTACGCCTTGACCGTGCTGGGGAGCTCACCGGTCTACATGCGTTGGGCCGAGAGGTGGGACCCTGCGTTCGACCAGCTCACCCCCACCCTGGCCGAGGCGCTGCAGCGAGGAGTCGACGACGCCCCGAAGGTCTTGGACCTGGCGACACTGCACGACGCGGTCGAAGGTGAATGGACGCAGCTGCGGTACCGCGTGGAGGACGAGCACATGCCCGGCGTATCACGGCTGGTTCTCATCGGCGGAGAGCACGTGGCGCTGGGCCTCAACATCGCCGCCGGGCCCGGCACTCGCAACGAGCTTGGCCCCATGTCCCGCGACGCGCGAGCGGTGCACCTGGCCGAAGGCATGTGGGACGAATCGCCACCTCGAGCGGCTCCCGCGGCACCCCTCAACTTCGACGGCCGCGCGTCCGGAATCGTCGTCCCGAGATCGATCGACTGACGGGCCCGTTGGGGCAACGAGAAGGATCTCGTGCCTCTGTGAGCCGGCGAAGACCCAGGTCAGGTCACGTTGCCCGACCTGTCGGGTCGGCGGTCAAGAATCTCGCGGTGGGTCGGAAGCGCAGGAGCATTCCCTGGGTGGTGGTCGTCGGCTGGTGAGGTCGAGGGTGCCGCGGTGGTCGCGGAGGAATTGGTAGCCCAACGGGCTGGTCCACAGATAGCTGCCAGGTTCGAGGACCTCATAGAACCAGCCGCCGCGGGTTTTTAGTCGATGGTGTCCCCGACACAGCGGCGCAATGTTGCAGGTGCACGTCGGACCACCGCGCGCGTAGGGAACCACGTGGTCACAGTCGCAGCGGCGAGCCGGTCGGCAGCAGCCTGGGAAGACACAGGTCAGGTCACGGAGCGCGGCCTGACGGGCCAGCCGTTCGGGCACCTCGTAGGCGTCGACACTGATCCGCTCGGCCAGGTCGATGACCGGGAGGACGTCGACCTGGCGGGCCGGGTCCATGCACCACTCGGAGAGCTGACCGAGGAGCACGAAGCCCTTGGTGTTCTCCACCCGGGCCAACCCGCTGCCGGTCTGCATCGCCTCTGCGGTGGTGTGCACGTGCAGCACCATCCGCCGCCCCTTGGGGTCGGCGTCGGTGGTGGGGCCGACCACGTCGCCACGGGCGAGCATGCCGAGGGCCTTCGCGCGCCGCACCGGCAGCGGTTCGGTGGAGCCCTGCTCGGCCAACGCCGCGGCACCGCGGACCAACGCGTCTTCAAGGTCGATGGCGTCGGGCACGTCCAACGAGGCGTAGACCGCTACGACGCCGTCGAACCCGGACTGGGTCAACTGCACGTCGACGTGTCGGGACTCGGCCGCTTCCATCGCTCGCAGCTCGGCCTCTTCGGGATCGAACCGGACCATGGCCTCCTCGACCAGCCGGTCCAGGGTGACCAGGCCGACCCGGTGCGCGGTCGGCGCGACCTGAGCGTCGACGTACGCCGCACCCTCGGCCGGCAGCGTCCGGGTTGCCGCCGCGATCCGGCGCGCCCGCCACACCTGCACAGTGCCGTCCTGGACCCGCTCCCAGACCCGGCGCAACCGGTGGTGCAGCTCCAACGCGTCACCGAGATAGCGCCGCCCCGCGTCGGTGGTCATCCCGATCGCCAACGCGAACTCCGCGATGCAGAACTCCGCGACCTCCGGCGCACCGGGACCAGCCAGCGGCAACCACCGCTCCTGGCCGCCATGGTCCGCATCGTCCGACCAGTCGGCCTCGGTCACCACACCGATACCGGGATGCGCGTGGGCCCAGGTCACCGCCAACGCCAAGAGCTCCGCCTCCGCTGCATCAGCGATCCGCCGCTGCTCCCGCGCCTGCGCGATCAACGCCGAGACATCGGTGTCTCGTTCGTTGGAGTCCGCGGTGCTGGCCATACAACAATCAAAGCAGCGACCACCGACAGTCGGATCGGCGCAGAACCCGTTATGCACAAGCGTTTCCGGACCTGCCTGCACGCGTGATCGACTGTCCGTGCACTGCTGTAAGTAGTGTCGCGGTGGTGGTAAAGCGGGTGTCTTCGCGGCGGGGGTTTCGACACCGAACGCGCCAGCGCGCCTTCGGGCTCAACCACCGACGGACCGCAGCCCAGGCACCCACGCTTGACGGCTCCGGGCGGCGTCAGACACTCGGGAATCGGGTTGCCGCACCCGACCCATGAGCGAAGAGGCGGCAGTCCAGCGGGTGCCTTCCCTGCAGGGGTTTCGACACCGAAGGCGCCAGCGCGCCTTCGGGCTCAACCACCGTGCGGTCCGTGTCAGCTGCCCTTCCGGCCGCGGACGAAGTAGGCCACGGGGACCAGACCGCCGGAGTTGATCAGCACGATCGCGGTGGCCCAGAGCTTCTTGGAGCCGCGGACCTCGTCGGCGTCGCGGCGCTTCAAGTCGGCGAGCGCAACAGTCTTCAGGACCGCGTCGACGGAGGCCAGGATCAGGATCGCCCGCCTGCGGCGTTCGCTCAGCTCGCTCCAGCGCTTCTTCATGGTGGCACTCACTCCTCACGCAGCGCGGCGTACGCCGGCTTGATCACGTCGGCGATCAGCGCGAGCCGCTCGTCGAAGGGTATGAAGGCGGACTTCATGGCGTTGACCGTGAACCACTCCAGGTCGCGGACGGTGTAGCCGAACGCATCGGCGAGGGCGGTGAACTCCGAGGTCATCGAGGTGCCGGACATCAGCCGGTTGTCGGTGTTGACCGTGACCCGGAAGCGGAGCCGGGTCAGCAGGCCGATGGGGTGCTCGGCGATCGAGGTCGCGGCGCCGGTCTGGACGTTGGAGGCGGGACACATCTCCAGCGGGATGCGCATGTCGCGGACGTACGCCGCGAGCCGGCCGAGCTGGACCTCGCCGGTATCGGCCACGGTGATGTCGTCGATGATGCGGACACCGTGGCCGAGCCGGTCGGCGCCGCACCACTGGATCGCCTCCCAGATCGAGGGCAGCCCGAAGGCCTCGCCGGCGTGGATGGTGAAGTGGGAGTTCTCGCGCTGGAGGTATTCGAACGCGTCGAGGTGCCGGGTGGGCGGGTAGCCGGCCTCGGCGCCGGCGATGTCGAAGCCCGCGACGCCGCGGTCGCGCCAGGCGATCGAGAGTTCGGCGATCTCGCGCGAGCGGGCCTGGTGTCGCATGGCGGTCAGCAGCTGCCGGACGGTGATGCCCGTGGCGGCCATCCCCTCCTCGAAGCCCTGCTGTACGGCGGCGACCACCTCGTCGAGGGTCAGCCCGGTCGCGACGTGCTGCTCGGGGGCGTAGCGGACCTCGGCGTACACCACTCCGTCGGCGGCGAGATCCTCGACGCATTCGCGCGCGACCCGAGTGAGGGCCGCGGCGTTCTGCATCACGGCGACCGTGTGGTCGAAGGTCTCGAGGTACTGCACCAGCGACCCGGAGTCGGCCATCGTCGTGAACCACGCACCCAGCGACTCGGCGTCGGGCGCCGGGAGCTCGTGGCCGATCTCGGCAGCCAACTCCACGATGGTCGCGGGTCGCAGCCCGCCGTCGAGGTGGTCGTGCAGCAACACCTTGGGCGCACGCTGGACCTGCTCCCGGGTGACCACGGGACCTGCACTAGGTTCGGTGAGGACGGCGCTCATGCCGATCATCCTGTCAGCTTGCCCAGGCCCGAGAGGACCCCCGTGCGCACCTTCACCGACCTCGCCCAGCTCGAGGCCGCCGTCGGCACCGAGATCGGCACCACCGACTGGATGGAGATCACCCAGGAGCGGGTCGACGCGTTCGCCGACGCCACCGACGACCACCAGTGGATCCACATCGACGTAGAGCGGGCCAAGAGCGGGCCGTTCGGCGGCACCATCGCGCACGGCTATCTCACGCTGTCGCTGATCCCGCAGTTCAACAACCACTTGATGTCGATCGAGACCACCGGCGCGCGGCTCAACTACGGCCTCAACAAGGTGCGGTTCCCCAACCCCGTCAAGGTGGGCGCCCGGCTCCGGTGTACGGCGACGCTCAGCTCGCTCACCGACATCCCGGCCGGCAAGCAGATGGTGACCAACTACGTCATCGAGATCGAGGGCGAGACCAAGCCGGCCTGCGTGGCCGAGATGGTCGTGCTGCTGCTCGGCTAGATCTCAACTCACGAAGCGCGTGAGCTTCGCCAGCCCCTCGGTCGGCACGGAGATCGGCACTCCCTCGCCGACGGCGTGCAGCGTCCAGCCGGCGGGCGTACGGCGCAGCAGCGCTAGCACCGCACCGGTCTCCTCGATCGAGAAGGTGAGCGTGAAGCGTGCCAACTCCTCGTCGGTCTCGTCGTCGACGAGGCGGCAGTAGGCGTTGGCGATCCAGGCCAGCGACTGGCCCATGTAGCTGCTGACCAGCAACACGATGGTGTCGACCGGTCCGTGCACCTTGGACAGGTCGACCAGGACCGACTCGTCGTCACCGGCGCCGCTGCCGGACTGGTTGTCGCCCTGGTGGGTCACCGAGCCGTCGCGGGTGGCGAGGTTGTTGTAGAAAGCCAGGTCGAAGAGCTGCGTCCCGGTGAACTCCAGCGCGGTCGCGTCGAGGTCGACCTCGCGTCGGCCGGTGCGGGCGTAGCCGGCCCCGGCGTCCTTGTCCCAACCGATCCCCATCCGGATCCGGGTCGCGGAGATCTCGAAGGTGTCTCCGGCAGCGAGCTGTGTCATGCACCCACCCTGTCCAGCACGATCGGTCCGGGGGCGTGCGACCCGCCGGAGGAGATGTCGAAGGATCCGTCGAGGGCCGCCAGGGCGCGCTCGAACCGGTCCGGTTCGTCCGTGAGCAGCGTCATCAGCGGCTGGCCCTCGGTGACGGTGTCACCCGGCCGAGCATGCCAGCGCACGCCCGCGCCGGCCTGCACCGGGTCCTCCTTGCGCGAGCGACCAGCACCCAGCCGCCACGCGGCGGTGCCGACAGAGAGGGCGTCGAGGCGGGTCAGCACGCCGGAGGACGGCGCCACCAGTTGGTGGGACTCCTTGGCCACCGGGAGCGCGGCGTCGGGGTCGCCGTCCTGCGCCCGGATCATCTGCCTCCACGCGTCCATGGCCGAGCCGTCCGCCAGCCGGTCGGCGGGGTCGATGTCGGTGACCCCGGCGCCGGCGAGCATCTCGCGGGCGAGAGCCACGGTGAGCTCGACGACGTCGGCCGGACCGCCGCCGGCGAGCACCTCGACCGACTCCTCCACCTCGATCGCGTTGCCCGCGGTGTAGCCGAGCGGCGTCGACATCTCGGTCAACAGCGCGACCGTGTGGACGCCGGCGTCGGTGCCCAGGGCGACCATGGTCTCGGCCAGCTCGCGGGCGCGCTCGTGGGTCTTCATGAACGCGCCGGTCCCGACCTTGACGTCCAGCACCAGCGCGCCGGTGCCCTCGGCGATCTTCTTGCTCATGATCGACGACGCGATCAGCGGGATCGCCTCGACCGTGCCGGTCACGTCACGCAGGGCATAGAGCTTCTTGTCGGCCGGCGCCAGCTCGTCGCCGGCCGCGCAGACGACTGCGCCGACGGACTCGAGCTGGGCCAGCAGCTCCTGGTTGGACAGCGTCGCGCGCCAGCCGGGGATCGACTCGAGCTTGTCGAGGGTGCCGCCTGTGTGGCCGAGCCCGCGGCCGGACAGCTGAGGCACCGCCACGCCGCACGCGGCGACCAGTGGGGCCAGCGGTAGCGTGATCTTGTCGCCCACGCCGCCCGTGCTGTGTTTGTCCACCACCGGGCCGGGCATGTCGGGCCAGCGCATCACGCGACCGGAGTCGCGCATCGCCAGCGTCAGCGCCACCGCCTCGTCGCGGTTCATGCCCTTGAGGAACACGGCCATGCCGAGCGCGGCCACCTGGCCCTCGCTCCAGCTCTCGTCGGTCAGGCCCTTGACGAAGGACTGGATCTGCGCGGCGCTCAGCGTGCCGCCGTTGCGCTTGGTGCGGATGATTTCCTGGGCCAGCATCTCAGAGCCTGTGAATGAATTCGGAGCGCCCGAGCGGGCGTCCGAAAGGGTGTCGATCTAGGCGCAAAGCACAGCCGTAGCTCGGGCTACGGCGAGCATTTGCAACGACGCGCGGCGCCCTTTCGGGCGTCAGAGCGGGTGCTTCGGATTTGTTCATAGGCTCTCAGTACCCTTCTTTCACGGCCGTGCCCGCCTTGCCATCCAGCACGGCCAGGATGTCGTCCAGCAGGCCCGAGGCGCCGAAGCGCAGGCGCTGCGGGGTCAAGCCGCCCTCGCCCAGGCTGGCGCGCACCAGATCCAGGTAGGCCGTGCCCTGCGCCACGGTGCGGATGCCGCCCGAGGCCTTGAAGCCGGCGGCCGAGAAGCCGCTGTGGGCGATCTCGTCCAGCATGGCGCGCGCCGCTTCGGGCGTGGCCGAGACCGCGGTCTTGCCGGTGCTGGTCTTGATGAAGTCCGCCCCGACGTTCAGGCTGAGCTGGGTGGCGCGGCGGATCAGCGCCTCGTCCTTCAGCTCGCCCGATTCGATGATGACCTTGAGCGTCAGCGGTCGGCTGGCGTGGCGCACCTCGGCCAGGAATTCGGCCACTTCTTGCACCTGGCCAGCCTTGAGCGCGCGCCAGGGCAGCACCACGTCAATTTCCTGCGCACCGGCCTGGGCAATCGCCTCGATGTCGGCCAGGGCGCGCGGCAGATCGAGCGCCCCCTCCGGGAAGTTGGCAACCGCCGCGACGCGGATGGCGGGCGGCAGCGCAGCACGCGCCTGCGTGACGAAGCGCGGCCACACGCACACCGCAGCCACCGCGCCGTGGGCGGTCTGGGCCTTGGCACACAGGGCCGCCGTGCTCTCGGTCGAGTCGCCGTCGTTCAGGCTGGTCAGGTCCAGGCAGCGCAGCGCGATGCGCGCGGCGTCGATGTCGTTCATGCGCCTTCCGCGACGATCGTCTGCACCACCGCGGCCAGCAGCGCGCTGGCCTCGACACCGGCGGCCTCGGCCTTCGCCAGCGTGTGGGCGTGGCTCAACGCGGCCTCGGACAGCCCCGCGGCCAGGTTGGTGATCAGGCTGAACGCCAGCACGCGCAGGCCCAACCAGCTCGCGACGATGGTCTCGGGCACCGTGCTCATGCCGACGGCGCGTGCGCCGAGCAGGCGCAGCATGCGGATCTCCGCCGGCGTCTCGAACTGCGGGCCCANNGATCTTGTCGCCCACGCCGCCCGTCGAGTGCTTGTCCGACGTCGGCCGCGAGAGCCCGGAGAAGTCCATCCGCTCTCCGGAGGCGATCATCGCGTCGGTCCAGCGGGAGATCTCCGCACGGTCCATGCCGTTGAGCAGGATCGCCATCGCCAGCGCCGACATCTGCTCGTCGGCCACCACGCCGCGGGTGTAGGCGTCGACCACCCAGTCGACCATCGAGTCCGACAGGCGGCCACCGTCGCGCTTGGTGGTGATCACCTCGACGGCGTCGTGCTGCTCAGCCACTGTGTCCCCTCGCGAGGTCGTCGGGCCCGAACGCATCGGGCAGCACCTCGGTCATCGGCCGGACGCCGGAGACCGTCCACACCAGCAGCCCCGCGCCGCCGTTCTCCCACAACAGCTGCCGGCAGCGGCCGCAGGGCATGATCACCGTGCCGTCGCCATCCACGCAGACGAAGTGGGTGAGCCGGCCACCGCCGGTGATGTGCAGCTGGCTGACCACGCCGCACTCGGCGCACAGCGTGACGCCGTACGCGGCGTTCTCGACGTTGCAGCCGGTCACGATCCGCCCGTCGTCGACCACGGCGGCGGCACCCACGGGGAAGGAGGAGTACGGCGCGTAAGCGTGCCGCATCGCGGCGACCGCCTCGGCCTTGAGCCCCTCCCAGTCGAACTCGGTCTCGGGGCTGCTCATGACTTCACGTAGGGCTCGCCGTCGGCCGCGGGCGGCCGCACCCGGCCGACGAAGCCGGCGACCGCGATCACCGTGACGAGGTAGGGCGAGGCGCGGAGCAGCTCACCCGGGATCTTGTCGAGGAAGGCCAACTGCGCCTGGAGGGTGAAGCAGAAGCCGAAGAGCAGTGCGGCCATGGTCGCGCCGATGGGGTTCCAGCGGCCCATGATCACCGCGGCCAGCGCGATGAAGCCGTTGCCCGCGGAGGCGTTGGAGTCGAAGGTGCCGGTCGAGCCTACGGTGAAGTAGGCGCCGCCGAGACCGGCGAAGACGCCGCCGAGGAGCACGGCCTGCCACCGGACCCGGTTGACCTTGATGCCGACCGTGTCCGCCGCCTTGGGGTGCTCGCCCACCGAGCGGGCTCGCAGCCCCCAGGTCGTCTGGAACAGCAGCACGGTCACGAAGACCACCGAGGCGTACATGATGTAGACGAGGATCGTCTGGTTGAACAGCGCCGGGCCGATGACCGGGATGTCGACGAGGCCGGAGATCGGGATCCGCTCGAGGATGAGCGGCTCGTTGAGGTACTTCTTGATCTCGGGGTCGTCGGGGATCTGGCTCAACAGGAAGTCGGTCAAGCCGGTGGCCAGTGCGATCAGCACGACGCCGAGCACCACCTGGTTGACCTGGTAGCGCAGCGCGAAGACGCCGAGCAGCGCGGCCACGGCGACGCCGGCCAGGATGCCGCCCACCAACCCCATCTCGGCGCTGTAGGCCAGCGAGGAGGCGACCGCGGCGAAGAACGCGCCCATCAGGAACTGGCCCTCGATGGCGATGTTGATGACGCCCGCGCGCTCGCACAGACAGCCCGCGAGCGCACCGAAGATCAGCGGCGTCGCCAGCCGGATGGTGCCGGGGAACGGGTTGATGATGGCGACGGAGAACGCGCCGGATTGGTCGGCGTAGCACCAGATGATGAAGCCGCTGAAGAACGCGACGCCGACGAGGAGGTAGACCAGCGCGCCGAGCGCGCCCTTCGGCACCCGGTTGACCGCGGCCAGCAGCAGCGCCAGGGCGGCCACCACGATCCCGGCGATCATGATCGGCTGGGCGTTGATCGACTCGGCCGGGTCGTCCTTGGTGACCCGCTCGCCGAGGGTGTAGACGACGTTGAAGTCGTCGATGCGGCTGTAGAAGACGATCAGCGCGAGCAGCACCAGGCCGAAGATCGAGACCAGCTTGATCTGGCGGCGCACGTCGGCGCGGTCGCGGACCGCGACGACGCCCTCGTCGGAGATGGCGGTTGCAACAGCCATGTCAGCTCCCCCAACCCTTCGCCATCACGGTCGCTCCGCCACCGGATTCCTTGATATGGAGGATCCCCTTCACCAGCGCCGGGGCGGCGACGAACAGGACGATCAGCGCCTGCAGGACGTCGGTGAGCTCCTTGGGCGTGCCGGCACTGGCCTGCATCGCCACGCCGCCCACGCTCATCGCGCCGAACAACAGCCCCGCGAGCACGGTGCCGAGCGGACTGGCTCTGCCGAGCAGCGCGACGGTGATCGCATCGAAGCCGATCGAGCCGGGCAGGGTCGCGCTGAGGGAGTTCTGATTGCCGAGCACCTGCATCGTCGCCGCCAGCCCGGCGAGCATGCCGGCCAGCAGCATGGCCAGCGTGTAGACCTTGGCCACGCTCATGCCCGCGGTGCGCGAGGCGTGGGCGTTGGCGCCGACGGCGCGCAGCTCGAAGCCCCACGTGCTGCGCTCGAGCAGCCACCAGACCGCCGCACCGGCGAGCAGCGCGATCAGGACGCCGCCGTGCACGTCGAAGCCGCCGATGTTCAGTCTCGGGAACGCCGCCGAGTCGTCGACCCTCGGCGACAGAGCGTTGTCGCTGCCGGGGCGCTGGAACGCGTCGTGGCTGAGCGCATAGAGCAGCACCGAGGCGGCGAGGTAGTTGAACATGATCGTCGTGATGACCTCATGGGCACCGGTGCGGGCCTTGAGGAAGCCGGGGATCGCACCCCAGACGGCGCCACCCACCAGGCCGGCGATCAGCGCGACGATGAGGTGGACGAACGGCGGCAGGTTCCAGGTGAATCCGACGTAGCCGGCGCACAGCGCACCGATGATCAGCTGCCCCTGGGCACCGATGTTGAACAGTCCGGCCCGGAAGGCCAGCGTCACGCCGAGCCCGGCGCAGATCAGCGGTGCCGAGCGGTTGAGCGTGGAGGCAATCGCGTTGCTGGAGCCGACCGCGCCCTTGACCAGGGCGGAGTACGACGACCAGACCGCGTCGGCCGACCTGGTGAAGAAGTCCCAGGGATAGGTGAAGAAGTAGCGCAGCGACTCGATCACGCCGTCGTCGCTGAACGCGATCACGAACGCGCCGATGACCAGGGCGATCAGGAACGCCCCGGCGGTCACCTTGACGGTGGGCAGCCAGGAGGCGGGGTCGCGCAGGTCGGCCTTCGCCTCTGGTGCGCCCGACTCCGGCTCCGCCCCTGGCGGCGGGACAGGTGCCTGCAGCGTCATGCGGAGACCTCCTCAGGCCGCTCTGGGGTGGCGCCGGCCATCAGCAGGCCGATGTCCTCGCGCCGGATCTCGGGGCTCACCGTGTCGACGATCCGGCCGTCGTACATCACCGCGATCCGGTCGGAGAGGGCGAAGATCTCGTCGAGCTCGGTCGAGACGATGATCACCGCCGTCCCCTTGTCGCGCTCGGCGATGATCCGCTTGTGGATGAACTCGATCGAGCCGACGTCGACGCCCCGGGTGGGCTGTGAGGCGACCAGCACCTTGAGCGGCCGGGAGAACTCCCGGGCCACGACCACCTTCTGCTGGTTGCCACCCGAGAGCGACGACACCGGCGTCGACGCGGACTCGGTGCGGATGTCGAACTCCTCGATGCGGTGGTCGGCGTTGTCGGCGATCTCGTCGAGCTTGAGCGCGAGGCCGCGGGAGAAGGCGTCGCTGCGATAGAGGTCGAGGACGAGGTTCTCGCGGACACTGAACGCGCCGACGTACCCGTCGTGCGAGCGATCCTCGGGGATGTAGCCGATGCCGTCGTCGAGGCTCTCGCGCGGACCGTGCTTGCTGATGTCGTCGCCGTCGAGCCGGATCACGCCCGCATCGGGCCGCACCAGGCCGAGCAGGGCCTTGATCAGCTCGGTCTGGCCGTTGCCCTGGACGCCGGCGATGCCCAACACCTCACCGGCGCGGGCCTCGAAAGAGACATCCTTGACGACCTGGTGACCCCGCGGGTCGACCACGGTGCAGCCCTCGACCGAGAGGACGACGGAGCCGGTCTTGGCGGGCTCCTTGTCGACCTTGAGCTTCACCTCGCGGCCGACCATCATCTCGGCCAGCTCGGCCTCGGAGGCGCTGGGTGGCGCGGTGCCGACGACCTTGCCCCGGCGGATCACCGAGATCCGGTCGCCGACCGCCTTCACCTCACGCAGCTTGTGGGTGATGAAGATGATCGAGGTGCCCTGCGCCTTGAGCGAGCGCATGATCTCCATCAGCTCGTCGATCTCCTGCGGCGTGAGCACGGCTGTCGGCTCGTCGAGGATGAGCACCTTGGCCTCGTTGGAGAGCGCCTTGAGGATCTCGACCCGCTGTTGTACGCCGACCGGGAGCGACTCGACGAGCGCGCTCGGGTCGACCTGCAGGCCGTAGCGCTCGGAGAGCTGGTGGACCAGGTCGGAGGCCTTCTTGCGGGACAGGATGCCCGGCGCCGCGGTCTGCTCGCGGCCGAGCATGACGTTCTCGGCGACGGTGAAGACCGGCACCAGCATGAAGTGCTGGTGGACCATCCCGATGCCCACCGCGATCGCGTCGCTGGGTGAGTGGAAGGTCACCGGCTGGCCGTCGACCACGATCTCGCCCTCGGTGGGGTCGAGCAGGCCGTAGAGCATGTTCATCAGCGTCGACTTGCCGGCGCCGTTCTCACCGAGCAGGCAGTGGATCTCGCCCGGCTCGATGGTGAGGTCGATGTGGTCGTTGGCGGTGAACGAGCCGAACCTCTTGGTGAGGCCCTTGATCTCCAGCTTCATCGCTGTCCCTCCGGCATGCCCCGACGATAGGCCCCGACGATTGGCCTGACGATAGGGCAGAGCCGGGGCGGGGGAATCCCCCGCCCCGGCTCTGTCATCTAGATGCTGTCGAGCGGAACTCGGATCAGCCGGCCGGCTGGATCGTGATCGAGCCGTCGATGATGCCCGCCTTGAGCTCCTCGATCTTGTCCTTCAGCTCCTGCGGGATCACGCTGTCGAAGTCGTGGTACGGCGCCAGGCCCACACCACCGTTCTCGAGGGTGCCGAGGTAGAGCTCGTTGGAGAAGGTGCCCTCCATCGACTCCTTGATCGCCTCGGTCACCGAGACGTCCATGCCCTTGGCCACCGAGGTCAGCAGGATGTCGCCGTACTCGGTCGACTCGTAGCCGTCGGTGTCGACCCAGATGCCCTTGGCGCCCGCGTCCTTGGCAGCCTGGAGGCCACCGAGGCCGGCCGGACCGGCGACCGGGAAGATGATGTCGGCGCCCTGGCCGATCAGCTGCTCGCCGACCGACTGACCCTTGGTCTTGTCCTCGAAGTCCTCCGTGAACGAGCCGTCCTTGCCGTCCCAGCCGAGCAGCTTGACGTCGGTGCCGTTGTCCTCGTTGTACTTCTCGACGCCCTGGCGGAAGCCCTCCATGAAGATCGTCACGGTCGGGATCGGCAGGCCGCCGAAGGTGCCGACGACGCCGCTCTCGGACATGCCGGCGGCGAGGTAGCCGGCGAGGTACGACGGCTGGTCGGTGGCGTAGGTGAGGCCCTTGGCGTTGGGGGGCGAGATGTCGTTGCCCTTGTCGTCGAAGAAGGCGTAGTCGACGATCGCGAAGTCCACGTCGGGGTTGGCCGTCGCGGCGGCCAGGGTGGCGTCGCCGAGGAGGAAGCCGACAGTGGTGATCTCGTTGCAGTTCTGCTGGATCAGCTGGTTGATGTTGTCGGCGTACTGCTCGTCGCCGGTCGACTCGACCTGCGCGGTCTGGATGCCGAACTGCTCAGCCGCGTCGGTCTGACCCTTGAGCGCGGTCTGGTTGAAGCCCTTGTCGTCGAAGCCACCGGAGTCGGAGACCATGCACGCCTTGAAGTCCGCATTGGCGGCCGTGGTCTCCGAGGCGCTCGCGCTCTCGGTCGGGGCGGCGCTGGTCGACTCGTCGCTGGCGCTTCCGCTCGAGTCGTCCCGATCCCCACATGCGGTGAGCACCAGGGCGGCGCAGCCCGCCACCAGTGCCATGCGTGCCGTCTTCTTCACGGCATCCTCCTGATCATTTGGTCCTGAGTGTGCGCGCCCGGTCCGAGGGCGCGTCGCGCCACCCTAGGCCCTTGCAGGGGTCGACGGCGATGGCCCGGCCAGTGTTTTCCCTGTTGTTACCGGTTGGTGACCTAAGCGCCCGCGAGCCCGCCTGGAAGGTCAGCGCGCCAGGGCCTGGACGGCCGTCTCGGCCAGCAGTCGGGCGCCGATCCCGGTGGCCCGTTCGTCGACCAGCAGGTTGCCCTGGTGCAGGTCGTACGTCGCCCCGCCGGGCGTGCGGGTGCCGAGTCGCATCATCGCTCCCGGGACCCGGTCGAGGTACCAGCCGAAGTCCTCACCGCCGAGACTCTGCGGGGCGACGACCTGGCCGGACTCGCCGAGCACCGTGCGTACGGCCTCGGCCAGGATCCGGTTGGACACCGGGTCGTTGACCACCGGCGGCACGCCGCGCTGGTAGTCGATCTCGGCGGTCACGCCGTAGGGCCGGACGATGTCGGCGACGACCTCGCGGACCACCCCCTCGCAGTCGGCCCAGGCGACGGCGTCGAGGATCCGCACCGTGCCGGTGACCAGGCCGTGGTCGGGGATCACGTTGGGCGCCGAGCCGGCGTGCAGGCTCCCCCACACGACGCTGACGCCCGCGCGGGGGTCCATCCGCCGGCTGAGTACGGCGGGCAGCTCGGTGGTCACCTTGGCCAGCGCGAAGGTGAGGTCACCGGTCAGGTGCGGCCGGCTGGTGTGGCCGCCGGTGCCGGTGAGCCGGACCTCGACGCGGTCGGCCGCGCTGGTCAAGGGGCCGAGCCGGAGGCCGACCTGGCCCACGTCGACGCCGGGATCGCAGTGCAGCGCGAAGACCCGCTCCACGTCGTCGAGGGCGCCTTCGTCCATCAGGTGCACCGCCCCGCCGGGCATCACCTCTTCGGCCGGCTGGAACAGCAGCCGGACTCGGCCCGGGAGGAGCCCCCGGCCGTGCACCTCGGCGAGCGCCAACGCTGCGCCGACCAGCGCGCTGGTGTGGACGTCGTGGCCGCAGGCGTGCGCCACCCCGGGCACCGAGCTGACCCACGGATCCTCGGTGAGGTCCTGGACCGGCAGCGCATCCATGTCGGCGCGCAGCGCGACGAGGGACTCTCCGGAGCCCAGGTCGGCCGCGAAACCGGTGCGGCTGTAGCGGCGCAGCGTCCAGCCGGCCTCCTCGACCAGGGCCGAGGTGCGTTGGGCGGTGCGCAGCTCGGACCAGGACAGCTCGGGGTGGCGGTGCAGGTCGCGGCGCAGCTCGACGAGATCGGTGTCGTACTTCTCGACGACGTCGGCGATCACGCCGGTGGCGGTGGGGTCGTGCGTGGGCATGTCCACCCGAATCTAATCGAACATACCCCCGACGACCCGCACCGCCGTCCCGTGCGAGACCTACCGCGAGTCCTACGGGGTGATCGTCACGACCTTGCCCTTGGGCTTCTTGCCCGGGAGGGCGTTGATGCTGGCGAGCATCCCGGTCGGGGTGATCTCGACCGCGGCCGGCAGCGGCACCTGGAGGTAGGGCCGCACCTTGGTCTTGCCGGCCTTGATCTTGGAGATCTCACCCTTGAACAGCTGCGCGACGTAGATGTCGCCGTTCGCTGCCACAGCCACCCCGGTCGGGCTCAGCAGTCCGCCGACCACCGTCTTGACCTTGCCCGTGGTCGGGTTGACGCGGAGCACGCGGCCGTTGACGCCGAGGCTGCCGTCCTCCGGACCGCCCGGCAGGCTGGTGACGTAGAGCATGCCGTCGGGGCCGACCTCGATGTCGGTCGGCACCGCCTCGAGGGCGAACTTCTTGCCCACGACGCACGACGGCAGCCCGTTGGCCTTCGCCGCCCCAGCGCTGACCTTCACCTTCACCGGCTTGAGCGCCGCGACGGTCGAGAACTCGCCGGTGGCCGACATCGCGAGGATCGCGTTGGCGCCCGCGTCAGCGACGTAGGTGATGTCGCCCGCCGTCGCCACGGCGTATGCGTGCGTCTCCTTGGTGCCCTTGTAGGAGCCCGGGATCTGCTTCGGCAGCTGCGCGAGACAGGACTTCGGCGTGTTGAGGAAGCCGTAGGAGAACTTCCCGTCGGGGTTGTGCTTCTTCTCGTACTTGTAGGTGTCGCCCAGCTGCACGGGCGCGCCCGCGCTGTCGAGGGTCCAGACTCCCCCGGCCTTGTTGTCGGGCGAGCCGGTGACGAAGCGGACCACGCCGCCATCGGCCGAGACGCCGTCGGCGGCGTTCTTCTTGCTCTTGTAGATCACCGAAACGACGCCGGCGGTTGTCCGCTTATAGAGGACGCCGGCGAAGCTGTCGGCGTAGTAGATGGTGCCGTCGGGCGCCTGCGCGACGCTGAGCGGGCCGACGAGCTTCTTGGCGATCGTGGTGACGGTCGGCTTCGCCTTCTGGGCCGGCGCTGCCGAGGCGCCGGTGAGCGCCGCGCCGGCAGCGCCGACGACGAGCGCCCCCGCCGCTGCTACGGCTAGGACATGACGAGTGGACATGGGGTTCCTTCGGGGTCGGTTGACGAGGAGCTGACGTGAAGCAGGCTTCCGGCTGCGTCCCCTCCGTCGCATCCGTGCCTGCCCCGAGATTCGTCTGCGGGTTGTCCCGTCAGCAAGGGGTGTTCTGTCCCGATTGCCCGGGACAGGCGGGGAGTCCGTCCCGATTTCATCCCTTCGGGTGAGGAGCGGTCACCCCTCCGGAGGAGGCTCGTCGTACGCCGCGATCAGCCGGTCGGCCGCGACCGGGGCCGGCAGCTCGCCGGCGAGCACCGCGGCCCGAACCTCGTCGCGGATCTGCCGGACCCCCGGCGAGTGACGCAACCGCTGGTCGAGCTCGTCGCGGACCAGGGCCCAGGTGAAGTCGAGCTGTTGCGCGGCCCGCTTGTCGGCGAGCCCGTCGCCGCCGAGGTGCTCGCGATGGGCGAGCACCCGCTCCCACAGGTCGTCGACGCCGACGTCGTACAGCCCGCTCACCGTCACCACGGGCGGCGCCCACTCACCTCGGCCGCGCACCAACCGCAAGGCGCCCGCCAGCTCGCGGGCCGCCGCGGCGGCCTCTGTTTCCCGGTCGCCGTCGGCCTTGTTGACCGCGATCACGTCGGCGATCTCCAGGATGCCCTTCTTGATGCCCTGGAGCTGGTCGCCGGTGCGCGCCAGCGTGAGGAACAAGAAGGTGTCGACCATCCCCGCGACGGTGACCTCGGACTGGCCGACACCGACCGTCTCGACCAGCACCACGTCGTACGCCGCCGCCTCCAGCACGGCCATCGCCTGGACCGTCGCCCGCGCCACCCCACCGAGGGTCCCCGCGGACGGGGAGGGGCGGATGTAGGCGTCGGGGTCGGCCGAGAGCCGGGCCATCCGGGTCTTGTCGCCCAGCACCGAGCCACCGGTGCGGATGCTGGAGGGGTCGACCGCGAGGACGCCGACCCGATGGCCCTGCCCGGTCAGCCGGGTGCCGAGGGCTTCGATGAACGTCGACTTGCCCACCCCCGGTACGCCGGAGATGCCGACCCGTACGGCGGCCGATCGCACCCCCGACCCTGCGTCCTCCGCAAGGGTCGTCATCAGCTCGCGTGCCTGCGCCCGGTGCTCACGCTTGGACGACTCGACCAGCGTGATCGCCTGCGACACCGCGGCGCGGTTGCGCGCGCGGATGCCGCTGACCAGCGCCGCGACGTCGGGCATCAGGGCGTGTCGAGCTGCTCGCGCAACCTGGCCAGCAGGTCGAGGGCCGACTCGGCGATCACCGTGCCGGGGAGGAACACCGCGGCCGCGCCCATGTCACGCAGGGTGGGCACGTCGTCGGGCGGGATCACGCCGCCGATGACGACCATGATGTCGGGCCGACCCTGCTCCTCCAGCGCGTGCTTCAGCGCGGGCAGCAGCGTGAGGTGGCCGGCCGCCAGCGACGAGATGCCGACGATGTGCACGTCGGCGTCGACCGCCTGCTGGGCCACCTCCTCGGGCGTCGAGAAGAGCGGCCCGACGTCGACGTCGAAGCCCATGTCGGCGAAGGCCGAGACGATCACCTTCTGGCCGCGGTCGTGCCCGTCCTGGCCCATCTTGGCCACCAGGATCCGCGGCCGCCGGCCCTCCGCCTCCTCGAACTCCGCGGTCGCGTCGAGGACCTGCTGGACGAGCGTGCCCCCGGCAGCTCCGGACTCGTCCCTGAACACGCCGCTGATCGTACGGATCGTGGCCTGGTGCCGGCCGTAGACCTTCTCGAGCGCGTCGGACATCTCCCCGACCGTGGCCTTGGCCCGTGCCGCGTCGACGGCGAGCTCGAGGAGGTTCCCGTCGCCCAGCTCGGCCCCGCGTTCGGCCCCGCGTTCGGCGCAGCGGGTCAGCGCCTCCAGCGTCCGCCGTACCTCCTCGTCGTCGCGCTCCGCGCGCAGCCGCTCGAGCTTGGCCACCTGTTGGCGGTAGACGTCGTCGTTGTCGACCTTGAGTACGTCGAGGCGGTCCTCGGCGGCGAGCCGGTAGGTGTTGACACCGATCACCTTCTGCGCGCCGGAGTCGATCCGCGCCTGGGTGCGGGCCGCGGCCTCCTCGATGCGCATCTTCGGGATGCCCGCGGCGATCGCCTTGGCCATGCCGCCGAGCCGCTCGACCTCCTCGATATGGCCGAGCGCCTTGGCGGCGAGATCGTGCGTCAGCCGCTCGACGTAGCAGGAGCCGCCCCAGGGGTCGATGGTGCGGCAGGTGCCGCTCTCCTGCTGCAGCACGAGCTGCGTGTTGCGCGCGATCCGGGCGGAG
>DOWL01000013.1:12266-17132 GCA_003519585.1 Nocardioides sp. | reverse complement strand
TTCGCCTTCGCCTCCGGGCTCGCCGCCGAGGACACCGTGGTGCGGGGGCTGCTCGACCCGGGCGATCACGTCGTGCTGCCCGATGACGCGTACGGCGGCACGCACCGTCTCTTCGACAAGGTGCTCCACCGGTGGGGTGTGGCGAACACACCGGCCGCGCTCTCCGACCTCGACGCCGTCCGCGCGGCGCTCACCGACCAGACCACGATGATCTGGGTCGAGACGCCGACCAACCCGCTGCTCGGCATCGCCGACATCGCAGCCCTGGCCAACCTCGCCCACGACGCGGGGGCGCTGTTGGTCGTCGACAACACCTTCGCGACGCCGTACCTCCAACGCCCCCTCGCCCTGGGCGCCGACGTGGTCGTCCACTCCACGACCAAGTACGCCGGCGGTCACAGCGACGTGGTCGGCGGCGCCGTGGTCGTGCGCGACCTCGAGTTGGCGGACAAGCTCCAGTACCACCAGAACGCCATGGGTGCCGTGGCCGGACCCTTCGACGCCTGGCTCACGCTGCGTGGCCTCAAGACGCTGGCGGTGCGCATGGAGCGGCACTGCGACAACGCGGAGCGGATCGTGGAGTTCCTGACCCGGGACGAGCGCGTCGAGCACGTCTACTACCCAGGTCTGTCCGAACACCCGGGCCACGACATCGCGGCGCGGCAGATGGACCGCTTCGGGGGCATGGTGAGCTTCCGGGTGCGCGGCGGCGAGGAGCACGCCCTGCAGGTGTGCGACCGCGCCGCGGTGTTCACCTTGGCCGAGTCGTTGGGTGGGATCGAGTCGCTGATCGAGCACCCGGGCCGGATGACCCATGCGAGCGTGGCCGGCACCGACCTGGAGGTGCCCGCCGACCTGGTGCGGCTCAGCGTCGGCATCGAGACGGTGGACGACCTGCTCGCGGACCTCGACCAGGCCCTTGGCTGAGGAGCTGGCGGTCTGCGTCGACTTCGGCTCGACGTTCACCAAGGCGCTACTCGTCGACCTGACCACGGGCACCCTGCTCGCTGCCGCCGAACATCGCACCACCATCGAGACCGACGTCCTCGACGGGTACGACGCCTGCCTGGCCGAGCTCGCGCGGACTGAGCCGAGGGCCGGCTCGGCCGAGGTGTTCGCGTGCTCCAGCGCGGGTGGGGGGCTGCGCATCGCGGTGGTGGGCAACGAGGAGTTGGTCACCGCGGAGGCGGGCCGCCGGGTCGCCCTCTCCAGTGGGGGCAAGGTGGTCGCCGTCCGTGCGGTCGCGCAGGGCCACGACCTCGACTTGGTCGCGGACGCCCCCGACGTGGTGCTGCTGACCGGCGGCACCGACGGCGGCAACACCGAGGTCCTGCTGCGGGCGGCCCGCACTCTGGCGACCTCGGACTGGGACGGCCCGGTCGTCGTCGCCGGGAACATCGACGCACGCGACGAGGTCGGGGCGATCCTGGCCGGCACGCCGCACGTGCTCGCCGACAACGTCGTGCCCCGGATCGGCGTACTCGCGCCCGCCTCGGCGCGCGCGGCCATCCGTGAGGTCTTCCTGGCCCACGTGATCGGCGGCAAACACCTGAGCTCGCGCACCAGCAACGGGACCAACACCTTCACCGCGATGGTCCGCGGCGCCACGCCGGACGTCGTGCTCACCGGCGTCGAACTGCTCGCCACCGTGGCGGGCGAGGTCGTGGTCGTCGACGTCGGCGGCGCGACCACCGACGTGCACTCGGTGGTGGAGGTCGACCCCGAGCAGGGCGCGACCGAGGGTGGGTTCGCTCGCGACGTGGTCGCGCCGACGCCGGTCACCCGCACGGTCGAGGGCGACCTGGGCATGCGCTGGTCGGCGATCTCGACGGTCGAGGAGGCGGGGCTGCCCGAGCTGCGCGCCGCGGCCGAGCGTCGGCGGGCCGATCCGGGCTTCCTGCCGAGCACCGATCAGGAGCACGACGAGGACGAGGCGATCGCCACCGCCGCGGTCGGGCTCGCCCTGCGTCGGCACGCCGGACGGTCGAAGGTCGTGGTCAGCCCCGAGGGCAGGGTGGTGGAGCGCACCGGGGTGGACCTGCGCGAGGTCCACCTCGTGGTCGGCTCCGGCGGGGTGCTGCGCCACGGTCGGGCCGGAGTCGCCGACCGGGTGCTTGGCTCGTCCGTGGGTCGCGACGGAGACTGGCAGTTGCCCGAGCGGGCCCGGGTGCTCGTCGACGCCGACTACGTGCTCGCCGCCGCGGGACTGCTGGCTCCGGACCATCCCGACGCGGCGTACCGGCTCGTGGCCGGCCTGCTGGATAGGCTCGCGCCGTGAGCGACCACGACAGTGCCCCGGGTGGTCTCACCGACGCCACAGACGCCACCTCCGACGGCGGGGACGGACAGCGCGAGGGGGTGGCCGCCCGGCTGGCCCATCAGTGGGCCGCGATGCGGCGGCACGAGCGCCGCGAGGCGCCGGCGGCGGCCATCGCGGCCGGCACGTCCAACTTCAGCCGCGCCGAGGTGCCGTACGGCGTGGACCTGGCCGCCGCGTGGTCGTGGCGGCTGCTCGTCATCGCGGCCGCGACGGCGCTGCTCGGCTACCTGATCTCGTTCTTCGCGGTGATGGTCATCCCCGTGGTGGTCGCGCTGTTGATCTCCGCGCTGGTCGTGCCGCTCGTCGACTGGCTCGAACGCCTCGGCGTGCGCCGCAGCATCGGCTCGGCGATGGTCGTGGTCTGCACGATCATCATCATCGCCTCGCTGCTCAGCTTCGCCGGTCAGCAGGTGGCGGCCGGCGCTGACGATCTGGCCGACTCGACCGTCCAAGGGTTGCAGGAGATCAAGGACTGGCTCCGCGACGGTCCGCTGCACGCGAGCGACTCGCAGATCAACGACTACCTCAAACGGATCCAGGACACCATCACCGCGCAGAGCGGCGAGGGCGGCATCATCAGCTCGGTCACCGAGGTCGGCACGGCGGTCGGCCACGTCCTGGCCGGGTTCTTCATCGTGCTGTTCTCGACCTACTTCTTCCTCTCCGACGGCAACCGGATCTGGTCCTGGGTCGTCCGCCTCTCGCCCCGCGCCGCGCGTGAGCGGGTCGACAGCTCGGGACGGGTCGCCTGGATCTCACTGACCCAGTTCGTGCGGGCGACGGTCATCGTGGCCGCGACCGACGGCATCCTGATCGGTGCGGGCGCAGCCATCATCGGCGTGCCATTCTCGCTGGCCATCGGCGTGCTGGTCTTCCTCGGAGCGTTCGTCCCGATCATCGGTGCGACCGTGGCCGGGACGGTCGCCGTCCTCGTGGCCCTGGTCGACCAGGGTTGGGTCACCGCGTTGATCATGCTGGCGATCGTCATCGGCGTGCAACAGCTCGAGGGGCACGTGCTGCAGCCGTTCCTCATGGGCCGCTGGGTCTCGGTGCACCCGCTGGGCGTGATCCTCGCGATCGCGGCCGGCGTCCTGACCGCGGGGGTCGCCGGCGCCCTGGTCGCGGTCCCGCTCGCCGCCGCCGTCAACGCCGTCGTCCAACACCTCGCGGCCTATACCGATCCGGGTGATGATCCGGTCGAGGAGCTCGCCGAGGACTATCAGGAGACCGGGGAGACCTCTGCCGTGGAGGAGCCGGATCCGGTCCCTCCGGGTGATTCCGACGACCCCGAGGATGGTGCCGTCGGTGGCTGAGCTCACCCTCGCCGATGTCCAGGCTGCGCGCGAGTTGATCCGCGACGTCGCCATCGAGACGCCGATGGAGCAGTCGCGCTGGCTCTCCGCGCTGGTCGGCGGTCCGGTCTGGCTCAAGTGCGAGAACCTCCAGCGTTGCGGCTCGTTCAAGATCCGCGGCGCGTACGTGCGGCTGTCGCGACTTTCGCCCGACGAACGCGCGCGGGGTGTGGTCGCGGCCTCGGCGGGCAACCACGCCCAGGGTGTGGCGTTGGCCGCGCAGATGCTGGGCATTCGCACCACGGTGTTCATGCCCGAGGGGGCACCGATCCCCAAGGAGCGGGCGACCCGGGCGTACGGCGCCGACGTGGTCTTCGAGGGCTCCGTGCTGGAGCAGTCGCTGGAGGCGGCGCGCCGGTTCGCGGAGGAGACGGGTGCGGTGCTGATCCATCCGTTCGACCACGTCGACATCGTGGCCGGTCAGGGCACGCTTGGCCTCGAAGTCCTCGAGCAGGCGCCCGAGGTGGAGACCGTGCTGATCCCGACAGGTGGCGGCGGTCTGCTGGCGGGGGTGGCGCTCACCATCAAGGCGCTGCGACCCGATGTGCGCGTCGTCGGGGTCCAGGCCGCCGGCGCGGCGGCGTACCCCGCCTCGCTCGCCCATGGCCACCCGGTGCCCCTGGAGTCGATGAAGACGATGGCCGACGGCATTGCGGTGGGGCTGCCGGGGGAGGTGCCGTTCGCGGAGATCCGCGACCACGTCGACGAGATCCGCACCGTCTCCGAGGAGTCACTCTCCAGGGCGCTGCTGGCCCTGGTCGAGCGGGCCAAGATGGTTGTGGAGCCGGCCGGGGCGGCCGCGGTCGCCGCGCTGCTCGACGAGCCCGCGGCGTTCGCGCCACCGGTCGTGGCGGTGCTGTCGGGAGGCAACATCGACCCGCTGCTTCTCGGCAAGGTGATCCGGCACGGCATGGCCTCGGCCGGCCGCTACCTCAACCTGCACGTGACCGTCCCCGACACCCCCGGTGGTCTGGCCAGACTGCTGACCGAGGTCAGCGCGGCGGGTGCCAACGTGCTCGAGGTCGCCCACGAGCGGATCTCTCCGGCCCTGCTGCTCGACGAGGTCGAGGTGCAGCTTCAGCTGGAGACCCGAGGTGCGCAGCACTCCGAGCAGGTGATCAGCCGGCTCCGGGAGCGGGGCTATCGCGTCTTGGAGTGAGCGGCCGGGACGAGTTTTGTCGGCTAGCCGACGAA
>DOWL01000013.1:3709-12094 GCA_003519585.1 Nocardioides sp. | reverse complement strand
GTCGGCCAGCCGACGAAACTCCCGCTCGCGCGGCCGCATGAGTCGGCTGCGATCAGCCGGAGTACGGCACCGCCGAGACAACCTCGACCTTGTTGGTCCGGCCGTTGGGGCCGGTGAACTCCACGACGCTGCCGGTCTCGGCGCCGAGCAGGGCGGCACCGAGCGGGGCCTGGGGGGAGAAGACGGTCACGCCCTCGAGGTACTCCTCGTTCTCCCGGGCGCCGAGGAGGAAGGTCTCGGCCTCGTCGTCCTTGTCACCCTCGAACTTGTAGGTCACGACCTTGCCGGCGGCCACCACGCCGTCGTCGGCGGGGACGGTGGTCTCGGCGTTCTGGAGCACGTGCTCGAGCTGGCGGATCTGCCCCTCGAGCTTGCCCTGCTCCTCGCGAGCGGCGTGGTAGCCGCCGTTCTCGCTGAGGTCGCCCTCGTCGCGGGCCGCGCTGATCCGGCTCACGATGTCCTGGCGCTGGGGGCCTTTCATGTCCTCCAGCTCCGCGCTCAGCTGGTCGAACGCCCTCTGGGTCAGCCAGATGGGTCCCTGCTGCTCGGTCTGCTGGGTCATGGGTGTGCTCCTGCGGTGTCTCTCGATGGAATCGATGCGAATCGATGGGACGGGGGCGTCGTACGACGACGCCTGTCGTCGCGGGGCCGGGCCAGAGTGCCGCTGTGGCTCGGCGGGACGACCAGAACGAGAAGTCTAACCCGTCTGCGACCGAGGACTAAGTCGAACGCGTTCTCTTCGGGTCAGCGCGGGCGGTCCTGGCCCGGTGCGGTGCACCCCTGGCTCTCGACCGAGGTAGCCCTGCGGTCGGTGCGGATCGTCTGCACCTGACGCTTGCCCTGGGTCGGATCGGGCGTGAAGGTGAGCTCGCCCACGGTGGTGTGGTCCTCGGCGTACGCGCGCAGGGTGCAGGAGGCCTTCACATCGACAGCGTCCAACGAGACCACGAGGACGGCGGTCACGTGGTGGTCGTCCTGGACCGAGAACGTCTCCAGTTCGGAGGTGACCTGCGGCGTCGAGTGCTCGTAGACCGTCCAGCCGAGCCAGGCCGCAAAGACCACCGCCAGGGCGGCCGCCGCGGCGATCGTGGCGCGCCTGCGCAGGGGTGACGGCGCGCCGTACCGGTCGTTGAGGGTGTCCTGCGCGCTCACGGAGCAAGGGTCGCACCTAGGGTGGGGAGGGTGACCGCTGGACCCAAGGTCGGACTCCGTCTGATGCACGTGCACGCCCACCCCGACGACGAGTCGAGCAAGGGGGCGGCCTCGACCGCGAAGTACGTCGCCGAGGGCGTCGACGTTCACGTGGCGACCTGCACCGGCGGGGAGCGCGGTTCGATCCTCAACCCCAAGATGGATCGCCCCGACGTCCTCGAGAACATCACCGAGATCCGGCGCCAGGAGATGGAGCGGGCCCGCGACATCCTGGGCATCCGCCAGGACTGGCTCGGCTTCGTCGACTCCGGGTGGCCGGAGGGTGACCCCAAGCCGCCGCTGCCCGAGGGTTGCTTCGCGCTGGTGCCGCTCGAGGAGGCCGCCGCGCCGCTGGTGGCGCTGATCCGCGCGTTCAAGCCGCACGTGATGACGACCTACGACGAGCGCGGCGGCTACCCGCACCCCGACCACATCAAGTGCCACGAGATCTCGGTCGAGGCGTTCGCGGCCGCGGCCGACCCGGAGCGCTACCCCGAGCTGGGAGAGCCGTGGCAGGTCCAGAAGCTTTATTACCACCACTCCTTCAACCGGCCCCGGATGCTGGCCTTGCACGAGGCGATGCTGGCCCACGGCCTCGAGTCGCCGTGGGAGGAGCGGCTCAAGGAGTGGAAGGAGGAGCCGGAGTGGGACGCCCGGATCACCACCAAGGTGCCGTGCGGGGACTACTTCGGCGTTCGTGACCAGGCGCTGTTGGCCCACGCGACCCAGATCGACCCGGATGGGTTCTGGTTCGCCATCCCGCGCGAGATCCAGGTCGAGGTCGCCCCGACCGAGGACTTCGAACTCGTGACGTCCTTCGTCGAGAGCGAGTTGCCCGAGGACGACCTCTTCGCCGGCATCACCCCCTCCACGACTGC
Organism: Nocardioides sp.; assembly: GCA_003519585.1. GTDB lineage: Bacteria > Actinomycetota > Actinomycetes > Propionibacteriales > Nocardioidaceae > Nocardioides. The sequence goes on along the minus strand of DOWL01000013.1, from coordinate 10,025 downwards.
CCCGTCGGCCTGAGAGACTGGGGCCATGTCCGTCGCAGCCGTCCTGTTCCCCGTCGCCGAGCTGATCGTGCGGGTCACGGACGAGACGCCGAAGGACGAGGACGTGAAGGCCGGGTGGACGGCGTTCGTGCTGTTCCTGCTGCTGATCGGAGCCGTCGTCGTGCTCGGCTTCAGCCTGGTCAAGCAGCTGCGCAAGGCCGAGGCGGCCAAGGAGGCGGGGGTGTACGGCGACGAGCCGTCCGCCGCTGACGACGCCGAGTCCGCAGAGCCCGAGAACCACTCCGCCTCCTGACCGGTCACACCGAGCGCGTGGAGGCGGCTCCGAGGCTGGTTCCCGTGCGCGAGCCCACGGCGCCGTCGGGCGTGGTGCTGGTGCTCCACGGCGGCGCCGCGCGCGGCGACCGGGCGATGGTCAGCCCCACGCAGCTCTCGGTGGTCCGGTTGATCCCGACGGCCCGCGCGGTGGCTCGCGTCGGCCGGGGCCAACTGGCGGTCTACCGGCTCCTCAACCGCTACCGGGGCTGGGACAGCGAACACACCCCCGTCGATGACGCGCGGTGGGCGATGGCGGTGCTGGGGGAGCGGTTCCCGGATGCGCCGTTCGGGCTGATCGGCCACTCGCTCGGAGGCCGCGCCGCGCTGCTGGCCGGCGACCAACCCGGCGTCCGGTCGGTGGTGGCGCTCAACCCGTGGGTCTACCCGACCGACATCGCCGACCTGTCCGGTCGTCGGGTTCTGGTCGTGCACGGGCTCGAGGACCGGATCGCCTCGCCCGACCGAGCCCGTGCGGTGGTGCACAACCTGGCCCGCACGGCCGACGTGGAGTTCGTGCCGATCCCCGAGGGGAAGCACGGCATGGTCCGGCACGGGCGCGAGTTCGACCGCCGAGCGGCGGAGTTCACCGCGGCGGTGCTGCACGACCTGGCGTGAGCGGTCAGCCGGTCTCGGCGACCGCTGCCCGGTAGCGGTCGAGTAGAAGGCTCCAGTCGCCGTACTTCTCGCGGTAGCTCGCGTTGTCGTCGTTCCACCCGCCGTGCTCGAACTCCACCCGGGTCCCCGCATCTGTGCCGGTGAACGTGACCTCGAGGGTCGAGGGGTGCGCGGGGTCCATGGCGAGCCAGAAGGTCTGCGCGTAGCGCGCGCCCGGCTCCCAGACCGTCACGTTGCCAAAGGGGTACGACGAGTCGCCGTGCACCATCGCGACGGGGGCACCCACCTCTGGGACGATCGCGATGCCGTCGAAGGAGTCGGGATCGGGCGTGTACGCGCGGTCCCACCACGAGCCCATGCCCAGGGTGAAGACCTCGAAGGCGAGTGCAGGGGTGGCGTCGACGACGAAGGCGTTGCGGATCGGGTCCACGCGGCCATTCGACCACGACGCCCACACTGAGCGGTTAGGCCGCCCAGCGAGTGGCGTCGGACATCAGGTCGGCAAGCTTGGACACGCCCTGCAGGTCGGCGCGCCGGTCGAGCAGGTCCTGGACGTGCCGGCGGTAGCGGACGCCCGCCTCCCGGCGGCGGTCCTCGCGCTCGGCGGCGGTCTCGGTGAGCGATTCAGGGGTAAGCACGTCGCGTCTCCTTAAGAGTAGTGAGTTAGTAGACATACACTACATCATGAGGGAGTGCCGCGGCTCTGTCGGTTGTCGGGGCGTTGGTGCGAGGCCGAATGCCGTTCGCGCGACCTCCGTGCCGCCGACGCCGACCTTTCATCTGGCATTCGCCTACCGGACCGGGTCCGCGCACGAGGCTGGCGGCATGCATCGCACGAGCCTGCTCGCCGTACCCGTCCTGCTTGCCCTCTCCACGGCCGCGACTGCCTCGGCGGCCAACTCCCCGACCTCCGCCGGCGCACACGAACCGACCACGATCACCGTCGCGATCGACAACGAGACCCCGGTGCTGTACGACGACGAGGACGGTGGCAACACGTCGGGTGACGATCCGGCGATCTGGGTGCACCCGAGCCGCTCGGACCGCTCGATCGTGGTGGTCACGGCCAAGGAGGGTGGACTGCGGGTCTACGACCTCGCCGACCGCGAACTGCAGTCGTTGCCGTCCACCGTCGCCCCGCAGGGCGACGCGATCGCGGGCCGCTACAACAACGTCGACATCGCCTACGGTCTTCGGGTCCGCGGCCACCGCGTCGATGTCGCCGTCGTCTCGGACCGCTACAACGACACGCTGCGCTTCTTCGCGATCGATCCCGGGGGTGCGGCGGCGAGCACCCCGCTGTCCGAGATCACGGCTCCTGGGCAGGACTATCTCTTCCAGCCCGACCGCGAGGGTGTCGACACCGAGCAGACGGCCTACGGCCTGGCCGTCTACCAGCCGGGACACGGTTCGGCGTACGCCGTGGTCACGCAGGAGGGCACGACCACGATCGCCACGGCCCGCCTCGTGGTCCGCGGCGGCGCGATCGGGTATGCCGGGGTTCGGCAGCTGGACCTGCCCGGGGAGTTCCCGTTGCCCGACGGCACCACGTGGGCGCCCTGCGAGGAGCCCGGTGTCGAGCCACAGCTCGAGGGCCTCAGCGTCGACCAGGCCACCGGCGAGATCTACGCCGCTCAGGAGGATGTGGGCCTGTGGCGGATCGGCCTGCCACTCGGCGCCCACAGGCCGGTGCTGGTCGACCGCACGACCGACTTCGGCGTGCACGATGCCTACGACCCGGAGACCGAGGAGTGCGTACCGATCGACCCGGCCGACGAGGGGTTCGGCGGCGACTGGCTGACCGCCGATGCCGAGGGCGTCGACCTCTACTACGGGCCGCGGAAGACCGGCTACGTGATCGTCTCCAGCCAGGGCGACGACTCCTTCGTGGTCTACCAGCGCAAGCACGACGGCAGGTGGGCCAGGAACGAGGTGATGGGGGCGTTCCAGGTCGCTGGCGCGGCCGGGTCGGGCGTCGACGAGATCAACGGCTCCGACGGAGTGGCGGTGACCAACCGTCCGGTCGGCCGGTTCCGCTGGGGCCTGCTCGTCTCCCACGACGAGCCCGAGACCGGTCCGTCCGTCGACCCCGGGCGCGACGCCACCAACTTCTCCTACGTGTCCTGGCGAGACATCGCCGCGGGCCTACACCTGGTCGTCGACACCCGAGCCGGTAACGACCCGCGCTTCGACTGACATCGTGGATCAGGACACCTACACGAGCTTCCGCGGGTCGGGGAATCCGAGGCTGGTGTAACCGGGCGCGCGCTTGGTGAGTGCGGCGGCGAGCACGGGCACCTCGACGTCGTGGTAGTCGTGGACCTCAGCGGTCTGCTTGCCGGGGTGGGCGCGCAACACACGTCCGGCGTACTGGACGAGCCGGCCCTTGAACGAGACCGGTCCGGCGAGGAAGAGGGTGTCGAGTGCTGGGCAGTCGAAGCCTTCGCCGACGAAGTGCCCGGTGGCGACGACGAGGAGAGGTGGCCCATCCGCGGATGGGATGAGGCGTTCGTTTGCGGATGCGCGTTGCTTCGCGCCCATGCCGCCCTTGAGGACGACCGGATCGTGCTCGCGATCTGTGAGTGCTTTCGCGAGGTGGTCGACGTGGCCAGTGCGTTGTGCGAGCACCAGGCAGTGTCGGCCTCGCTCGATCGCGTCCACCACGTCGGTGAGGATCTGTTGGTTGCGCGCCTCGTCGTCGGCGAGTGCACTGTGAACGCCCGCGATCGCGCCAGGGATGGAGAAGTCGACCGGTTCCGCCAATTGGAATGACGTGGGTCTGACGATGAGTACGGGGCGTGGCCGCTCAGCGTCGGCGCCCTCGAGAGTATCGGGGTCGGCGTGAGTGAAGGCGTGGCGGACTGGGCCGAGTTGGAAGCCGATCAGATCGTCGAGACCGTCCCGTCGGTACGGCGTCGCCGTGAGCCCTACCCAGTAGCGAGCCGGGATGGCGCGGACAGCAGCCTCGAATGCTGCGGCCGGAACGTGGTGACACTCATCGACGATGACCTGGCCATACGCGCTCAACTTCTCGTCCAGGTCGGTCCGGCGGGCGAGAGTCTGCAGGGTCGCGATGTCGACGACGCCGGTGAGCTTGGATCGACCTCCCCCGAGTTGACCTGGCTTGATGCCGAGCAGATCTTGGACCTGTCGGCGCCATTGGTCGGCGAGCGTCTTGCGGTCGACCAGCACAAGGGTCGGGACCGGTCGCTGGGCGATGACCGCGCAGGCCATCACCGTCTTGCCCGAGCCTGGCGGGGCGACGAGAACTCCCAAGTCGTGCGGAATCACGGCTTCGACGGCTTCGTGCTGCCGCGGCCTGAGATCGACGTCGGTCGAGAGATCCAACGGGTCTCCGTTGACCCGCTGATCATCGACCTCGATCTTGCTCCCGGCGCCTTCGACGAGTCTCGTCGCCACATCCAGGAGCCCGCGCGGGAGGACGAGATGGTCGTCGAGGGTCTCGTCGTACGACGTGATGATGCGTGGCACGTTCCAGGTCGAGTGGCGACGACGTTGGCGGTCGTAGAACTCCGGGTTGTACGTCGATGCGGCGTGCTTCAAGGTCGCGTAGAGCGAGGGGCTGAGCTCCGAGCCGGGAATCCGCACCGTGCCATCAAGCCCTAGATGCACGATCGGTGCCGGGTTCGGCTGGACCTTCGTCGATCGGGCGGGCTGGGCGCGGTCGACTCGTGCCCCGACTGTCGGCTCCCGAAGCGCTGAAGCGAGCTTGGTGACCTGCTTCGGCGTGAGCCGCTCGAGGGTGGAGAGGTAGTCCCACTGGTCTTCGAAGGGCTCCAACGTCGCCAGATCGAGGAAGACGGTGGCGCCGAGTTTGCGTGAGGTGCCGTGGAGCGGAGCGGCGATCAGGTTGCCAAGACCTTGTCCCGGCAGCACGTCTTGGGACGGGAAGAGGCGGTCGTAGCAGCGCAGATCCATCCGACCGCGGATCGCGATCGCCTCCCGCACGAGCGCCATCCCGAGCTGACGGGCGGTGGCCGCTGGCACGGGATCGGTGAAGAAGGTCCACACGTGCGCGCCGATGCCGGAGCGGGACACCTCCAAGGCGGCCGGGGCGCCGACGGCCCGGGCCGCCTTCAGGTACGCGAGCGCGTCGAGCATCGCGGCCTGTCCGTCGAAGTCGGCGGCGAGCCAACAGGTCTGGTCGCCGCGAAGCATCGGATAGAGGCCGATGTGGACATCGCCGGTCAGGTGGGTCGCGATCACCTCGGGAGTCAGAGGAAGATGCCGAATGTCGGATGCCGGCCGGCCCTTGCGCCATCCGCCTTCGACCGCGGGCATCCAGCCCGACTTGCCGGTGCGGGCATTCTCCCAGCGAACGGCGTAGACGTCGCGCCTCGCGCCGAACAGGGCGGCGTAGAACTCGACCTTGGCCCGCGATGACGAGCGCGCGTCCACGGGACCGGGAGCCTTGTCGAACCAGGCGGTCTGGGCGCCGCGAGCAGGAGCAGCCTCGGCCTCGGTGAGTTTGAGGAGCCTGCGCAGGCGTGCGTTCTCGGCGCGCAGGTCCGCCAACTCCGCTTGCAGCGTGCTCACGCGGTCAATCCTGCCGACTCTCGGCTGCGCTGTCTCAGCGAGGTCGCCGTCCATCGCGGTGTGCCCGTGGCACACTTGCAGGGGTTCCGACCCAGTCAAGGAGGCAGACATGACGGTCAACCCCAAGTCAGACCTGCCCGCCGAGTGGGTCAGCGACAAGCAGGATCTCGCCGAGTTGGTCAAGGCCGTTCGGCCTTACAGCGGTGGGGACGAGTACGCGATTCCGGATTTCTTCGCCAGCGACCAGGAACAGCAGGAGTTCGTTGCGTGGGTGCGCACCGAGCGCGACAAGGAACTCGTCTGACGCATGGCCGTCGTCGTTCTCGACACCGACGTCATCTCGGGGCTGGTCAAGAAGAACCTCCCGGCCGAACTCGACTCGAAACTGGTCGGCCATCAACTCATCACGACGTTCGTCAGCGTCGGTGAACTCGAACGCTGGGCCGTTCAGCGCGACATCGGCGCTCGACGCCGAGCTGAGATCGAGCAGTGGATCGCGGGCCCGATCATCACTGGTGGCCGAGACGTATCCCGCAAGTGGGGCGAACTCATGGCGTACGCCGAGAAGCGTGGTCGCCCACGTCCGGTGAACGACTCCTGGATTGCCGCATCGTGCCTCGTCCACGACGTGGCTCTCGCGACCTTGAACGTCGGTCACTTCGGTGACTTCGCCAGGCACGAGGGACTTCAAATCATTGCGTCGTAGAGTCGCAAGGTTGGGCCGCGCCACGTAACCACGTGGCACGCGTTGATCCCTGTGGCGGTCCCACCCGAAGTGCCCTACTCGTTCTTCGTGCATCACTTTCGTGCATCACTTTCGTGCATCACT
>DOWL01000013.1:1291-3435 GCA_003519585.1 Nocardioides sp. | reverse complement strand
CTGCCACTGGTGCCATGTGATGGCTCACGAGTCGTTCGAGGACGAGACGACTGCGGAGTATCTCAACGAGCACTTCGTGAGCATCAAGGTCGACCGCGAGGAACGGCCCGATGTGGATGCGGTGTACATGGACGCCACCACGTCGATGACCGGGCATGGCGGCTGGCCGATGACCTGCGTGCTCGATCACGACGGGAGTCCGTTCTTCGCCGGCACCTATTTTCCGGACCAGCCGCGACACGGGCAGCCCAGCTTCCGGCAGCTGCTCGAGGCCCTGGTCGACGCGTGGCAGAACAAGGCCGAGGACGTCCAGCGGGTCGCGGGCAAGCTGCGCGAGCACCTCGCCCGGAGCACCGCCCTCGCCGGTGGGGTGATCACCGAGGAGACGTTGGAGGCAGCGGCGCAGCGGCTGGTGAGTGAGTACGACGCGGTGCACGCCGGTTTCGGCGGGGCGCCGAAGTTCCCGCCGTCGATGGTGCTGCGCTTCTTGTTGCTCCGGGAGGGCGACCGGCCCGACGAGCGACGCATGCTCTCCGAGACGTTGGACGCGATGGCGCGCGGCGGGCTCTACGACCAGCTCGGCGGCGGCTTCGCTCGCTACTCCGTCGACGCGGCGTGGGTGGTGCCGCACTTCGAGAAGATGCTCTACGACAACGCCCAACTCTTGGGCCTCTACGCGCGGGTCGGTGGTGCGCTCGGCGAGCGCGTGGCCCGCGAGACCGCCGACTTCCTGCTCCGCGAACTCCGCACCCCCGAGGGTGGCTTCGCCTCCGCGCTCGACGCCGACAGTGAGGGCGTCGAGGGACGGTTCTACGTCTGGACGCCCGCGCAGCTGGTCGAGGCGCTCGGTCCCGAGGACGGCACCTGGGCCGCCCAGGTCTTCGAGGTGACCGCAGCCGGCACCTTCGAGCACGGCAGCTCGACGCTCCAGTTGCTCGCCGACCCAGAGGGGCCGGGGGTGGCGCGGCTGGCCGACGTACGCCGCCGGCTGCTCGAGGCGCGCGCCGGCCGTGTGCGGCCGGCCCGCGATGACAAGGTGGTCGCCGCCTGGAACGGCCTGGCGATCAGCGGCCTCTGTGACGCCGGGCTCGCGCTCGGCGAGTCGGCGTACGTCGACGCTGCGGTGTCCGCGGGCGAGCTGCTCTGGCGGGTCCACGTGGTCGACAGTCGGTTGCGGAGGGTCTCGCGCGACGGGGTCGTGGGTGGACCTGCCGGGGTGCTCGAGGACCATGGGTGCGTGGCCTCGGGGTTCCTCGCGCTGGTGCAGGCGACCGGTGACGGGGTGTGGCTGGAGCGGGCGACCCACCTGCTCGACGACGCGCTCGACCGGTTCCGGGCCGACGACGGCGGGTTCTTCGACACCGCCGCCGACGCCGAGGCCCTGATCGCGAGGCCGCGGGATCCGGCCGACAACGCCTCACCGTCCGGGCTCTCCTCGATGGTGCACGCGTTGGTCGAGGCACACGCGCTGACCGGCGTTGGTCGCTACCGCACCGCCGCCGAGGAGGCGCTCGCAACTGTCGCACCTCTCGCGGCGCAGGCGCCCCGGTTCGCCGGCTGGTCGCTGGCGGCCGCACAGACCATGGTCGCCGGCGGTCCGCTCGAGGTCGCGGTCGTCGGGCCACCGGGCGAACAGCGTGCTGCACTGGCTCGACAGGCGCGCCAGCACCCCGGCGCGGTGGTCGTCGAGTCGGACGGCCCGCGCGACGACGTACCCCTGCTGTCCGGTCGGACTCCTGTCGGTGGTGAGCCCGCGGCGTACGTCTGCCGCGGCTTCGTCTGCGAGCGTCCGGTGACCACCGTCGAGGCCCTTCTGGCGGCGCTTACCGCGGAGTAGGTTCGGCCTCATGCCGGGCGACACCTTCGACTACGTCATCGTCGGCGCCGGAAGCGCCGGGGCGGTCCTCGCGGCGAGGCTGTCCGAGGACCGGGGCGTGACCGTCTGCCTGCTCGAGGCCGGCGGTGAGGCGGACGCCGACGAGGTGATGATCCCGGCGGCGTTCTCCACGCTGTTCAAGACGCGCTGGGACTGGAACTACTCGACCACCGAGCAGAAGCAGTTGCACGGTCGGCGAGCGTACTGGCCGCGGATGCGCGCCCTCGGCGGCTGCTCGTCGATGAACGCGATGATCTACATCCGCGGC
>DOWL01000013.1:507-1147 GCA_003519585.1 Nocardioides sp. | reverse complement strand
ATGATCTACATCCGCGGCAACCGCGCCGACTACGACGGCTGGCGTGACCAGTACGGCGCGGACGGGTGGGGCTTCGAGGACGTGTTGCCGTACTTCGTGAAGGCCGAGGGCAACACCCGGCTCGGCGCGCCGCTCCACGGCCAGAGCGGACCGCTGCACGTCGAGGACCGCGTCTACACCCACGAGTTGAGCCACGCGTTCGTCGACAGTGCGATCAGCGCCGGACTCAAGCCGACCGACGACTTCAACGGCGTCTCGCAGGAGGGCGCCGGGCAGTACCAGGTGACCTGCCGCAAGGGCCGGCGCTGGTCGACCAACGAGGCCTACCTCAAGCCCGCGCGGTCGCGGTCCAACCTCACCGTCGAGACCGGCGCGCTCGCCGCGAGGGTCGAGCTCTCGGGGACTCGCGCCACCGGGGTCACCTTCCGGCAGGCCGGTCGCGAGCACACGGTGACCGCTCGGCGTGAGGTGCTGCTCTGCGGGGGCAGTGTGAACAGCCCGCAGTTGTTGATGCTCTCCGGCATCGGTCCCGCCAGCCATCTTGCCGAGGTCGGCGTGGAGTCGAAGGTCGACCTGCCGGGAGTGGGCGCGAACCTGCAGGATCACCCGGTGGTGCCGATGCTGTGGCACACGCACGGGG
>DOWL01000013.1:0-348 GCA_003519585.1 Nocardioides sp. | reverse complement strand
GAGCGACCTCGCCCAGCTCAACAACGTGCTCAACTTCGCCCGCTGGAAGGCTCGGGGGACCGGCCCGCTGGCCTCCAACATCGGCGAGGCCGGTGCATTCTTCGCCAGCCGCGACGGACTGCCGGCGCCCGACCTGCAGATCCACATGGCGCCCGCGGGCTTCTACGACAACGGGCTGCACGAGCCGACCAGCGCCATGGTCACTGCTGCCCCGACCCTGGTGTCGGTGGCCTCGCGCGGCACGCTGCGGCTCCGCTCGGCCGACCCGTCGTGGCACCCCGAGATCGACGCGGCGTACTTCGACGACCAGGCCGACCTCGATGCGATGCCGGAGCGAAGCCGCCGGAA
>DOWL01000140.1:18942-19342 GCA_003519585.1 Nocardioides sp. | reverse complement strand
CTTGGATTGAGTCATGTCCAAGCCCACCAGGTTTCTCGCCGTCGAAGACCTCGACGCCACCGAGACTCTGGCTGCGGCCGAAAAGATCGTCCATGAGCGACGCGCCGTAGAGGTCCAGGAGGTCGAGGTCGCGCTGCACTGGGCCGATCTGCACGGCCAGCTTCCCGCAGAGAGCGAACAACGCCCGAGGCCGGGTGGACCCCGACTGGTCCAGCTCGGCGGCGTAGGGACCCCGAAGATCGTGGACCTAGCGATCGGTGAGTTTGCGATCGCCCGCGGACAGAACGTGCTGGCGACGCGGTTGTTCCTGGCCGATGTGTTGGACCTGCGGCATCGCCTGCCCGAGCTCTACGCCGCGTTCGGCGAAGGACAGATGGATCTGTGGGTGGCCCGCAAGGTG
>DOWL01000140.1:18678-18826 GCA_003519585.1 Nocardioides sp. | reverse complement strand
GATCTGTGGGTGGCCCGCAAGGTGGCCTCGATGACCCGCAAACTCGACCCAGCCGGCGCCGGACTTGTCGACCGGGCCGTTACCGAGGCGGTCGACCAAGGGCCTGGGCGGTTGCTGTCGATCACCGAGGCCAAGGTCATCGAGGCCG
>DOWL01000140.1:9703-18406 GCA_003519585.1 Nocardioides sp. | reverse complement strand
CGTCGCCGACGCCCTCGACGCCCGGCGCGACCTGATCCCCGACCTGGCCGAGGACTGCACCCGCGACGAACTCCGCTCGGCCGCGCTGGGCTGGCTCGCCCACCCCGAAGACGTCGTCGCCCTCCTCGCCGGCGAAGAGCAACCTCGTGGCAACGGCGCGACCACCCGCAACGCCGTCGTCTACGTCCACCTGCACCAGGCCGCACTCGAAGGCGCAGACGCCGTCGCGCGAGTCGAGGGGCTCGGACCGCTGCTCCTCGACGAACTGACCGGGCTCCTCGGCCACGCCCGCGTGACCCTGGCGCCGGTGATCGACCTGGCCGAGCAGAGCTCGGTCAACGGCTACGAACACCCCCAGAAGGTCCGAGAGAGGACGCTGCTCCGCACCGTCGGCGATGTCTTCCCGCACGCCTCGACCATCAGCCGGAACAACGACCTCGACCACCCCGACCCCTACACACCCAACGGACCACCCGGCCAGACCGGAGACCACAACGCCGCACCACTCGGGCGCCGACATCACCGGACCAAAACCCACCTCGGCTACCAATGCCGACAACTCGGCCCAGGCCGCTACCTCTGGCGCACACCCCACGGCCTCTACCGACTCATCGACGCCAGCGGCACCCACCGACTCGACCCGGCGGAGGCGCTCGCACTTACCCACCCCGAAGCACTTCAAGCCGTCGTCGCCCAGATGGAGTCAAACCTGCGCGCTCGGGCGCGGACCGACGGCGCGCGCGGTTAATCATCCTGCGTTGTGCGCCCTCAAGCCGTGACGATCGTGGCGATTGAGTCCTACGTTCGACTGCGATCGACACGGTAGCTGTGTACGCACGCAGACCCAGGGAGGACCGTGTAGCGCTGAGGAGTATCCGTGAAGTGTTGCAGCGGCCCGAGAGCAGTGTGAGGTAGCCGTGGCCACGATCGTCGCTCGAACTGTCGATCGGCTTCGGACTGCTGGTGTGATGGTGGAACCTGGGCTTCACGACTCCGAGTTCGAACGGATCGAGAGTTCTCTTGGCTTCCTGTTCGGAGACGAGCATCGAGCGCTCCTCGCGGAGGTCTTACCTGTCGGCGAGAACTGGCCGCATTGGCGGCGGCTTTCCGTCGCCGAGGCGCAGAAATGGCTCGGCCAGCCAACCGCGGGCATCGTGTTCGACGTACGCGAGAACGATTTCTGGCCAGCCGCGTGGGGGCAGCGACCGTCGGACAGGTCCGTGGCCGAGGACGTCGCCCGCCACCAGCTCGCCCGGGCCCCGCAACTTGTTCCGATCTGGGGGCATCGGTTCGTGCCCGCCGCTCCAGCGCCAGTCCCAAGTCCGGTCTTCTCCGTGTGGGGCACTGACGTCATCTACTACGGCGACAACCTCCTCGACTATGTGGCGTACGAGTTTCGAACTGGTCCGCGCCAGCCGACCAGAGGGGGACCGCGACGAGTCCCCTTCTGGTCGGATCTGGCGGAACGGACCTGAGGTGTGGCCGAGAGTTACTTCTTGGTCGGCAGCCGGTAGGCGATGCCGTCCATCGGGTAGGTCGGCGCGATGCCCATCGCCCGCAGGATGGTCGGCATGATGTCGACCGACCGGAACGGGACCTTGAGGTCCTGACCGGACAGGCCGGCGCCGGCGAAGACGATCGGGATCTGTTGCGAGGCGCGCTGGATGCCGCCGTGGTCGCCGTGGACGCTGTACGTCGTGTCGTCGGGCAACGTCGCGATCACGTCGGGCCCGTAGGCGGCGGCCTCGGTGTCGACCAACTCCTGGGCGTGCTTCCTGAACCAGTTGCGCTCACCCTTGGTCGTCATCCGATCCCAGCGGACCGGCGTGACCCGGTCGTAGTGGTCGCCGTTGCGGCGCCACACCGCGGTGACCGCATCCATGCCCTGGTACGCCGCCACCGCTGCGGCGACACTCGCCTCGGACTGGTCCTTGAGCCAGACCCGCAGCATCGAATCGCTGTAGGAGAGCCCGACGTTGCCGGTGTTCACCAGCGGGAGCAGGGCGTCCTGCGGCAGGTTGTAGAACTTGTCGTTCTCCGGGTCGCCGTAGTACCAGTTGTTGTAGCCGTAGTCGCGCTCCGCGACGTCCTTGCCGTAGAACTGCTTCGCGGCCACCGAGCCGTGGTCGGCGGTGAGCACCACGAGGGTGTTGTCGAGCTCACCCTGCGCCTTGAGTTCGGCCATGATCTTGCCGACCTGCTCGTCAGCGGTCGCGGCCGCCGCGGGCAGGTGGGTCATCGGGTCGCCGTCGGCGCCGGTCGGGCCCGGGTCGGTCACGCCGCCCCACATGTGGGCCGCCTTGTCGACGCCCGGAAGGGTCACGAAGATGCCGTTCCAGTTGGCCTCGTTGCGCATGATCTCGATCGCCGCGTCGGCGGCCCAGACGTCACCACCCTGGTGGGCGGCGTCGTGGCCGGTGACGTAGCGGTCACTGTCGAGCGGGTAGAGGACCGCCGGCAGCTTCGTGGTGTCGTAGGCGTAGTCGGTGTTCACCGCGGGGTCGGCCGGGTAGCCGCTGTGCACCCAGAACCGGCTGCACTCGTCGCCGAGGATGTACGACGGCACGTTGATGCCGCCGGGCTTGCGCCACGCTCCGGGCTGGTTGGTGCAGGTGGCGCTGCTGAACGTGATGATCGAGTCGGTCTTCGCGCTGCCGAACGCGTAGGCGGCGTACCCCTTAGGGCTGATCGTGAAGGTCTTGGCCGTCGGATCGGCGGTCTCGAGGTAGGCGTCGAGCTTCGGATAAGCACCCTGCAACGCGAACATCTGCGAACTGCCGAAGTTGCTGGTGATGTAGATGTTGTCGGGGTTCGCCGGGTCCGGGTCGCCCAGGAGACCGCCCACGTCGCGGTAGCCCTCGTCGGTCCAGCCCATGTGCTTGGGCAGTTGACCCGAGGTGATCACGTTGTGGGTGACCACGGTGACCGAGCCGGTGTGCCCGAGGTAGCCCTTCGGCGTGTCGACGCCGGTCCTCATCAGCTTCTCGACGTTCTTCATGTCGTACTTGTCGACGATCTCCTTGCTGAGCGCATCGACGACGATGATGACGACCTTGGTCGGCTTGGCCGGTGGGGAGTGATGCTTGCCCGCGGCCTGACCCGACGGGGCTCCGGCGGCGGTGGCCGCGGTGACGGCGATCGCGGCGGAAACCGCCGCAACCGCGAGTAGTGGGCGACGACGATCCATGACGGTTCCCTCCCGCCGCGGCTCCGTTGCCGCGGACCCGTGCAGCGCAACCTAGCCTCAGAAGGCCGCCGAGGGCTAGCGTGACCGGACTCCGCGCCGGGACGGCGCGGGCAGACGTCCGGGAAAGGGGCGCCGTGCACCTGCTGCTGGCCGACAAGCTGCCCGAGCAGACCGTGGCCGATCTCGAGGCACGGGGGCACACCTGCGTGCTGGAGCCCGACCTGTCCGCGGACGACCTCCCGGGCCGGATCGCGGGCTTCGACGCACTCGTGGTCCGGAGCACCAAGGTGAAGGCGCCGGTGTTCGAGTCGGCGGATCGGCTGGCCCTGGTCATCCGCGCCGGCGCGGGGACCAACACCATCGACACCGACGCTGCCGCCACTCGCGGGGTGCTGGTCTCCAACGTCCCCGGACGCAACTCCGCCGCAGTGGCGGAGCTGACCATGGGCCTGCTTCTCGCCGTGGACCGCCGGATCGCCGACAACGTCGCCGACCTGCGCAGCGGCCGCTGGGACAAGAAGCGCTACAGCAAGGCCGGCGGGCTGCTCGGCTCGACGATGGGCATCATCGGGCTGGGCTCGATCGGGATGGCCGTGGCCGAGCGGGCCGCCGCCTTCGGGATCCAGGTGCAGTCCGTGGCGCGCGAGGGCCGGACGGAGTACGTCGTGGCCCGCGCCGAGGAGGCGGGCGTGACCTGGTGCGGCTCGCTCGAGGAGCTCGCCAGCTCCTCCGACATCGTGAGCCTGCACGTCCCGTCCACCGCCGCAACCCGTCACCTGGTCGACGCCGACTTCCTGGCTCGGATGAAGCCTGGGGCGATCCTGCTCAACACCTCCCGCGGCGACGTGGTCGACGAGGCAGCCCTGTTGGCGGCGCTCGACGCGGGCGCCGTACGCGCGGGGCTCGACGTGTACGCCGACGAGCCCGGTTCCGGGCACGGCTCTTGGGACTCACCGCTGGCCAAGCACCCCGAGGTCGTGGGCACCCACCACATCGGCGCCTCCACCGAGCAGGCACAGCGGGCCATCGCCGCCGGGGTCACCGAGATCATCGACGCGTTCGTGGTCGGCGAGACACGGCACTGCGTCAACCTCGACGAGCGGACCCTCGGCTCCTTCACGCTCACCATCCGGCACCTCGACCGGGTCGGCGTGCTGGCCGGCGTCCTCGACCGGCTCAGCAGCGCGCATCTCAACGTCGAGCACATGGAGAACCGCATCTTCCGGGGCGGCGAGGCCGCGGTCGCGACCATCGACGTGGGTGGGAAGCCGTCCCAGGAGCTCCTCGACGGGCTCCGTGCGCTGCCGCATGTGCTCAGCGTGTCCGAGGTGACCCTCGGTCCGGAGACTGAGGCTAGTGTCCCGCGCCGGAAGTTCGGTGCGGGGCACTAGGTGAGCGGCGTACGTCCCTTCCCCGCCCTCGTCGTCCGGCCCGAGTGGGCCCGCCGCCTGGTGTCGGGCCTGGCCGAGTTGCCCGAGGACACCGGCACGCTCCCGCCGGTCGCACCACCCGACCCGACGGCGTACGACGAGGCCGCAGCCGCCGTCTACGTCTACCGACAGGGCGACCACGTCGGCATCGTCGGCGAGGTGGAGGTCGCGGCCTTCACGGATGGGCGGGCGCGCGGCCATGAGGCGGTGCAGGCCCAGCGTGTCGAGAGCCTGGTCAAGCACATGGAGACCGATGCGGCACCGGCGCTGGTCGCGCTGCTGCACGACGCCGGACCGACGTACGCCGAGACCGTGGCCGCCGTGTGCGCCACCGAGCCGCTGCTCGACTTCGCCGGCCCCGGCGCGCTACGTCAGCAGGTCTGGCGGTGTGGCGGAGACCAGGGCGCGGCGTTGGCGGAGGAGCTGGGGCGGGCAGTGCTCTACATCGCCGACGGTCACCATCGGGTCGCGGCGGCGGTCGCCTCCTGGCGGGCCGCCGGTGAGCCCGGCGACGCGGGCGTGCTGTGCGTCGTACATGCGATGGACGGCCTGCGGCTCTCGGCGTTCCAGCGCAGACTTCTCGGTCCCGTCGACCAGGCCGGCCTGATGGCACTCCTCGAGCTCGGGTTCGTGGTCCGTCCGGCCGCGTCGGTGACCGCTCCGGCGACCGGCTCGTTCGGGCTCTACGCCGTGGGTCAGTGGTACGACGTCACACCGCGTGAGCCGGGTGCGGGCCTCGACGTCGAAATCCTGCAGGCGCAGGTCCTCGACCGGGTGCCGCAACGCCTGGAGATCGCCCCGGCCCGCACGCCTCTCGACGAGCTCACGCGTCGTTGCGACAGCGATGGGGGAGTGTTGTTCACCCTGGCGCCGCCACCCCTCTCGGCCCTCACCAGGCTGGCCGACGCGGGCGGCGTGATGCCACCCAAGACGACGTACTTCGAGCCGAAGCCCTGCGCCGGCATCTTCCGGAGGCCCTGAGCGGATCAGTACGTGAACGTCCCTGTGCACGTGGTCGGGTCGGAACCGTCCTGGTCGGCGGTGGCGACGAAGGTGAGTTGATCCGCGCCGTCCTGGTCCGGGATCGTCTCGATGACCTCGAAGTGACCGTTGTAGCCCTGGCGGCCGGGGTTGGACACGTACTTCGTCTGGACGGTGCCGTCGGCCACGGTCTCGCCGTTGTCTTCGAACCGGTAGTCCCAGCTTTGGAGGACGACCATGCTGGTGACGCCGCCGTGCACCTCCACGGTGCCAGCGGCCGCCCCGGCGACCGCGTAGAAGCCGAAGCCGGTGTCGTCCGCGTCACCGCAGCTGCCGGAGACGACGTGGTCGCGCGTCGGCCCCACGGGCTGGCCCTCGAGGACCGGCTTGATCGCCTCCGCCGGCACGGTCCCCAGCGTCAGGACCGAGCCGAAGGCCAGCAGGGCAGGCAAGGTGAGCGCGACAGGGCGTGGCCACATGGCCGCCATGCTCCACGGCGTGGTCGTGGGTCAGTGAGGATCTCAGCGCACGATGATCGACCGAGAGTGCACGAAGACGTACGTCAGATCAGCGTGCCCGCCTTGTCGAGCACGACGCGCAGGATCTGCTCCATCTCGTCGAAGTGCTCCTGGGTGCAGATCAGCGGCGGGGAGAGCTGGACGACGGGGTCACCCCGGTCGTCGGCGCGGCAGTAGAGGCCCTCGGCGTAGAGCTGCTTGGAGACGAAGCCGAACAGCAGCCGCTCGCACTCCTCGGCGGTGAAGGTCTCGCGGGTGGCCTTGTCCTTGACCAGCTCGATGCCGTAGAAGTACCCGTCGCCGCGGACGTCGCCGACGATGGGGAGGTCCTTGAGCCGCTCGAGGGTGGCGCGGAAGGCCGCCTCGTTGTTCTTCACGTGGTCGAGGACCTGCTCGTTCTCGAAGGCGTCGAGGTTGGCCAGCGCCACCGCGGTGGAGACGGGGTGGCCGCCGAAGGTGTAGCCGTGGGCGAACATCGCGCCCTCCTCCTGGAACGGCTCCATCAGCTTGTCGCTGGCGATCATCGCGCCGAGCGGGGCGTAGCCGGAGGTGATGCCCTTGGCGCAGGTGATGATGTCGGGCTGGTAGCCGTAGCGCTCGGCGCCGAACATGTGGCCGAGCCGACCGAAGGCGCAGATCACCTCGTCGGAGACCATGAGCACGTCGTACTCGTCGCAGATCTCTCGGACCCGCTGGAAATATCCGGGCGGCGGTGGGAAGCAGCCGCCGGCGTTCTGCACCGGCTCCATGAAGACCGCGGCGACCGTGTCGGGGCCCTCGTTCTCGATCTGGACCGCGACCTGGTCGGCGGCCCAGCGGCCGAACGCCTCGACGTCGTCGGCGACATGCGCGGCGGTCTGCGGGGCGCGGTAGAAGTTGGTGTTGGGCACCCGGAACGTCGAGGGCACCAGCGGCTCGAACTGCTGCTTGAGCCCGGGCAGCCCGGTGATGGACAGCGCGCCCTGCGTGGTGCCGTGGTAGGCGATGGTCCGGGAGAGGACCTTGTGCTTCATCGGCTTGCCGGTGAGCTTGAAGTAGTTCTTCGCGAGCTTCCATGCGCTCTCGACGGCCTCGCCGCCACCGCTGGTGAAGAATACCCGGTTGAGGTCACCCGGAGCGTACGCCGCCACGCGGGCGGCGAGCTCGATCGCGTTGGGGTGCGCGTAGGACCACAGCGGCATGAAGGCCAGCTGCTCGGCCTGCTTGGCCGCCGCTTCGGCAAGGTCGGTCCGGCCGTGGCCGAGCTGGCTCACGAACAGTCCGGCGAGCGCGTCGAGGTAGCGCTTGCCGCTCTGGTCATAGATGTAGGCGCCCTCGCCGCGCACGATCACCGGGACGTCGTTGTCCTTGTAGGAGCCGTGCCGGGTGAAGTGCAGCCACAGGTGGTCCTTGGCGGCCTGCTGGAGCTGTGCGGGGTCGAGTGCCATGGGTCCATGATGCTCTGCCCGGCGCCGAATCTCCACATGGAAACGGCGAACTCGCGACGAAATCAGTCGCGGATCTGCCATTTCGCCACGGAATCACCGTCCGTTCGGGTAGCTGTGCTGGAGCCGGGCGCGCTGGTAGAACCACCCCATGACCCGGTACGGCGCGCAGTTCGGACCCGACATCACCTTCCTCGGCGTCGACCCGGTCGACCTCGCGGACACCGAGGCGCTGGCGACTGCCGACGTGGTGGTGGTCGGCGCCCCGTGGGACGGCGGCACCTCGCACCGACCGGGCACCCGGTTCGGGCCGCAGGCGATCCGCGGGACCGACTACCTGCCCCACGACGGCTCCCGGCCGCACCTCGCGCTGCGGGTCGACGGACTGCAGGACCTGCGCGTCCTCGACGCCGGGGATGTCGAGATGCCGCCGGGTGAGCAGGAGCGATCCCGGCAGGCCCTGGAGGAGGCGGTGTATGCCGTGGCCAGTCAGGGCGCCGTCCCGCTGGTGCTCGGCGGCGACCACTCGATCACGCTTCCCGACGCCACCGGTGTGGCCCGGCACCTCGGCTTCGGACGGGTCTCGATGATCCACTTCGACGCGCACGCCGACACCGGCGACATCGAGTTCGGCTCGCTGTACGGGCACGGCCAGCCGATGCGCCGGCTCATCGAGTCGGGTGCGCTGCGCGGCGACCGGTTCCTCCAGGTGGGGCTGCGCGGCTACTGGCCCGGTCCGGAGACGCTGGGGTGGATGGCCGAGCAGAACATGCGCTCCTTCGAGATGACCGAGATCGGCAAGCGCGGGTTGACCGCCTGTCTCGACGAGGCGTTCGAGATCGCTCTCGACGACTGCGACGCCGTCTTCCTCTCGGTCGACATCGACGTCTGCGATCCCGGCCACGCACCCGGGACCGGTACGCCGGAGCCCGGTGGCCTCTCCTCGCGCGACCTGCTGGACGCCGTACGCCGGATCTGCACCGAGCTCCCGGTGGCCGGCATCGACGTGGTCGAGGTCTCGCCTCCCTACGACCACGCGGAGATCACCGTCTTCCTCGCCAACCGGGTCTGCCTCGAGGCGCTGTCCGGGCTCGCCGTCCGCAAGGTCGGGATCAGCCACGACCCGGCTGGGCCGCTGCTGGAGGGCCGGTGACGGCAACGCT
>DOWL01000140.1:7109-9526 GCA_003519585.1 Nocardioides sp. | reverse complement strand
CTCTTCGACGGGCACCGGTACGTCGGGCGGGCCGACGTGCTGGTCGAGGACGGTCGGGTCGTCGAGCTCCGGCCCGGGGGTTTCGAGACGGTCGGGAGTGCGAGCTCCTCAACCACCGTGGAGGTGGTGGACGTCGAGGGGCTGCTGAGCCCGGGGTTCACCGACGCGCATGTGCACCCGATCCAGGGCGGTCTCGAGCGGCTGCGCTGTGACCTTTCCGAGCTCGCCACCCGTGAGGAATACCTGGCCGCCATCAGGGCGTACGCCGACCGGGTCGACGCGCCATGGATCCTCGGCGGCGGCTGGGCCATGCCGGCCTTCCCGGGCGGCACGCCGCTGGCCGCCGATCTCGACGCGGTGGTCCCCGATAGGCCGGTCTTCCTGCCCAACCGCGACCACCACGGGGCGTGGGTCAACAGCCGCGCACTGGAGCTCGTGGGCATCGACGAACACACCCCGGACCCGCCCGACGGCCGGATCGAGCGGGACGCCGACGGCCGCCCGAGCGGGACCCTGCACGAGGGCGCGACGGCGCTGGTATCCCGGCACCTGCCCCGCACCACCGGGGCCGACTATCGCGCGGCGCTACTGGCCGGGCAGCGCTACCTCCACTCGCTGGGGGTCACAGGCTGGCAGGACGCGATCGTCGGCGCGTACTCCGGGATGGACGACCCCGGCTCGACGTACCGCGATGCGGCGGCGTCGGGTGAGCTGCGGTCCCACGTGGTCGGCGCCCTGTGGTGGGAACGGTCCCGTGGCGTCGAGCAGGTCGCGGAGTTGGTCGAACGGCGCGCGGCCCTGACGGCGGGCCGGTTCCGGGCCACGAGCGTCAAGATCATGCAGGACGGCGTGGCAGAGAACGGCACGGCGGCGCTGCTCGAGCCCTACCTCGACAAGTGCGGACACGCGACGGACAACCGCGGACATTCCTTCATCGACGCCGACGCGCTCCAAGACGCGGTCCGCGCGCTCGATGCGGCCGGCTTCCAGGTGCACGTCCACACGATCGGCGACCGCGCGGTCCGCGAAACGCTCGACGCGATGGTCGGGACCGATCCCGAGCGCCGGCACCACATCGCGCACCTGCAGCTGATCCACCCCGACGACGTGCCTCGGTTCGGCGAGCTCGGCGTCGCCGCGAACATGCAGGCGCTGTGGGCCTGCCACGACGACCAGATGGACGAGCTGACGCTGCCGTTCCTGGGGGAGGAGCGGGCCGGCTGGCAGTACCCGTTCGGCGCCCTCCACCGCAGCGGCGCCCGGATGGTTGCCGGGAGCGACTGGCCGGTGTCCACCCCCGACCCGCTCGCCGCGATCCACACCGCGGTCACGCGCACGGCGTACGGCGAGCCCGGCCGGGCCGGCAGCGAGCCGCTGCTGCCCGATCAGGCGCTCGACCTCACCACGGCGTTCGCGGCGTACACCTCCGGGAGCGCGTGGGTGAACCATCGCGAGGACGCCGGAGTGCTCCGAGCGGGGGCCGTGGCCGACGTCGTCGTGCTCGATCGCGACCCGTTCGCGGGCCCGCCGGAGGAGATCGGCGCCGCCCGCGTGACGTCCACCTGGGTGGACGGAGAGCTCGTCCACCACTGATTCCGCACCATTTCTGCGGATGGGCCTACCGATTCCGTAGGCCAAGGACTTAGGCTCCGGGCCATGTCCGACCAGCGGTTCAAGAACGTCGTCAACGGAGAGCTCGTCGACTCGGTGTCGGGGGAGACCTACGACGTGGTCGACCCGACCACGGGCGAGGTGTACGCCGCGGCCCCGATGTCGGGCCCGGAGGACGTCGACCGCGCGTACGCCGCCGCCGCGGCGGCGTTCGAGACCTGGGGTGACACCACACCGCAGGACCGGGCCACCGCGCTGCTCAAGATCGCCGAGGCGATCGAGGCCCGCTCGGAGGAGATCAACCAGGTCGAGTGCAAGGACACCGGCAAGCCGCTGCACCTGACCCGGTCCGAGGAGATGCCGTACGCCTCCGACCACTTCCGCTTCTTCGCCGGCGCCGCTCGGGTGCTGCAGGGCAGCTCGGCGGGCGAGTACATGGCCGACCACACGTCGTGGATCCGCCGGGAGCCGATCGGCGTCGTCGGCCAGGTGACCCCCTGGAACTACCCGCTGATGATGATGATCTGGAAGATCGCGCCGGCGCTGGCCGCGGGCAACACAATCGTGCTCAAGCCCAGCGACACCACGCCGGCCAGCTCGACCCTGCTGGCCGAGCTCTGCCAGGAGTTCCTCCCGCCCGGCGTGCTCAACGTCGTGTGCGGGGACCGCGACACCGGCCGGGCCCTGGTCTCTCACAAGACCCCGCAGATGGTCGCGATCACCGGGTCCGTCCGCGCCGGGATGCAGGTCGCCGAGGCCGCATCCGCCGACCTCAAGCGGGTCCACCTCGAGCTGGGCGGCAAGGC
>DOWL01000140.1:6764-6976 GCA_003519585.1 Nocardioides sp. | reverse complement strand
ACGCCGACATCGCGGCGGCGGCCGAGGGCATCGCCGGGGCCGGGCTGTTCAACGCGGGCCAGGACTGCACCGCCGCGACCCGGGTGCTGGCCGGGCCGGGGGTCCACGACGAGTTCGTCGCCGCGCTCACCGAGGCGGCGAAGGGGCTGCCGACCGGCGCACCCGACAGCGAGGACACCTACTTCGGCCCGCTCAACAACCAGAACCAGTAT
>DOWL01000140.1:346-6639 GCA_003519585.1 Nocardioides sp. | reverse complement strand
AACCAGAACCAGTACGACCGCGTCTCCGGCATGGTCGACCGGCTGCCCGACCACGCCTCGGTCGAGACCGGCGGCGTCCGGCACGGCGACCGGGGTTACTTCTACGAGCCGACGGTGCTCGCCGGGCTCCGGCAGGACGACGAGCAGATCCAGAACGAGATCTTCGGACCCGTGATGACGGTCCAGAAGTTCACCGACGAGGGCGAGGCGCTGCGCTGGGCCAACGGCGTGGAGTACGGCCTCGCGTCCAGCGTCTGGACCAAGGACCACGCGAGAGCCCTGCGGATGAGCCGCAAGCTCGACTTCGGCGTGGTGTGGATCAACACCCACATCCCCTTCGTCTCGGAGATGCCGCACGGCGGCTTCAAGCACTCGGGCTACGGCAAGGACCTGTCGATGTACGGCCTGGAGGACTACACGCGCATCAAGCACGTGATGTCCTACATCGCGGAGTAGATGATGAGGATCCTGCTTGTCGGCGCCGGCGGCGTCGGCGGTGCGTTCACCGCGATCGCGGCACGGCGCGACTTCTTCGAGGCGCTCGTCATCGCCGACTACGACCAGAGCCGGGCAGAGCGGGCCGCGGCCACCGACGACCGGTACGTCGCTGCCCAGATCGACGCCTCGTCGGCCGACGCGGTCGCGGCGCTGTGCCGCGAGCACGCCATCACGCATGTGATGAACGCCGTCGACCCGGTCTTCAACATGCCGATCTTCGAGGGCGCCTCCGCGGCCGGGGCCGACTACCTCGACATGGCGATGTCGCTCTCCAAGCCGCACCCCGAGGCGCCGTACGAGAAGACCGGCGTCAAGCTCGGCGACGAGCAGTTCGCCGTCGCCGACCAGTGGGAGAGCGCCGACCGGCTCGCCCTCGTCGGGATCGGTGTCGAGCCTGGGCTCTCCGACGTCTTCGCCAGGTATGCCGCCGACCACCTGTTCTCGGAGATCGACGAACTCGGCACCCGCGACGGGGCGAACCTCGTGGTCACCGACGACGACGGCAACGAGATCTTCGCGCCGTCGTTCTCGATGTGGACCACGATCGAGGAGTGCCTCAACCCGCCGGTGATCTGGGCCGGTGACGGGTCCGGGGCCGGCGACTGGCACACCACGCCGCCGTTCAGCGAGCCGGAGGTCTTCGACTTCCCCGAGGGGATCGGCCCGGTCGAGTGCGTGAACGTCGAGCACGAGGAGGTGCTCCTCATGCCCCGCTGGGTGGACTGCAAGCGGGCGACGTTCAAGTACGGCCTGGGCGAGGAGATGATCAACATCCTCCGCGTCCTGCACACGCTGGGCCTCGACTCGACCGAGAAGGTGCGCGTCAAAGGCGTGGAAGTCAGCCCGCGTGACGTTGTGGCCGCGGTGCTGCCCGACCCGGCCACCATCGGGCCGCGGATGACGGGCAAGACCTGCGCCGGTCTCTGGGTGACCGGCAAGGGCAAGGACGGCCAGCCGAGGTCGACCTACCTCTACCACGTGGTCGACAACGAGTGGACCATGCGGGAGTACGGCCACCAGTGCGTCGTCTGGCAGACCGCGATCAACCCGGTCGTCGCCCTCGAACTGCTCGCCCGCGGCACCTGGTCCGGAGCCGGAGTGCTCGGGCCGGAGGCCTTCGACGCCGTCCCCTTCCTGGAGCTGCTGACGGAGTACGGCAGCCCGTGGGGGATGCAGGAAGTCTCGGGATAGACCGGGTCGGCGCGTACAGCCGTGGGGGGATGTGCGCGCCGGCCCGGGTCTCCGCCGGCTCCTTCAAGATTGCTTGAGAAAACTTCACGGATCGGATGTCGAAGGTGGGTGCCGCCGATCGACGTGAGGACGAAAGACACCTTCAAGCAAGCACGAGGAGTGATTGCAATGCCGCGTTTCATGGGATTCGTCAGGATGGAGGAGGGCGTCGGTACGCCGCCCCAAGCCCTCTTCGACGCGATGGACACCTACATCGGCGAACAGGCTGCCAAGGGCGTGTTCCTCGACGGTGGCGGTCTGTTCGGCACTGAGGACGCCGTCAACTTCGTGGTCCGCGAGGGCGAGGTCAGCCGCGTCGATGGACCGTACGCCGAGGCGAAGGAGGTCGTCGGTGGCTGGGCCATCATGCAGTACGACACCCTCGAGGACGCCGTGAAGGACCAGCAGGAGTTCGCCGAGCTGCACGCGAAGTACTGGCCCGAGGTCACCGTGATCTCGACCCTGCGCCAGATCTCGACCGGCCCGGAGGAGCCCAGCGCCTGAGCCCGGGCCCCTGTCTACGGGGCTCATTACGCTGGCGGCGTGCCGGCAGAGACCCGTATCGATGACCCGAGCGAGGCCATCATCGCCGCGTGGCGGGCCGAATCGGCCCGCCTCGTCGGCGCCCTCACCCGGATGACCGGCGACGTGCAGCTGGCCGAGGACCTCGCGCAGGACGCACTCGTCGCTGCCCTCGAGCAGTGGCCAGTCATCGGCGTACCGGCCAATCCGGGTGCGTGGCTGACGACCACGGCCAAGCGCCGCGGGATCGACCACTTCCGGCGCGCTCAGAACCTGCGCCGCAAGGTCGCAGAACTCGAACGCGCCGCCGGGGGAGAGGAGGAGCAGATGCCTGACCTCGAAGCCCAGCTGGATCACATCGAGGACGACGTCCTGCGGCTGATCCTCCTGACCTGCCACCCCTCGCTGACGCCCGAGTCCCGCGCGGCGCTGACGCTCCGACTCGTCGGCGGCCTCACCACCGCCGAGATCGCCCGCGGTTTCCTGGCGACCGAGTCCGCCGTGGGACAGCGGATCTCGCGGGCGAAGAAGACCCTCGCCGACGTACACGCGGAGTTCGAGCTGCCCACCGGGCAGGAGCGGATCCGACGTCTCGACGACGTCATGGCCGTCATCTACCTGATCTTCAACGAGGGCTACACCGCCACCGCCGGCACCGACTGGATGCGCACCGACCTGTCGACCGAGGCGATGCGGCTCGCCCGCATGCTCAGCACCCTCGCGCCCGACGAGCCGGAGGTGCTCGGCCTCCAGGCGCTGCTGGAGCTCCAGGGCTCCCGCATGCCCGCCCGGCTCGACGATTCCGGCGCACCGGTCCTGCTCGAGGCGCAGGATCGGACGCGCTGGGACCAACTCCTGATCCGGCGCGGCCTCGCCGCGCTCCAGCGTGCGGAGGAGCTCGCAGCTCGCGGGACGCCGGTCGGGAAGTACTTCCTCCAAGCGTTGATCGCGGCGCAGCATGCTCGTGCCTCACGTGCTGAGGACACGGACTGGCGCCGGATCGCGAATCTGTACGACGTACTCGCCGACACCGCACCCGGATCGGTGGTCGAGGTCAACAGGGCAGTGGCGTACGGACGGGCTTTCGGCCCCGACGCCGGGTTGAGTGTGCTCGAAGAGTTGGACGACGAGGCTCTCGGCGACTCACCGCTCGTCCCGAGCGTGCGCGGGGATCTCCTGGAGCGGGCAGGGCTGTTTGCGTTGGCTGCTGAGGCCTTTGCCGACGCGGCCGCCCGCTCGAAGAACGAGAGCGAGCGGGCGATCCTGCGGGGCCGGGCCGAGGCGTGCAGGGAGCGGCAACGCAGTTGAGTCAGGGCGGAGGCTAGCTGGCGTCGCTCCAGCGCGCCTCGTCCCAGCCGAGGATCTCGCTGACCTGCTCGCCGAGGGTCATCGGGTCATACGGCTTGGCGATCATGCCGCGGATGTCGTGGCCCTCCCATGGCTGCCGCTCGCCGACCCGGCCCTTGGCGGTGAAGAGGATCACCGGGATGTCGCGGGTGATGGGGTCTGCCTGGAGGTGTTCGAACGTCGTGAGACCGTCCATGTCGGGCATCATCATGTCGAGCAGTACGGCGTCGGGCACGTGCGTGCGGCACATCTCGATGGCCGCGAACCCGCCGTCCGCGGTGACGATGGTCCAGCCGCTGACGGACTCGAGGGCGAGTTGGGTCAACTCACGGATGTCGTCGTCGTCGTCGACCACGAGCACAGTCGGCTGGGACACGGGGGGCCTTTCGTCGAGGGAGACCCACCCAGCCTAGGGGGTCTTGTCCGCCTTGGGGGCTGTTTCGGCAGGTCCGTGGAAGGTCATCGTGTAGTAGTTCTGCCGGTCGATCGGCTCGATCGTGATGTCGGCCAGCGTGCTGAGCAGCCGGCCGGCGCTGCCGCCGAGCCCCGCCTCGTCGTTGGCCAGGCACATGTCGTAGCCGACGATGCCCTGGTTGTCGATCACGGTCTGGCACATCGCCTTGAGCATCGCGTGGAACACGTGCGTGCCGCGGTAGTCGGGGTGCACCAGGGTGAAGCCGAGGTAGTAGACCGCCCCCCGCGCGGTGTGCTCGGGGTAGTGGTGGGCGAAGTACGTCGGGCTCACCCACGGCACGGTCTCGAGGTCGGTGGTCAGCGTGGTCATGCCGATCGCCACGTCCTCGGCGTCCCAGGCGACGTACTTGTGGACCCGCGGGTCGAGCATCTCGGCCAGGAACTCCTGCTCGTGGAGGAGTTGCCGGCCGGCCGCAAGCGTGTCGAGGTCGCCGAAGGTGCGCACGTAGAGCTCGTAGTAGCGCTTCGCGGTGACGTAGTCGACCTCCTTCTCGATGGTCACCCGGTCGACGGGTCCGCCCACGGGCGAGAGCTCGGCGATCTTCTGGGCGATCTCCTCGTCGGAGGTGGAGATCCATTCGTCGATGACCTGCGAGTGGGTGCCGCCCGGCCCTGAGGCCGGCGTCGGTGAGGCTGCGGGTGGTGACGTGACCAGGTGGTCCTCGTGCGGGACGCCGGCGTGCTGCGGCTCGCCGCCGTCGTGCCAGTTGGAGACGCGGTAGGCAGCGAGCACGAGGGCGCACACCGGCTGGTCGACGCACTCCGCGGACGCCAAGGTCATCTGGACCTCGCCGTACCCGCCCCCGCGGTTGCGGTTCATGTCGGCGAGGCTGTCCTCGATCAGCTCGATCACGGCGTCCTCGCTGTGCGCGTGGTGCTCCACGAACAGGCCGCCGCCGGTCTCGTCGACCACCCAGCCCAGCCCGGCCCAAGCCACATCGCCCGGCTGGTCGGCGAAGGCCTCCGCGCGGACGCAGAACAACAGGTCGCCATGGCCACCGGGCAGGGTGCCGTCGACGTGCCGGATCCGACTGGCGGTCGGGATGACCGAGGACAGGGTCACCAGGTTGAAGTCGCCTACGCCGGCACCCAACAGGGCGTGGTCGAAGGCCGAGAGCAGAGTGCGACCCGACCCGACACCGGTCCGGATCGAGATGTTGAGTCCGACGGTGTCTTCACGGGTCTCGGTGCTCTGGGGAGCGGTCGACCCGACGAGGTGGTTCTCAGTCTGTGTCAGAGCCATCTGGCACGTCCTCTCTGATGGTGTCGCTTGCCCCCGTCACAGCCTTCACCAGATCGAGCACTTGATCGCGGAGACCCTCCGGAGTCGTGTGCCCCTTGGTCAGGAAGACGGTGGTACCTAGTTGCAGCTCGTCACGCTTGTCGGCGGCCACTTCTACGACGCTGTAGACGACCACCGGGGTGTGGGCCAGCGACCATCGCTGGCTGAAGGCTGCCACGACATCGCTGCCGCTGCCGTCGGGGAGTCGGATGTCCAGGACGATCACGTCGGGGCGTAGCTCCTCGCCGCGAGTGATGGCCTCGGCGGCCGAGCTCGCGCGGACCACCGTGAACCCCTCATGGGAGAGCAGTGTCTCGACCACTTCGGCCAGGCCGTCGTCGTCCTCGACGAGCAGCACCGACCGAGGCTCCGAGCTGCCGTCGAGCACCACCGAGACGGCCTGCACCAAACGGTCCTCGCTGACCGGCTTGATCAGCCAGCCCTCGGCCGACCGGGCGACGTCCGCGTCGGCCTCCGGACCGAGCCCCGAGATGACCACGATCGGAATGTTCTCGGTCGTGGGCGAACTGCGCAATGCCGAGACCACTTGGGCGCCCGTGGTGCCCGGCATCACGAGGTCGAGCACGACGGCGCTGGGCTTGTGCGTGCCGGCGAGTTCGATGGCCCGGGCGCCGTCGGTGACGCCGATCGGCTGGTAGCCCTGGTCGCGCAGCAGCCCCACGAACTGGTCGACCACGGCCGCGTCGTCGTCGCACACCAGGACGGTCGGTGCGGCTGGGTCGGCCGGCTCGACGGTCTCGGCGCTCTTGCTCAGCCGGACTGCCGCCGGCAGCGTGAAGTGGATCGTGGTGCCGACCCCGAGCTCGCTCTCGGCCCAGATCCGGCCGCCGTGCCGCTCCACGATGCTCTTGCTGATCGCCAGTCCGAGCCCGGTGCCACCGTATTTCTTCGTCACCGAACCGTCGGCCTGCTCGAAGGC
>DOWL01000140.1:0-207 GCA_003519585.1 Nocardioides sp. | reverse complement strand
CGAAGATCGCCTCGAGCTTGTCGGCCGGGATGCCCCGCCCGTCGTCGCTGACCCGGAAGTGGACCATCTCGTCGTCCTCGAACGCGTCGAGCCGGACGGTCCCGCCCCGCTCGGAGAACTTGATCGCGTTGCCCAGGAGGTTGAGCAGGGTCTGGATGATCTGGTCCTCGTCGGCCAGCACCCGGCCGTCGGCGTCGAGCACGGTGA
>DOWL01000159.1:28880-33394 GCA_003519585.1 Nocardioides sp. | reverse complement strand
ACTCGACCTTGGACGACGAGGTTTCATCGTCCAGGCAAGAGTTTTGTCGGCCAGCCGACGAAACTCCCGACCGGCCGACCCAGCATCAACCTCTACGTTGTCAGCGTGAGGACCACGTGACGGCCTACCTCGGCATCGACCTCGCCTGGGGTGAGAAGAACCCGACCGGGGTCGCCGTGCTCGACGACGACTGCCGGCTGCTGCACGTGAGTGCGGTCCGGACCGACGAGGAGATCGAGGCCGCGCTCGCGCCGTACGTCGATGGGCAGCGGGTGCTCGCCGGCATCGACGCTCCGCTCGTCGTCACCAACGCGACCGGGTCGCGGCCGGCCGAGCAGCAGCTGAGCGCCGACTTCCGCAGGTTCAACGCGGGGACGCACCCGTCGAACACCGGCAAGCCGGAGTTCGCGAACGGCACCCGCGGCGCCCGGGTCGCCGAGCGGCTAGGGCTGACCGTCCACGAGACCGCCCTGGAGGTCTACCCACACGCGGCGATCGTGGCGCTCTTCGGGCTGGACAAGATCCTGACCTACAAGGACAAGCGGGGCCGCGACTTCGCCCATCTGCGCGCGGAACTGGTCCGGCTGATGGGGCTCGTCGAACGCGTCGTGGACACCGGCGAGGAGTGGGCGGCGCTCCGCTCCGCGGTCGACGACGCGACGCGCAAGAGTCAGCTGCGGGTCGTCGAGGATCAGGTGGACGGTGTGGTCTGCGCGTACATCGCCTGGTTCGTCGACCACCACCCCGACCGGGTCACGTCGTACGGCGACGCCGAGACCGGGCTGATCGTGACCCCGTCGCTCGGCCAGCCCGTGCTCCCCGCGCGCGAGGACCCGGTCCAGCGGGCCATCTCGGAGTACGCCGCGCGCCACGGTGAGCTTGTCGAGGCCGCCACGCGCGCGGTCGCGCTCATGCGGAAGATCCTCGACGAGGCCGGCATCAACTACCTCACCATCGACGGCCGAGCGAAGGGGGTCGCGTCGTTCGCCGAGAAGGCGTCGCGGACCTCCGACGGCGGGCTGCTCTACCCCGACCCGCTGCGCGACATCGGCGACCAGCTCGGGTTGCGCGTGATCACCTACGTGCGCGATGACGTCGAGGCGGTGGCCGGCCTGATCGGCGCCCAGCTCCGGGTCCTCGACGACCGCGACCTCGGTGAGCTGACCGCCAGCCAGGGACGGTTCGGCTACGCCAGCCGCCACCTGCAGGTCGAGGTCGAGGGGCGGGTGGTCCAGGTCCAGGTCCGCACCGTGCTCCAGCACGCGTGGGCGGAGTTCGAGCACGACATCCGTTACAAGGGCCGCGTCCCGCCCGAGCACGCCACCGAGTTCGACCGGCGCTTCACGCTCGCCGCGGGGCTGCTCGAACTTGCCGACCAGGAGTTCTCCGCGATCCGCGATCGGCTCCGGGGCGCGACCGTCGACGCCCTCAGCGACGAGCGGCGGATCGCGCCCAGCGAGCTGGCCGCATACCTCGCGGGCCAGTACGACGACGCCGGCTGGTCCCGCACCGAGCACTACGCGTGGATCGCCGGGCTGCTGCTGGACCTCGGCATCACGACTCTGGTCGAGCTCGCTGACGTCCTGCGCACCGTTGACGAGGCCGCGATCCGCGAACGGATGGACTACCGCTACCCACCAGGCGCCGTACGCCGCCTCGACGACGCGCTGCTCCACCGCTTCGGCGAGCAGTACGTCGCGCTCCCGGGCAACGCGCACCGGCGCGAACTTCTGACCGCGCGGCTCACCCGACTCCAGGGGTCCGGCGCACCACAATAGGTTCATGACCGCGTCGCCGCCGCGGCCTCAGGTGGTCGCCCACCGAGGCGCCAGCGCTGAGACCGCGGAGCACACGCTGCGCGCCTACATCACGGCCCTGGACGCCGGCGCGGAAGCACTCGAGTGCGACGTACGGCTCACCGCTGACGGCCACCTGGTCTGTGTGCATGACCGCGACCTCCGGCGCACCGCAGCCCGGAAGGGGTTGGTCTCGACCTCGAACCTGGAGGATCTGGAGGCGCTCGACTTCGCCTCGTGGAAGAACCCCTGGGCCGACCTCGACGACGAGGCACCGGCCCGGGACGCCCGACTCGACGGAGTCCTCACGCTGCGCAAGCTTCTGGAGGCCGTCGCGGATTACGACCGCCGCGTGGAGGTGGCGATCGAGACCAAGCACCCGACGCGGTACGGCGGACTGGTCGAGAAGCGCGTCGCGGAGATGCTGCACGACTTCGGCTGGGACCAGGGAGCGGGCGACGAGCCGAGCCCTGCCCGGGTGATGAGCTTCAGCTTCACCGCGCTGCAACGGATGGAGCGGTTGGCGCCGGGCGTCCGCCTGGTCCAGCTGATCGACAAGCCGCGCGAGTGGACCCTGCTGCGGCGGGTGGTGGGCCGCGACTGGCTGCTCGGTCCGGGGATCGAGTTGCTCACCGAGCACCCACGAACGGCCGAGCGGATCGCCGGCTCCGGTCACGAGGTGCACGTCTGGACGGTCAACACCGAGGAGCACTTGCTTCGCTGTCTGGAACTGGGCGTACGCGCGGTCATCACCGACCGCCCGGCGTACCTGCTGGAGCTGCTCGACGGCTAGAACGGGGCGCGTAGGACGGCCCCGATAGGTTCGGGGCCATGGCGAAGAAGTCGCGCACGAAGGCCCGAGAGACGGCTCCCGGCGAGGTCGGGCCGCGGCAGCCGTGCCCCTGCGGCTCCGGCAAGCGCTACAAGGCCTGCCACGGCGCCGAGGGTGGTGCGGCCGCCGTCTACGTCGCGCGACCCTTCGAGGGGCTGCCCTCAGAGTGCGACCTGGTCGCGCTGCGCGAGCTGGTCCCGGCCGCCACCGCACCCCTGACCGTCTCGGGCAGCGACCGTCCGGTGACCCTCTGCACGCTGCTGCCGATGGCGGCGCCGGCGATGTACCGCGACAGCGGCCAGGTCTGGCTAGGGCTCCAGGTCCAACACAGCTTCGGCGACCCGTCCCGCGACCTCGCGGCCGCGCTGAAGCTCGCGCTCGACGCTGCGGAGCCCGGCGTCATCGGGCTGACCGACCCGCCCGGTGCCGGCCCGCGGCTGCAGGACCTCGTGACCGACGACGCGTTGACGGTCACGGTGCACGAGGGCTTCGACTTCTGGCTCTCCGACGTCGACGACAAGGACGAGCTGGCCGCGGCCCTCGAGCAGGCCAACGCGGCGGCCTCGCCGACCGCGCGACTGACGCAGGTCGAGGCGGCGTACTGGACCGACGTCGGCACCAAGGAGCACCTGCGCTGGGTGATGCCCGAGCCGGAGGACCAGCTCCTCGACGCGCTCGCGCGGCTGCACGTCGCGGGCGATGACGTGATCGTCGAGGGCGCCCGGCTGGTCGGCATGTTCCGCGCCCACGGCCTGCTGTGCCCGGTCTGGGATCTGCCGCTCGGCACCGGTCCGGAGGCGCTCGAAGACCCCGCCTCGACGTTCAAGGAGCGACTCGACGCGGCCTTGGCCGACTCCGCCGACCTCACTGCAGACGAACGATCGGCGCGCTCTGGGCTGGCCAACCGCCAGGTCACCATCAGGTGAGCACCGAACTCAGCTCCGCCTGAGCGCCCAGGATCTCAGGTGCGGGTAGCCCTTCACCGACGTACGCCGCAGCCTCCGCAGCTCGAGCCCCTCGTCGCCGGCCAGAGCCTCGTGGGCGCCCACGTCGACGAGCACCGTTCCGGGCCGGGCGATGGAGGTCAGCCGCGCGGCGACGTTGACGGTGGGCCCGAACACGTCGCCTAGTCGGGAGACCACGTCGCCGTACGCGAGTCCCGCGCGTACGGCGGGGAAGGCATCGTCGCCGTCCGAGCCGCGCGCGGTCATCAGGAGCGCCGCCTCTGCGGCCGCCGCCACATCATCGGCCACGAACAGCACCTCGTCGCCGATGTTCTTGATCACCCGACCGCCGTGGTCGACGACCAACCCCGAGCACTCGGCTTCGAAGTGCTCGATCCACTGCACCAGCTCGCCCTCGGTCAGCTCCTTGCTGCGTGAGGTGAAGCCGACGATGTCGACGAACACGACCGCCAGGGTGGAGCTGTCGGACCCCGCGGTGTCGGCGGAGTCGCTGGCCATCAGCCGGTTGCCGGCACTCGCGAGATGGCGACGCCATACGTAGGACTGCAGCGCCTCCACCCGCGGCAGCACCTCCGAGGCGAGGTCTGCCACCTGCGCGGCCGGATCCGGGCTCTCCAAGGCGACATCGGTGAGCAGTCGGGTCTGCCACTCCGCCAACCGGGCGAAGCTGCGTCCCCAGGTGCGGACCAGGGCGGCCTGCCGCTCGGCATCGAGGACGCCCAGGCCGACGAGGTCGTGGGTGTAGCGCAGTGCCGCGACATCGGCCTCGGTGAAGGCCACTGCGTCCTCAGGCAGATGCGCGAAGCCGAGCAGCCGCCACAGCTCCCGCCCGACCTCGAGCGGTACGCCGGCGCGCTCGCACACCTCTGCTTGGGTGAGGTTCGGCGTATCGCCCAGGAGGTACCGCTCGACGGTGTCGAG
>DOWL01000159.1:17948-28790 GCA_003519585.1 Nocardioides sp. | reverse complement strand
GGTGTCGAGCGCTCCCGACAGATCGGGCGGGCTTGCCTCGCTCACGTCAGGCTGGTGGACGACTGCTGGACGAGTGCTCAGGCGACGGGAAGCGTGCCGCCGCGGTCTTCTCCAGCGCCTGGTGGAACGACGGCATCTCGACGTCCAGCCGCGCCAGCTGGTCGTGGGTGAAGTGGATCAGCTCCAGGGGTGTGAGTGCCACGATCGTGGCGGTCCGCAACGAGTGGTTGAGGAGCGCCGCCTCGCCGACGATGTCGCCGGCCCCGAGCCGCGCCACCTCGACGCCCTGGCTGCGCACCGACACGGCGCCGTCGAGGATGACGTAGGCCTTGTCGGCGCCCGTGGATTCTGAGATCGGCGCCCAGCCCTCCGGGAGAGTCACGCGAGTGCCGGACGCGCTGATGCGCGCGATCTCCTCGGGCGTGAACATCGAGAAGAAGGTCTCTGCCATCGTCAGCCTTTCGGGGTCGGTTGCTACCTCACCAACGACCGAAAGCCGCGGAGGGCACGCCCCACCTGCGATCGACGGCTCAGCCCAGCGGCTCCCGCGAGATCGGGCAGCTCATGCACCGGGGACCGCCGCGACCCGAGCCCAGCTCGGAGCCGGCGATCCGG
Organism: Nocardioides sp.; assembly: GCA_003519585.1. GTDB lineage: Bacteria > Actinomycetota > Actinomycetes > Propionibacteriales > Nocardioidaceae > Nocardioides. The sequence continues at coordinate 28,175 of DOWL01000159.1, read as the reverse complement.
ACGACCTCGATGCCGGCGTCCTCGAGGCGCGCATTGGTCTCGTCGTTGCGTTCGTAGGCCACGGCCACCCTGGGTGCGAGCGCCAGGGTGTTGTTGCCGTCGTCCCACTGCTCGCGCTCGGCGGTGACCGGATCGAGACCTGTGTCGATCTGCTCGAGGGTGTCGATGCCCATCGCCTTCGCGGCCGCCACGAGGAACGGCTCGGCCTGGGCGACATCGAGCACCAGGTCGCCGTCGGCACTGCGTTCGTAAGCGGGGGCGTCGCCGATGGGCCGGACCGTGTAGGCGACCAGCGAGTCGGCGACGTTGGGGTAGACGACCATCTTGTCGACGTCGACGAGGGTGCAGATCGTGTCGAGGTGCATGGTCGCGCGCTCCTGCGCGATGGGTACGGCGAGCACCGTGTGCGCGAGGTCGGACTGGAAACACTGCCGCGCCAGCCGCTCGACGCCGGCCGGCGTCGTACGCTCGCCGACCCCGACGGCGATCACACCCGGCGCCAGCAGGAGTACGTCGCCACCCTCGACGTGTTCTAGGTGGGCGCCGTGCATCCGCGGCGTACCGACGAACCTCGGGTGACGGGTGTAGATCAGCTCGGTCAGCTCCGTCTCGCGCTTGCGGGCGGGCATCGCGAGCGAGGTGATCGCCACTCGGTCGCGCACCCAGACCGACGAGTCGCGAGTGAACAGCAGATTGGGCAACGGGTCGATGAGGAAGTCGTCGTAGGCCAACAGGCTGGTCACGAGGCCGAACCCGCCGCGCACCTCGTCGTTGCGGATGCCGGCGGTGAGGTAGGTCGTCAGCTCCTCGGGAGCGGCCTCGCCCAGCAGGCCCTCGAGGTAGCCGCGCATGGTGTCGCCGAGGTCGAGGTCGCGCAGGGCCTCCTCGATCGCGGCGGCTCGGGCATCCCCGTCGGCGAGCGTCTCGGTCAGCAGGTCGGTGAGGTAGAGCACCTCGACGTCGCGGGCGCGCAGCTCCGCCGCGAAGGCGTCGTGCTCCTCCTGGGCGCGGTGCACCCACGGGATGCCGTCGAAGAGGAGCTTGTCGTTGTTGCGAGGGGTGAGTCTCTTCAGCTCGGGCCCGGGGCGGTGGAGCATCACGGTCCGGAGCCGACCGACCTCGCTGTCCGCGCCATGGGGAGCCTGACTGATGCGCTCGGTCATGACTTGAACTCTAGTGATCGCGCCGCTCGTAGGTCCCGAGGTCAGCGGACCAGCTCGACCAGGGTGAGGGCGGCGAGCAGCAGACAGACCCCGGCGCCGATGTAGTGCAGCACGTGCAGGGCGACGAAGCGCAGCAGGGTGCGGCCGGCGAGCACCGCCAACCCGCTGACCACGAGCAGTGCGCTCAGGGCGCCGATGAAGACCGCGACCGGCGCCTCGTAGCGGGCCACCAGCGAGATCGTGAGCAGCTGGGACAGGTCGCCCCACTCGGCCGCGAACAGCACGAGGAACGACGCCAGCACCGCCCGCCACCCGGTCACGTCCTTGGCGCCCTCGACGTACTCCTCACCGGACGACTGCTGGTGGTTGCGTCCCTCCCGGATCAAGATCACCGCGCCGGCCAGGAACATCACGAGCGCCACTGTGCCCACGAGCTTCTCGGGCAGGAACGACGCGGCGTGGCCGAGCAGCACCGCGACGGTCGTCTGGACGGCGAACGCGGCCCCGACCCCGAGCCAGACCAGGAACGGCCGGTACTTCGTCGCCAGCACGAGGGTGGCGAGGAAGGTCTTGTCGGGCAACTCGACCACGAAGATCGCGCCGAAGGTGAGCGCGAGGGCGGTGAAGTCCATGGTCAGGACAGCCTCGCATCCACTTCCGCGCGGCTGTCGAGCAGGTGGAGTCGAAGCTCGTGTCGCGCGCTCTCCAGGTCTCGTCGTCGCAGCGACCGAGCGATCTGCTCGTGCGCCCGCACCATGTCGGCCGGGTCCTCGTGTTGCGTCAGCACCCAACGCATCCGCCCCGCCACCGGCTCCATCACTGCCGCCACGACGGGTCCCGCCAGCTCGGCCAGGACCACGTGGAACTCGGCGTTCAGCTCGCGCGCCTCGGCGGCCGCTCCCCGCCGTACGGCGTCGCGTGCGCGGCCGAGCACCTCGTCGAGCCGGTTGAGGTCGGCATCGCTCGCGTGCGCGACGATGCGCTCGCAGAGGAGGTCCTCCAGAGCACCCCGGACCTCGAACAGGGCGGCCACGTCCGCCGGGTCGAGGCGACGTACGACCATGCCGCGGGTGGCGCGCTCCTCGGCCAGCCCCTCGTGGGCCAGCTCGCGGAGCGCCTCGCGGACCGGGATGCGGGACACGCCGAGCCGGGCCGCCAGTTGGCGCTCGACCAGCCGGTCGCCGGGCCGCAGGTCACCGCTCAGCACGAGGTCACGGATCCGGTCCCGGACGGTCTGGTCTGCCATTTTGGTCTGCCACCTCGTTGGTATACCTTTTTGGAATACCACTTTGGTATACCAACTCACAGCCTAGCGGAGGACGACGTGCAGCTCACCCACCGAGCGGGCTGCGTCCTGACCGGGGTCCTGCTGCTCGGTCTCCTGGCGTGCGGCTGCTCGTCGGAGCCTGCCCCGACCACGGGGCTCGTACCCAGCCCGTCCACAGCCACCGCGACCCCACCGCCGACCGAGGAGGCGACCGAAGTGCCCCCCGCCGATCCCACGCCCACCATGGGCCAGGAAGAGTTGGACCGCCGGCTCATCGACGCCGCCTGGGCCGACGACGTCGACCGCGCCCGGCGCCTGATCGACAGCGGCGCCGACGTCAATGCGCAGGACGACACCCAGCAGAGCGCGTTCCTGATCGCGACGAGCGAGGGGTACGACGAGCTCCTCGACCTCACCCTCCGCCACGGTGCCGACGTCGACGCGCGGGACAGCTTCGACGGCACCGGCCTGATCCGGGCCGCCGAGCGCGGTCACTGGCAAGTCGTAGGGCGGCTGGTCCGCGCGGGGGTGCGGCTCGATCACGTCAACAACCTCGGGTGGACCGCCCTGCACGAGGCGGTCACGTTGGGCGACGGCAGCCAGCGGTACGTCGACACCGTGCGGGTCCTGGTCGCAGCCGGCGTCGACGTCGCCATCCCTGCGGGCCGGGACGGCCGCACGGCCGAGGAGACGGCACGCGACAGCGGATTCGCGCCGATCGCCGAGTTGCTGGGCCGAGCCGCGGCCGGCGACCGGGGCAACCTCGACGGAGACGCGGACGCGGTGGCTCTTGCCCTTCGCCAGGGCGCCCACCTCGAGAGCCGCGACGTACATGACCGCACCCCGCTGCTGCGCGCCGCGACCGACGATCGGGTCGACACCGCCCGGGTGCTGGTCGCGATGGGTGCCGATCCCGATGCCCTCGACGACCGGCACGACACGCCCTGGCTCGTGACCGGGGTGACGGGCAGCGTCGCGATGCTGGAGGTGCTGCTGCCCGCGCACCCCGATCTGACCATCCGCAACCGGTTCGGCGGCATCTCGGTGATCCCGGCGAGCGAACGGGGCCACGTCGACTACGTACGCCGCGTCGTGCAGACCGGGATCGACGTGAACCACGTCAACGACCTCGGCTGGACCGCGCTGCTCGAGGCGGTCATCCTCGGCGACGGGTCCGCGCGCTACCAGGAGATCGTGCGGATCCTGCTCGCCGCCGGTGCGGATCGTTCGATCGGCGACCACGACGGGGTCACGGCGCTGCAACACGCGGAGGCCCAGGGACAGTCAGCGGTGGCCGGCATCCTGCGCGGCTGAGTTCGCCGCGGCCTGCGCCTGCGCGAGCACGTCGCGCACGGGACGGCCGAGGGAGTGCGCGGCCCGGACCACGTCGTCGTACTCCGGCTGAGCAGTGACCACGACGCCGTCGAGGAGCGAGAGCTTGACGCTGATCTCGATCCCGTCGACGGTGACCATGGCCGTCTCGCGGGGTAGCGCCGTGCGCTCGACCGGGTAACTGCGGATGCCGATCGTCGAGGTCTCCCGGAAGATCGTGCGCCGCACCTCGCTGAGTTCGTCGGGCGCCACCAGGGCTCGGAACGTGTGGGCCGGGCGCCCCTTCTTCATCAGGATCGGCGTGAGCCAGGCGTCCTTCGCCCCGGCGGCCAGGACGGCGTTGATCACCTCCGGCCAGAGCCGCGGGTCGAGGTCGTCGACGTTGGTCTCGAGCACCACGAGCCGCTCGTTGAGCGCGTCGCCGCCCGGGTAGCCCAGTCCGGCAGCGTCCGCGACGAGGAGGCGGAGCACGTTGGCGTGGCTCTCCGGATCGCGTCCACCGGCACCCACGCCGACCGAGCGGGTGACCATCGGCGGCTGAGGTCCGTACGACGTTGCCAGCGTGGTCAGCAGCGCCGCCCCCGTCGGAGTGCAGAGTTCGCCCACGCCCGGCCCGGCGTACGACGGCACGCCGCGCAGCAGCTCGGCCACCGCCGGCGGCGGCACCGGGAGCACCCCGTGTGCGCCGCGGACCGAGCCGGAACCGACCGCGATCGGGCTGATCACGACCTCGGTGGCGCGTAGGTGGGCTAAGCCGGCGCACACTCCGACGACGTCGGCGATCGCGTCGAGCGCCCCCACCTCGTGGAAGTGCACGTCGAGCGGGTCGCGCCCGTGCACCGCGGCCTCGGCGACCGCGAGCCGCTCGAAGACCCGGAGCGCGTCGTCCTGCTGCGCCGCCAGCAGCAGCGCGCGGATGTCGCGCCACGTCCGGTGGTGCACCGAGTCGGACACCTCGACATGGACCCGGGTCGCGGCGAACCCGTGCCGGCTTACCAGTTCCGCGCGCAGCCGCACCGGCTCGGGGCTCACCGAGTCGACGGCCGCTTGCAGGAGTTCGAGCGGCACCCCGGCGCCGACGAGGGCGCCGAGCAGCATGTCGCCGCTGGCGCCCGAGGAGGCGTCGACCCACAGCGTGGTCACTCGGGCCGCTCCCGCGCGGACCGGGCCACCCGGGCCGCGAAGACGCCGGCGCCGTACCCGTTGTCGATGTTGACGACGGTCACGCCGGGTGCGCAGGAGTTGAGCATCGCCAGGAGCGCCGCGACGCCACCGAACGAGGCGCCGTACCCGACGCTCGTCGGCACGGCGACGAGGGGTACGCCGGTCAGGCCGCCGACGACCGACGGAAGCGCGCCTTCCATGCCGGCCACCACGACGAGGCAGTCGGCGGCCTCGAGGCGATCGCGTACGGCGAGCAGGCGGTGCAGCCCGGCGACGCCGACGTCCTCGATCACGTCGGCGGCCGCGCCGTGTACGCGGATGCTCAGGGCCGCCTCGGCCGCGACCGGGGCGTCACTGGTGCCGGCCGAGACCACGGCGACGGTGCCCCGGGCCGTCGGCAAGGGCCCCAGGGTGGCCGCACGGGCCACGGCGTCGACGCTCGCTCCGGGAAGCGACGTGGCGACCTGCGCCAGGGCCTCTTCCGAGAGCCGGGTCGCCAGGACGGCACGATCCGGGTGGCGTTCGTGAAGCGTCCGCAGGATCGCGATCACCTGGCCCGGCGTCTTGCCCGCGCCGTAGACGACCTCCGCGTCGCCGGTGCGGCGCGCCCGGTCGACGTCGACGCGCGCGAAACCGAGGTCGGCGATCAGCGGGTCCGGCTCCACCCGAGCAGGTTAATGGCTGGCTGATCAGCTATGCCGGCGACCGCCGGACGCGCGGGCTCCGAGGGACGCCTGGCCACGGCGATCCGGTCCCAGCTAAGGCGTGCGGAGGTTTCGACACGCTCGCTGACCACCGGACGGTGGTTGAGCCCGAAGGCGCGCTGGCGCGTTCGGTGTCGAAACCACCGCAGCGGAGGCACCCGGCCAGCGGCTCCCGTGTTTCCGCTAGTTGCTGGCGACCTGGCTGGCCAGTCGGCTGTGGCGCCAGCCGAGCCAGGCGACGGTGGTGAGCGGGAGCGCGATGGCGACCAGCACCACGATCCGCAGCGACCACGGCGCTCCGCTGGGGCCGGTGGGGTCCGTCGCGTCCAGCAGCTGCCAGCCGCCGATCACCAGGACGAAGGTGACCGTGGCGGCGGCCCACTCCCACAGGGCAGTGAGCCGCGAGGCGGCGTTCTCCTTGGCCTGCCACTGCGCGAAGGCGAGCAGGGCGATGCACACGATCAGGAAGGGGAGCGTCGGGTCCTGGCGAGCCTGGGCGAGGACCGTGTAGACGCCGAACGCGACGCCGGCCACGGCGAGCGTGGCGGAGTGCAGCCATGTAGTCGGGGGAACCACGGCGGCAACGTACCGGTCGGCGTGCACCTGACGTGCGCGAACCGGCCGACCGCGTTCCCACACGTTCGTAGGCTGGGCGCGTGAGCACCGTCGAGCGGTGCGCACAGGGCACGCCGAGCTACGTCGAGCTGACGACGCCGGACCTGGCGGCTGCCAAGGCGTTCTACTCTTCGCTGCTGGGCTGGGAGTGCCAGGACGTCGAGATGGGCGAGGCGGGAGTGTACGTCGCGGTGTCCGTCCGCGGCGAAGGGATTGCGGGGATCACTGGTCAGATGCCGCAGCTGCAGGGGCACCCGGCGTTCTGGGGTGTCTACATCACGGTCGACGACGTCGACGCGACGACCGCGAGGTCCCGCCGCACCGGGACGTCTACATCAACGTGGTCGAAGGCCCCAGCGATCTCAGGCGTGGTCCTCGCGGAACGCATCGGCGGGGTAGACGCCGAGGATCTTCACGTCGGTGGTGAAGAACCGCAGCTCCTCCAGCGCTCGGGCGACCCCGAGGTCGGTGGGGTGACCGTCGACCTCGGCCAGGAACTGGGTGGCAGTGAACTCTCCACCGACCATGTAGCTCTCGAGTTTGGTCATGTTCACGCCGTTGGTCGCGAAGCCGCCGAGCGCCTTGTAGAGCGCCGCCGGGAGGTTGCGGACGTTGAAGATGAACGACGTGACGACCGGTCCGTTGCCGGGCGCAGCCTCGACCAGCTCTCGGGAGAGCACGACGAAACGGGTGGTGTTGTGCTCCTCGTCCTCGACGTCCTCGGCGAGGACCTCGAGGCCGTAGATCTCGGCGGCCAGCGGTGGCGAGATCGCTGCCTGCGTGGGGTCACCGGCCTCGACGATCTCGCGCGCGGCGCCCGCCGTGTCACCCGAGATCACCGGGTGCAGGTTGTGGGCGCGGATGACCTTGCGGCACTGGCCCAGCGCATGCACGTGCGAGTGGACCGTGCGGACCTCCTCCAGGCGCGCACCCGGGATGCCCAGCAGGTGGAACCGGATCCGCAGGAAGTGCTCGGCGATGATGTGGAGCCCCGAGTCGGGCAGGAAGTGGTGGATGTCCGCGACCCGCCCGGCGATGGAGTTGTCGATCGGGATCATCGCGAGCTCCGCCTCGCCGCCCTCGACGGCCGCGAACACGTCCTCGAACGACGCACACGGCACCGCCTCCAACTCCGGATAGTGCTCGCGGCACACCTGATGGGAGTTGGCGCCCGGCTCACCCTGATAGGCGATCCGCTCGGGGCGGCGCGGAGGTTCGGTCACCGCAGCATCGTAGTTTGGTCGGCGTGACCTTCCTGGTCGTGCTCAGTCTCGTGGTCGCCGTCGCCGCACTGGCCGTGGCGCTGCTCGGCGTACGCCGGGCGCCCGCGCCTACCGGAGATGTCGACGCGTTGCCCGAGGACGTCCTCGGGTTGCGTCAAGAGGTCGCCGCCTTGCGCGCGGAGTCCGCCGGCGCGGTCCGGCACGTGGGCGTCGTGCGGTACGACGCCTTCCCCGGCATGGGGACCGGTGGAGGGCCTGGCGTGGGACAGAGCGTCGGGGGCCGCCTCTCGTGGTCGGTCGCGCTTCTCGACGACGGTGGCAACGGCGTGGTGCTGACGGCGATCCACGGTCGTAGCGAGGCCCGAAGCTATGCCAAGAGCGTCTCGGGATGGTCGTCCGACCAGCCGCTGTCTCCGGAGGAGGAGGACGCGGTGACGTCCGCCCGGCCGTGACCCACGAACGCGGGTGGAACGAGCTCGCCGACGAACTCGGCATCGCCGCAGTGGCCGACGGTGAGCCGACCCGCTGGTACGACGAGCTCTGGTCGGCGGCCCGGCAGGGCGACGTAGCGCTGCCGTGGGACCACACCGACCCGCATCCGGTGCTGCGCGACTGGCTGGGCGAATGGTCGGCCGAGCACGGCGACGGCAGCGGCCGCCGAGCCGTGGTCGTCGGCTGTGGATTGGGAGCCGACTCCGAACACCTGGCCGCGCGCGGTTGGCGGACGGTGGCCTTCGACATCTCGCCGGCCGCGGTCACCGCCGTGCGCGACCGCTACCCCGACTCGGCGGTCGACTACCGCGAGGGCGACCTGCTCGACCTGGCGACTGATCTCGTCGGTGCCTTCGATCTCGTGGTCGAGATCTACACCCTCCAGGCGCTGCACCCGTCCCTGCGCGACCGGGCCTCGTCCGGCGTACGTCGCCTGCTGGCGCCCGGTGGCACCGCGTTGGTCGTCCAGGTCGTGCGCCGCGACGACGAGCCGGTCACCGAGGAGCCGCCCTGGACCCTGAGCCGCGCCGAGATGGAGGCGGTCGCCGGCGACGGCGTCCGCGTCGAGTCGCTCGACGAGGTGGAGGTTCCAGGTCGTGCGGCGCCGTTCTGGCGGCTGCTGCTCACTCGCCCCTGACGAAGCGCTGGAGCAGACCCACCAGCCGCTCGAGCTCCTCCACGTCGAGGGTGCCGAGCCGCTGCGCGAGCGTCTCCTCACCGCGGCGACGTGCCTCCGCGAGCACCTCGGTCGCACCGGGGAGCAGGTGGAGCACCTGGGTGCGACGGTCCCACTCGAGCCGCCGACGTTCGACCAGGCCGCGGGCCTCCAGGTCGTCCACCAACTGCACGACGCTCGCGCCGCTGATGCCCAGCCGCCGGCTGACCTCGGCCTGGGGCACCGGCCCGAGCGTGGCGACGGTCGCGAGGAGACCGAACTGCGGCGGCACGATCCGCAGCGGGGCCAGCGCCTCGGAGAACGCCCGGTGCATCCGCAGGTGTGCCCGGGTGATGAGGAAGCCGAGGCTCCCCAACAGCGGTGCGGGGGTGTCCGGTGCGAGCTCCTGCTCCAGGACCCGGAGCAGCAACCGCCGCAACTCCTCCCGCTCGGACAGGAGGAAGCCGGGAGTGAGTGCCTCCTCGAGATCTTCGGCGTGCCGGCGCCAGCGGCGCGCGGCCGCTGCCCCGCTGGGGGTCCGGGTCAGGAGGTAGGACCTGCGGTCCTCGGGGTTGCGGACCCGTTCGACCAGCCCCTGCTCGCTCAGCGCAGCGGCCACCTTGACCATCGTGGTGCGGCTGACGTCGATGGTGAGGGCGATGGACTGCTGCGATCGACCGACGCCACCGGCGAGGGCGAGCAGGGCGGCGTAGGCGTGGATGTCGACGCCCTCGGGCAGCACCGTCGCCAGGTTCACCGACACGCGAGCGGCCGCCCGCCACAGGAGGTGTCCGGGCTGGTCCTCCAGCCCGGGCAGCAGCTCCCGGCTGTCGGTGGCGTTCTCCAGCCCCACTCGTTGGCTCCTTGCTGTGGATCGTCGGGATCGTGAGGCGCTTGACGAACTCGTGCGCCTGAGTATCGTACCGAAGGTAATCGTTAGGTGCTTGATGATTCACAGGGTGACGATTGGTCGGGCGATCGAGGAGGCAGGTATGTCAGAACAGGGGCTCGAGACTGGGCAGACGGGGCATGTGTCCGTGACCGGCAGAGACCCGAAGTGGTGGACGCTGGTCGCCGTCTGCCTCGGGGTCTTCATCCTGCTGCTGGACATCACGATCGTGAACGTCGCCCTGGTCGACATCCAGGACGACCTCGACGCGACCCTGGCGGACCTGCAGTGGGTGATCGACGCCTACGCGCTCAGCCTGGCCGCGTTGCTGCTCACCGCCGGGTCGCTGGCCGATCTCTACGGCCGCCGCCTGCTCTTCGTCATCGGCACGGTGCTGTTCATGGTGGGCTCGATCGCCTGCGGCGCGGCCCAGGACATCTTCTTCCTCCAGCTCGCCCGGGCCTTCCAGGGCATCGGCGGGGCGGCGATGTTCGCGACCGCGCTGGCGCTGATCGCCTCGGCGTTCAGCGGTCGCGATCGTGGGGTGGCCTTCGGGGCCTTCGGCGCCACCACCGGTGTGGCCGTCGCGATCGGCCCGGTGCTCGGCGGCGTACTCACCAGTGGCCTCTCGTGGCGGTGGATCTTCTTCGTCAACATCCCGATCTGCCTGCTGGCGCTCGCGATCGCCGTCGGCCGGGGGCGCGATGCGGGGGGGCCCGCGCG
>DOWL01000159.1:15357-17885 GCA_003519585.1 Nocardioides sp. | reverse complement strand
GCTCGCGATCGCCGTCGGCCGGGTGCGCGAGTCGCACGACCCGCGCGCCGGCCGGCCCGACTGGTTCGGCTTCGTGACCTTCAGCCTGGCGCTCGGCTCGCTGGTCTACGGGCTGATCCGTGCCGGACAGACCTCGTGGGACGACAGTCGCGTCGTCTTCTGCCTGGTCGCCGCCGCCGTGCTCCTGGTGGCCTTCGTGATCATCCAGCTTCGTGGCACGCACCCGATGTTCGACCTCACCCTGCTCCGCAAGCCGACCTTCACCGGCGGCCTCGTTGCCGCCTTCGGCGTCTCGGCCTCGGTCTTCTCGCTGCTGACCTACCTGGTCATCTACGTCCAGAACGTCCTCGGCTACTCCGCCGTCGAGGCCGGCGTCCGATTCCTCTTCCTCTCCGCAGCGGCGTTCGTGTCCGCCGCCGTCGCCGGCCGGCTCACGGTGGTCGTGCCGGCCAAATGGCTGATCGCGCCCGGCTTCGCGGTGCTCGGGGTGGGGCTGCTGCTGATCCACGGCATCGATGTCGACTCCACGTGGACCCACCTGATCCCCGGTCTGATCGTCTCCGGCCTGGGCATCGGGCTGATCAACACCCCGCTGGCCTCGACCGCGGTGGGGGTGGTGTCGGTCGAGCGCTCCGGCATGGCATCCGGCATCAACTCGACGTTCCGTCAGGTCGGCGTGGCGACGGGGATCGCGGTCCTCGGCACCATCTTCAGCCACCAGATCGCCGACGGGATTCGCTCGGGCCTGGCTGATACGCCGGCCGCCGGGCAGTCCGACCAGGTCGCCACCGCCGTCACCGGTGGTCAGGTCGGCGCCGTCATCCAGGCGTCACCACCCGGCGTACGCGACCAGATCGCCGCGGTGGCCACCTCGAGCTTCGTCGATGCGCTCAACCATATCACGCTCATCGCTACCGTGCTCGCGTTCGTCTGTGCGGTGGTCTGCTTCGTGACCATCCGACAGCAGGACTTCGTGCAGGGCGGCCCGGGCGCCCCCGGCGGCCACTGAGCGGCGGACTATCGCGCCGTCAGCGCGGCACTCGCACCAGCACGCGGCCGTGGATGCACTCCATCTGCAGTTCACGGCCGGGGCCGATGGAGTCGCCGTCGAGCTGGCGCGGGGTGTCGGCGCTCGCCCGGACGACGACCGTGCGGCCGGTCATCCGGTTGACCAACTCGTCGGTGTGCGGCCGCTTGGCCAGCACCCGGAAAGCCAAGGGGATCCAGGACAGGAACCGGCGCGGGTGCAGCAGCACCACGTCGAGCAGGCCGTCGTCGATCCGCGCGTCGGGGAGCAACGGCATGCCGGCCTGGAGGTAGCCGACGTTGCCCACGACGATGGTGCGGGCGCGGTGGGTGGTGAACTCGCCGTCGTCGACCGAGATCTCGAGCCGGGAGGCGGGGAACATCAGCGACTTGAGTGCCGAGACGACGTACGCGATCCAGCCGACCTTGGCCTTGAACTCCTCGTTGACGCCTTCCATGATCGCCGCGTCGAAGCCCATCCCGGCCATCACCATGAAGTGCGTGCCGTCCTCGATCCCGTCGCCGGTGACCCGGACCATGTCGATGGCACGGTCCTGACCGGTGAGCGCGATGTCGATCGCCGCGCGCAGGAACAGCGGTACGTCGAGGTTGCGGGCCAGCAGGTTGCCGGTGCCGGCCGGGATGATCCCGATCGGGATGCCGGTGCCGGCCAGCTCGGCGCACACCTCGCGGACGGTGCCATCGCCCCCGCACACCATCACCAGGTCGGCACCCGCGACCGCGGCCGCCTCGGCCATGCCGGTGCCCGGGTCCTCGATCGTCGTGTAGTGCCAGACCGGCAGCGACCAACCGGCATCCACGGCCATGGTGTTGACGATGCCGCGGAACGTCTCGACGTCCTCGACCTTGGAGGGGTTGAGGACCACCGCGAGGTTGCGCGCGGACGGGAACGGCGTGGGGGCCAGCTCCGGGAGCTGCTCGGCATGGCTGCGGGGCAGCGGGTTGTAGACGGCGAGGCCCAAGGCGACCATCCCCATCCCGAGCAGGACACCACCGACCACGTCGGAGGGAAAGTGCCGGCCGAGCAACACCCGGTCGAGGCCGACCACGACCACCATGAGGCCGATCAGTGCGTAGAGGAGCCGACGTACGACGCTGCGGCGGATCAGCATCACCACGAGCACGATCAGGATCCCCGCGAAGGCGGTGGTCGCCGCGGCATGCCCGGACGGGAACGACTTCGAGGAGAGGAGCGCGTCCTCGAGCTGCCACTCCGGGCGGGCCCGGCCGACCAGCAGCTTGATCACGGTGTACGTCAGGGTGGTTGCCACCATGACGCCGACCGTGAAGATGGCGGCCCGTCGGTGGCCGCGCACCAGCAGGCCCGCCGCGACGGCCAGAGTCATGATCGTCATGCCGAGGGTGTCGAAAAGCACCTCGATGACCCGCAGCGGTGTGATCAGCCACCCGGAGTCGACGGCGTAGCCGGCGGCCGGTGAGCCGCGCTCGTCGAACTGCGCCACCGGTCCCCACCCCTGGAC
>DOWL01000159.1:14927-15206 GCA_003519585.1 Nocardioides sp. | reverse complement strand
GAACAGCAGGAACGAGACCACGGCCCAGGTCAGGAAGACGAGCCGCGGTCGGTCCAACACGCGCCAAAGTATGCAGGCCTGTGGATCTCGGGTGAGCCGTGCGGCTGTCGGCGACTAGCCTGGCGGGCGTGATAGACCCCCGGATCCTTCGTGACCAGCCCGACCGCGTGCGCGCCGCCCAGGCCAAGCGCGGGCTCTCTGACATGGTGGTCGACGAAGCCCTGGCCGCGGACACCCGGCGTCGTCAGGCGATCACCGAGTTCGAGGCCAAGCGCGCCG
>DOWL01000159.1:5655-14794 GCA_003519585.1 Nocardioides sp. | reverse complement strand
CCGAGTTCGAGGCCAAGCGCGCCGAGCAGAAGTCCCTGGGCAAGCAGATCCCCCAGGCGCAGGGCGACGAGAAGCAGGCCCTGCTGGCCCGCACCAAGGAGCTCGCGGCGGAGGTGAAGGCCGCTGAGGCGGCCCAGACGGAGGCCGAGGAGGCGTGGCAGAGCGCGGTGCTCTCGATCCCCAACCTCGCCCACGACGCTGCGCCGGCCGGTGGCGAAGACGACTACACCGTGCTCGAGACGGTCGGCACACCCCGCGACTTCGCAGCCGAGGGGTTCGAGCCGCGGGACCACGTCGAGCTCGGGCGGATGCTCGGCGCCATCGACATCGAGCGCGGCGCCAAGGTGTCGGGCTCGCGGTTCTACTTCCTCACCGGCGTCGGAGCGCAGCTGGAGTTGGCCCTGGTCAACCTCGCCATGGAGCAGGCCCGGGCGGCCGGCTTCACCCAGGTGATCGCGCCGTCGCTGGTCCGGCCGCGCGCCATGGAAGGCACCGGCTTCCTGGGCCAGGCTGCCGACGACGTCTACAAGATCCAAGGCGAGGACCTCTACCTCGTCGGCACCTCCGAGGTCCCGATGGCGGCCTACCACTCCGACGAGATCCTCGACGTCGGGGCGCTGCCACTGCGCTATGCCGCGTTCAGCCCGTGCTTCCGCAAGGAGGCCGGCTCGCACGGCAAGGACACCAAGGGCATCATCCGGGTGCACTGGTTCGACAAGGTCGAGATGTTCGTCTACACCACCGTCGAGGAGTCCGACGCCGAGCACCAACGGCTGCTGGCCTGGGAGAAGGAGTTCCTCGACAAGCTCGAACTCTCCTACCGCGTCATCGACACCGCGGCGGGCGACCTGGGCCTCTCCGCGGTCCGCAAGTTCGACTGCGAGGCGTGGATCCCCACCCAGGGCCGTTACCGCGAGCTCACCTCGACGTCCAACTGCACGGAGTTCCAGAGCCGCCGCCTCGACATCCGCGGCCGGTTCCCCGACGGGACCCGGCCGGTCGCAACCCTCAACGGCACGCTCTGCGCGAGCACCCGCACGATCGTGGCGATCCTCGAGACCCACCAGAACGCCGATGGCTCGGTCACCGTCCCGCAGGCCCTCCGTCCGCACCTGGGTGGCCTCGAGGTCTTGAAGCCAGTGCATGGCTGAGCGCTGGGTCCCGGGGCTGGTCGCCCTCGACATCGACGGGACCCTGCTCAAGTGGGTCGAGGGAGCCGGCACCACCCATGAGGAGATCGCGCCCGCCGTCGGCGACGCCGTACGCCGCGCGCGCGACGCCGGCTGCCACGTCGTCCTGGCCAGTGGGCGCTCGCCGCACGGCATGATCCCGGTGGCCGACCGTCTGGAGCTGTATCTCGACGGCACCGAACCGCTCTGGGTGGTGGCCAGCAACGGCGCCGTGGTCTTCCGCTACCCGCCACTCGAGGTGGTCGCGGAGGAGACCTTCGACGCCGCGCCCGCGGTCCGCGCGGTCCTCGAGCGCCACCCGAAGGCGCTGGTCGCGGTCGAGGAGCGCGGGGTCGGCTACCGCGTGAGCAAGGAGTTCCCGACCGGTGAGCTGTCGGGCCAGATGATCCTCACCGAGGTCGACGACCTGGTCTCGGCCCCGGTCAGCCGCGTGATCATCCGCGACCCGGAAGCGACGGCCGAGGACTTCCTGGCCCTGGCCCGCGAGCTCGGGCTGCACGGCACCGACTACGTCGTCGGGTGGACCGCGTGGCTCGACCTGGCGCCGATGGGGGTCTCCAAGGCCTCGGGCCTGGCACATGTCGCCGAGCGGCTCGGCGTCGCCCAGACGGACGTGCTGGCCATCGGCGACGGTCGCAACGACATCGAGATGCTGCAGTGGGCCGGGCGTGGCGTGGCGATGGGGCAGGCCGTGCAGCCGGTGATCGACGCCGCCGACGACGTGACCGCCACGGTGGGCGAGGACGGCGCGGCGCTCGAGCTCGGGAAGTACTTCTGATGTCCCTGCCGCAGGTCGTCGACACCGGGCGGCTCCGGCTCCCTCTGTGGACCGCGGACGATGTCGCCCGGGTGCGCGACGGCGAACGAGCGTCGGGCTGGCACCCCGACTTCCCGCGCGAGGACGACCGCGACGCCGCGTCGATCTGGCGCGATGGCGACCCGTGGGGACCCCGCTCGATCGAGCTCGACCACGTCGTCGTGGGCTCGATCGGCTTCTTCGGGCCGCCAGAGCCGGCCAACGACGGCGTCCCCGAGACCGAGGTGGGCTACGGCCTGGTCGAGGATGCCCGCGGCGCGGGCGTCGCCACCGAGGCGCTCACCGCGCTGCTCGCCGGAGCCGACCGGGCCGGCGTACGCATCCGGGCGAGCGTGCTCCCCGACAACACCCCCAGCATCCGGGTGCTGGCCAAGTGCGGGTTCACCGAGCTGCGCGGCAGCAACGGCGACGGTGAGCTGGTCATGGCCCGACCCCTGCGGTGAGCCTCCCCATGACCCGGCCCGGACTGGTCGCCACCGATCTCGACGGGACGCTGGTGCGGTCCGACGGCAGCATCTCCGAGCGCACCCGCGACGTGCTGCTCGCCGTGGAGGCGGCGGGGGTGCCGGTCGTCTTCGTGACCGGCCGGCCGCTGCGCTGGGCCGAAGAGGTCTTCGACCATGTGGGTGACCACGGGTTGGCCATCGTCTCCAACGGTGCGCTGGTGTGGGACGTCGGGGCCGACCGGCCCCGGCTGCGCCGGGAGATCGACCCGACGACGCTGCGTGAGGTCTGCGCAGACCTGCGTGCTGCGGTCCCCGGATCGGCGTTCGCGGTGGAGTCGCTCACCGGGCTCGGGTTGGAGCCGGAGTTCCGGGAACGCCATCCGGTGCCGCCCGGCGCCCGGCGCGCGCCGATCGACGAGCTGGTGGACGGACCGGCGCTCAAGCTGCTGGCCCGACACGAGGAGCTCTCACCGCAGGACTACTGGGATGCCGCGGAGGCGGCGCTCGGTGATCGGGTCACGATCACCTGGTCCTCGACCAGCACGCTGCTCGAGATCAGCGCAGCGGACGTCACCAAGGCCACCACCTTGGCGCTGCTGGCCGAGCACCTCGGCGTCGCCCCGGCCGACGTGATCGCCTTCGGCGACATGCCCAACGACCTGCCGATGCTGGCGTGGGCCGGTACGCCGTACGCCATGGCCAACGCTCACACGTCTGTGCTGGCGGCCGTCGACCGCATCGCTCCCAGCAACGACGAGGACGGCGTCGCCCAGGTGCTGGCTGGCATCTTCGACGTGTGATCTGTTGTGATGCTCCGGTGCTGCGCCGCCTGCTGACGATCCTCCTCACGGCGGTCGTGGTGGCGCTCACGGTGCTCCTGCCCGGGCCGCCGGTCCACGCGGCCAAGCCCAAGCACCCGCCCGAGTGCCAGCCGGTCACGGTCCTCGACAGCACCAAGTCGGCCAGGGCGGTCTTCAGCGGGACCGTCACCCAGGTCGACCGGCAGCCCCGCACCGACGGCGTCCCCGGCGCGATCTACCTCCAGACGGTCACCGTCGACCTGGTCTACCAGGGCTCGGTCAACACCGAGACGGTCCAGGTGCAGACCGATCGCAACCGCGCCGAGTGCAGTCTCGGGGCCTTGAGCGTCGACACGGAGTACATGTTCTTCGTGTCCGGCACCGGCGACCCCTGGGTGGCCACCGGCACCAGCGGCACCCAGCCCAACAGTGACGTCGTCATCAGCCAGGTCGAGGATGTCTTCGGCGCGGGCGAGCCGCCGATCGACCCGGTGACCGAGCAGGCCACCTTCGAACAGGTCGAGACCAGCGAGCCGCAGTCCCTGACCCGCGCCGCCGCGCCGGGCCTGGCCCTTGTCATCGTGGGCCTGCTCGGCCTGTTGGTAGTGCGCGGCGTTACTCGGCGGTCCCGCTACTAGCGCAGTCACACGGTGGTTGAGCCCGAAGGCGCGCTGGCGCGTTCGGTGTCGAAACCTGGTGACCCGGGGCTGGGACTCCCCCGGGTGCCTCCCCTTGCGGCGGTTTCGACACGCTCGCTGGCTGGCGCTCGCGGCTCAACCATCGTGCGGTGGTTGACCCGAAGACGTACTACAGGTACATCCCGCCAGAGTCGCCGGGCTGGGGTGGCTGCTGCTGTTCCTCGCCCATCGGCTGCTGCTGGCCGGCGGGACCCATCGGCAGCCCGCGCCGCATCTGCTCGAACTGCATCTTGGCGGCCATCTGCTGTGCGTAGATGGCGGTCTGGATGCCGTGGAAGAGCCCTTCCAGCCAGCCCACGAGCTGGGCTTGCGCGATCCGCAGCTCGCCCTCGGACGGGGTCTGGTCGTCGGAGAACGGCAGCGTGAGCCGCTCGAGTTCCTCGACCAGCTCGGGCGCCAGGCCGGCCTCGAGCTCGTGGATCGAGGCCTGGTGGATCTCCTTGAGCCGGTTGCGGCTGGCCTCGTCGAGCGGGGCCGCCTTCACCTCCTCCAGCAGCTGGCGGATCATGCTGCCGATCCGCATCACCTTGGCCGGCTGCTCCACCAGGTCGGCGACCGAGCGCTCCTGCCCCTCGTCGCCTCCGGCGGTGGCCATGTGCAGTGCCGACTCCGGGACCGCGCCCATCGGCTGGCCGTCCGGCCCGATGATGACGACCTGACGTTCCCCGTCCTGGCCCTGCTCGGGCTGCTGCTCAGTCATGCCGTCACGGTATCCATCGTCAGCAGGATCTTCCCCGAGTGGCTGCCCGACTCCATGAGCGCATGCGCGCGGCGTACGTCGTCGAGCGGGACCGTCTCGTGCACGAGGGGTCGGACCTGCCCGTCGGCGACCAGCGGCCAGACGTGCTCCACCACCGACGCGCAGATGGCCGCCTTCTCCGCGGCCGGCCGGGCCCGCAGCGTGGTCGCGATGATCGCGCCGCGCTTGCGCAGCAATGCGTTGAGGTCGAGTTCGCCGCGCGTACCGCCCTGCATGCCGATCACGACCAGCCGCCCCTCGGTGGCCAGGGCGGCGACGTTGCGCTGGAGGTACGACGCACCCATGTTGTCGAGGATCACGTCGGCGCCACCGCCGCTGGTGTGTGCCTTGACCACCTCGACGAAGTCCTCGTCGCGGTAGTCGATCGCGACCTCGGCACCGAGGTCTCGGCACAGTTGTCGCTTCTCCTCGCTCCCGGCAGTGGTGAACACCCGCGCGCCGAGACGGGCGGCCAACTGGATCGCGAAGCTGCCGATCCCACCGGCGCCGCCATGGACCAAGAACGTCTCGTCCGGCTGCAGGTGGGCGACCATGAAGACGTTGGACCAGACAGTGCACGCCACCTCGGGCAGCGCCGCCGCCGTCACCAGGTCGACACCGTCGGGCACTGGCAGCAGTTGGCCGGCGGGTACGGCGACCAGGGTCGCGTAGGCGCCGGCCGAGAGCAGCGCGCAGGCCTGATCGCCGACCGCCCAGTCCGTGACTCCGGCACCGACGGCGGCGACGGTGCCGCTGCACTCCATGCCGAGCACCTCCGATGCTCCGGGAGGTGGCGGGTAGAAGCCCTGCCGCTGCAGGAGGTCGGCACGGTTCAGGCCCGCGGCCGCGACCTCGAGGACCACCTCGCCCGGGCCTGGTTCGGGATCCGGGACGTCGCGTACGACCAGGACCTCGGGGCCGCCGGCCCCGTCCGCGAAGACAGCGCGCATGCGGCCAGCGTGTCAGACCTCTTCGTCGACCAGCTCTTCGGCCCGGTCGTCGTCGTAGGTTTCACCGGTGTGGTCGACGGTCCGGTCGTCGGGGATCGGGTCGTTGACGTCGTCGGGGTCGGGGGCATCGGCTGGCCGGTCCCATCCTTCGGCCAGCACCTGGGCTCGGGCAGCGAGTCGCTCGACGGTGTCGGGATCCGCGTCTTGGGTGGCGGCCGCGAAGCCCAGCAGGTACGCCGTCACCGGGGCCGCCAGCTTCTCGACGTTGGTCGCAGCGGTCGCGGTGAGGTCGGCCAGCAGGCCTTCGTCGACCTCCACGTCCTCGAGCTCGAGGACGTCACTCAGCTCGTCGATCCAGTCGTGGAGGTTCACGGCCACAGACTTACGCGCCGGTTGGCGTCTCGCAACCCATTCAGGAGAGGTCCCGCAGGTCGGCCCAGGTGTCGACGTCGCGGTGCTCACGCTCCTCTGCAGCCACCGCGGCGAGATCGAGCGGGGCAAGCAGCCGGTGCAGCGCCAGTCCGTGTTGCTCCTCCAGGCCGGGCCGTACGGCGTCGAGCCGTGCCACGTCGAGCACCAGCGCGAGCTGTCGCCGGCCGCCCGGGCCCACCAGGACCGCCCCGTCGTGGCCGGGCGTGGCCCGGAGCAGCCGCCGGAACGTTCCTGGCGTGAGGTAAGGCATGTCGCAGGCGAGGACGGCTACCGTGCCGCGCGGGTCGAGGAGAGCATCGCGGCCGGTCAGCAGCGCCGCCACCGGCCCGCCGTACCTCGGCTCCTCGCGGACGAAGGTGACCGGTCGGTGGGTGGGCACCGGGTCGCCGACCACCACCACCTCGGCCGCGTCGAGCACCGCGTCGAGGGCCCAGGTGAGCAGCGTGCGACCGTGCAGCTCGACCGAGGCCTTGTCGGCGCCGTCCAGGCGCGCGGCGGCCCCACCTGCCAGCACCACGGCGGTGAACGCCGCGGCCGCGGCCGCCTCCGAACCCTCCGGCATGGGCTCAGTGTCCCCTGGCGCTCCCGGACGACGGCACCACCCTGGAACACTGGACCGGTGAGCACGATGTCCACCATGTCGGTCACCGTCGTCCAGGAGGCCTCGGGTCTCGACCCCGAAGGCAACCGCGCGAGGCTGCGCGAGCTGGTCCCGTCGGACAGTGACCTGGTGGTGCTGCCGGAGGCGTTCGCGCGTGACTTCGGCGAACCCGGCTCCGACCTCAGCCAGTTCGCCGAGCCGCTCGACGGTGCGTTCGCGAGCGAACTGGCCGACGTGGCCGCCCACCACAACACTACGGTCGTGGCCGGCATGTTCGAGACGTCCGAGCGCGCCGACCGCCCGTACAACACGCTCGTCGTGCGCGGCGCGGCCACGGCGTCCTACCGCAAGATCCACCTCTACGACTCGTTCGGCTACCAGGAGTCGAAGGCGCTCACTGCAGGGCCGCTGGCCCCGGCGTTGGTCGACGTCGCGGGGTTCCGGCTGGGCCTGATGACCTGCTACGACCTGCGCTTCCCCGAGCTGGCTCGGATGCTCGTCGACCATGGTGCGGAGGTCCTGGTCGTGCCCGCTGCCTGGGTCGCCGGGCCGCGGAAGATCGAGCACTGGCGCACGCTGGTGCGAGCGCGGGCGATCGAGAACACCGTGTTCGTGGTCGCGTCGGCACAGCCCGCCCCGCGCTACACCGGCCACTCACTCGTGGTCGACCCGCTGGGCGACGTCCTCGCCGAGGCGGGCCAGTTGCCCGGGGTGATCCGGGCCACCCTCGACCGTTCGGTGCTCGACGAGGCCCGCCGTACCAACCCCTCCCTCGCCAATCGCAGGCTTCCTTCGGCCGCTCTGTAACCTGTTCTGTCGTGCCCAGGACCGCCCCCCGACGTCGCGCCACGCGACACGATCGGCCCCCCACGGCACCCACCGAGCCGGTGCACGAGGAGATCGTCCCGGGTCCGCCGGTCGGAGCGACTCCCGAGCTGACCGTCACCGTCCCCGACCGGGAGCCGGTCCAGAGTCGGCTCCTCGTTGTCGTCTGGGTGCTGGTGGTCGGGGCCGGGCTGGCCGCGCTCGTCGCCGCTCTGGTGCCGATCGGTCCCGCGTGGCTCGACGGCGTCGGCGCGGTGACGGTGGTGACGGCGTACACCTGGGGGCTCGCGGCGCGCACGGGTGGGCGTCCGGTGGTCTTCGGCACCCTGGCGCTGGTGCTGGGTGCCTTGGTGCTGCTGCTCGACCAGGACTACCTCCGCACCGGCGCCGCCGTGTTGACCTGCGTGGTCTCGGCCGTGCTCGGTGTCATGGCGACGACGCCCGCGGTGCGGTTCTCGCGCGCGGCCCGCGAATGCGCGATCGCCGTGCTCATCGCCGGGGTCGGCGCCATGGCCACCGTCGGCTTCGACCCGGTGGTCTCGGTCGTGCGGTTCGAGTACGTCACGCTCGGCCTGGCACTGGTCGGTGCCTTCGCCGTGGTCCACCGGCTGGGCGCTGGGCTGCACGGCCTGGGGCGTCGCGGGCTGGTCGTCGTGGCCATCGGCGGTGCGCTCCTGGCGATCTCCCTGCTGTACGCCGAGATGCTGCGTCGCTACGGATCCCAAGAACTCGTCGACAACCTGCTCGACGGGGTCCGCTGGAGCCGCGACACCATCGGCGCCTTCCCGCGGCCGATCGAGACCGTGCTCGGCGTTCCCGCGCTGGCCTGGGGCTGCCACATGCGGGCTCGACGTCGGCAGGGCTGGTGGCTGTGCGCCTTCGGTGTCGCGGCCACGGCACCGGTCGCCAACTCGCTGGTCAATCCCGCGATCTCGCTGTTGGAGTGCGGCCTGTCGGTGTTCTACGGCCTGGTCGTCGGTCTCGTGCTGGGGTACGCCGCGATCCGCGCCGACCTCGCGCTCACCGGCTCGCGGGGCCAGGGCGGCCGCCGGATCGAGGAAGCCACCGCCGTCCGACCCGAGCCTCCGCGCACCGCAGCCCTGTTGTAGTTCCGGGCCGAACGTCAGCAAGACGACGGTTCGCCTGTTCCCACGCCAACAGACGGCGCGGCCGACCGCTGGCAGATTTCTGGGTGTCGCCACACCCCGACCCAGCACCCCGGTCAACACCTACCAAGCCGACTGTGTGCGCCGCTGCCCGCGAGAGGACTCCGTCATGCACGCGTTCACCGACCGTACGTCGTTCAACCGTCACTTCGGCTACACCGTCTCCGCTCCCGGCCCGGTCCGCACCACCTACGCCCACGCGTGGCAACAGCCGGCGCCGGCCGCCCCGGCCCACCCGGCCACCGACCCCTTCAGCGGCCTGGGACTGACCGAGCGCGAGCACGACGTCGCCAAGCTCGCCGTCGCCGGCTTCAGCTACGCCCAGATCGCCCGCAGCCTCTTCGTCGCCCAGACCACCGTCGGCTACCACCTGTCCAACATCTACGCCAAGTGCGGCGTGCGCAGCCGCCACGAGCTCACCGAGCTCGCCCGCCGCGACGCGGTACTCGTCTGATACCCCGGCGAGTTTCGGCCC
>DOWL01000159.1:411-5466 GCA_003519585.1 Nocardioides sp. | reverse complement strand
GCTCGCTGGCGCTCGCTTCGGCGCCAGTCGCCACGGCCATCGGAGCCGATCGCCGGGCGCGCGGCTTCGCCGCGAAAGACCGGGTCGCTGCGCTCCCTCCAGAGTTGACGGCCGGCGACGTTGATGCGGCCGCTGTCAACGAAGGGCGAGCGTCTTCTAGCAGCTGTTGGCAGAGGGGGCGGTGGCAGAGGGGGCGGGATTCGAACCCGCGGCTGACATCTCTGCCAGCGACCGCTTTCAAGGCGGTTCCGATCGGCCACTCCGGCACCCCTCCGTGCCCGGCGGCGTACCACCGAACGAGGACAGCCTAGGAGAGGCGCCGTAGCGCCTATTCGGAGCCGCCGAGCTCCAGCTCCACCTCGTCGTAGGCGATGTCGTTGAGCCGCTGTACGTGCCGCTGGATATCCACGACCAGCCGCTTCAGCTCCAGGCGGGTCGCCTCGACGTCCGGGGTCTCGAGGATCTCGGGGCCGAGCGTGCTCAGCCGGCCGAGCAGGGCGTTGCGCTCGCGGAACGCCGAACCGCCGCGGGCGGCGAGCCACCCGTCGTCCGAGCCGGCCGCCTCACCGACGAGCGCGTCGCGCACCGCACCCATCCGCTGGCGGACGACCCACCGCCAGTTGCCCAGCGGGATGCCCGTTCGCCGGGGCGCGTCCAGCGCCTGGTCGAGGGCGTGCAGCGCACCGGGCAGACCGGGGGGAACGGCAGACATCGCGGCCTCCTAGGCCGGGGAGTTTCGAGTGTGACCCAGCTCACGGGTACCCACAACCCCGCGATTGGCTCGGTGAGACCGTCACCTGTTCAATCATCGGGTGACTGCCGCACCACCTGCGTTGTACCGGCTCGCGCCGGCCGTGGTGGCGCGGTTCCTGGGGCTGGCCCTGGTCGGGTTGGCGCTGATCCTCTTCGCCGGTACGGCGGTCGTCGCGCTCGTGGGACTCCCACTGGACGTGCTCGTCGCGGTGGTCCTGGTGGGCGTGGTCGGGTGCGTGGTGCTCGGCTGGTGGCTGCGCTCGCGGGCGTGGGTGATGCGGTGCACGGACGACGGCTACCGGGTCCGGCTGGTCCGCGGCGCCGGAGTGACCGAGGCGCGGTGGGACGCGGTCGAGGACGCCGTGACGACCTACCGACACGACATCGCATGTGTGCAGCTGCGGCTGCGCGACGGCCGGACCACGACGATCCCGGTGGGCGTGCTGGCCGTCGACCGGGAACAGTTCGTGCGCGACCTCCAGCGCCGGCTCCAGCACGGCCATGGCCTGAAACCACTCTGATTCGGCGCGAACGGCGGCGTCCTTGTAGCCTGCTCCGCGGAGGCGTCGCCTAGTCCGGTCTATGGCGCCCGCCTGCTAAGCGGGTTTGGGTCAACAGCCCATCGCGGGTTCAAATCCCGCCGCCTCCGCTCTGCTCGATGGCTCCCACCCACGCGGGTGGGAGCCATCGCCGTTCTCGGGCGACAGTGCAAAAGATTTTTTCGCGCTCCGGCGTGTCGCGGGCTCCGCGCGCCGTCTGCGCCGGATCGGGCGCAGTGCGGCGTTCTCGTCCGGCCGCCGTGGCCGTCGCCCGAGCATCGAGGTGACGTCAGGACAACCTTGTCGACTTGATGCAGTTCGATGGTGGATCCGGGTGCACCAGGACAGAACGCACGTCACAGAGGCCTCACGAGCGCTCAATCGCCCTTGCGCGGGCATGCTTAAAAGTGGTGAGGTCAAGCTTCAACGAACTGCATGTTTTTGCAATGCAATTTTGTGAGGCAGCGGCGGTATCACGCCTTGCCTGACCCTGGCGACAGACTACCGGAGCAGGGCCATTCCGTGGGCCCTCCTAGATCGAGGTGGGGAACCTAATGAAGAACTTCGCGCGCAGGATCGCCGTCGTGATCGGTGCCGTCGCTGTGTCCGCGGGCCTGATCGGCGCGTCCGCGATGCCGGCCGAGGCAGCCAGTGCGGGCAAGACCGGCAAGGTGTCGACTTCGTTGAGGGACTCCAGCTGGCCGCTCTGACCTCCAAGACTTGAGACGAGGACCCGACTTTCCCCCCACTTGTCCGGTCCAGTGCCTACCCCCCAGGCCCGTCTCAACAGCACGAGGGCAGTGACCGCCAGGTCACTGCCCTCGTGACATTTCGGGGACGCCACGGAACGTCTCCGAGACACCGAGCCGGTGGACTGAGCCAGTCTCAGTCCACCGGCTCTGTGCTGTCGTCGTCAGGTTCGGAGATGGTGACCTCCTCGTGCCCGGAAACGCCCATCCGGCCCATCGTGTAGCCGAGTTGGAAGCGGGTCTCCGCGTCGTACTCCGTCTTGAGGTCGGCGACGTACCCGGCGTAGGTGCGCGGGCTGACCCCGAGTCGCTTGGCGCTGACCGGATCGCTGTGACCCTCGATCAGCATCCGCATCGTCATCGCGCGCTGCTCGGCCGCGATGTCCTTGAGCAGGGAGGTCTCGCGATTGGTGAAGGGCCGGCCACGCTCCCAGGACCGCTCGAAGACGTCGACCAGATAGTCGACCACGGCCGGCTCACGCACGATGACGGCGACCCCGACCTGCTCCTGGTGGGGGATCACGGCCACGCGATGGTCGACCACGATCATCCGGTTGAAGAACTCGTCGAGGGTGCGCACCTCGGCACCTCGCGCAGTGACGGCGGCGACGTACTTGTGGGTGAACGAGCTGCGCCGCGCACTGTGTTGATAGAGCGTGCGCATCGACGCACCGCTCTCGAGCAGCGCGATGTCGCGGAGGGCGGCCTTGGCCAGGTGACGCGGGTCGCGGCCGGCCTGCGGCTGCGCGGTGAGCATCTCCTCCTCGCACTCGGCGAGCAGTTGCTCCAGGAAGCTGGTGATCGCGGTGCCGCGCAGGTAGGTGATCGAGCCGCTGGCGGACGCCTGCGGGGCGCGTCGCCAGCTCTGCGCCAGGCTGCTGAAGGCGGAGTTCCACTGTGACGACTCCGAGAGCAGCTTGGCGGCCTGCTGGCTCAGCGGTGAGACCACCCGCGACTGGACCCCCGTGGGGTCCTCCGGGACCCAGAGCTCCTGCTCGGTGTCGTAGCCGAGCAACCCCATCTCGACCAGCAGGTCGAAGGCCGGCCGCAGCTCGCCGTCCTCGGCGATGCGGTAGTCGGAGGAGGCGATCCCGCCATGCTGGCAGACCTCTTCGTACAGCTTGGTGGCGTCGTCCTCGAAGAGGGCGCGCTCCTCGGCCCCGTATCCCGGCATGGCTCACCACCCTTCGACGGTCGCGCGGCGACAAGGTCGATGATCCCACACCAGTGCCTACGGCGGCTCCCCGTACGCGCAGGCTCTGCCGGCTCCAAGTTCAATTCGTGGCGACCGGGTGTTCGGACACTGCGGGCGCGTCGGGCGCGTGAAGGCCGTCTCTCCCAAGTCCCGGCGGCGCAGCCGCCGCCCAGACCCCGCGCTGGCGGCGTTGCCGTCACTCTCTGGACGTACAAGTAGAGCTTCGCTCCGGCGCCTTGCCACCGCGCGCCTGGACGACGCCTGCATCCACCGCTACTTGGGAGACACGACCTAGGTCGGCCAGCCGGGCGTGCAGGCCGGTGGAGGCAGCGGCGCGACGGTAGGCGTCGCGGGCCTCGTCGTGCAGCCCGGCCTCGTCGGCGAGGGTGGCCAGGTCGAACCAGTAGGTCGCGGCCTCGCGGTCTGCTCCCAGCCCGGTCATCACGGCGATGGCCCGGCGGTAGGCGTCGCGCGCCTCCTCGTGCCGGCCGAGGGCCCAGTGCACGCGGCCTTGGACGATGAGCGCGCCGACCTCGATGAACGGCAACTCGACGGCTGCGTCGAGGACGGCCCCGGCCTGCCGCGCGGCCTCCTCGAGGTCACCTTCCAAGTAGGTGACGACGGCCAACAGCGTTGCGTTTCGGGCCCGGTCGGCGGGGCTGGCCGCGCTCCATTCGAGCTCGGCCACCGCGCGCTCGGCCGCCTCGCGGGCCTCGGCGAGGCGCGGCGGGTGGACCCGGACCATGGTCCAGGCGAGCTGGTTGCGGAGCCGGGCGATGTCGCGGATCCGCTCGGTGCTCTCCATGAGGTGCATGGCCGTGCTGGCGAGCCGGAGCGCATCGTCGACCGCCCCGGACTCAGCCCGCATGACGCTGGCGTTCCAGTATGCCGAGGCGCGGGCAAGAGGCGAGTCGAGCTCCTCGGCCACCGCGATGGCGTCGTCGCAGATCGCGGCCGCCTCCTCCACCTGGCCGACGGTGTACAGCGCGGCCGCCAGGGTCAGGGACAGCCGGATCGCCTCGTCGGTGCCACGCTCCTGGGGAGGAAGTGCATCCAGCGCGGCGCGAGCGGTCGACACGGCGCGGTGGAGTTGGCCACGCTCGCGCCAGATCCGGCTCAACGCGGTCGCGGCCCGGAGCGCCGTCGTGGAGTCGGGGTCGCTCTCGAGCAGCGCCGTGTACGCCGCCGTGGCCGCGGGGTCACCGAGTGCGTCGAGCGCCGCGGCTTCGACGTACCGCGCCCGGACCGTGCCGCCGCACAGGACGGCGAGACCCTCCTCGTCGAGGACTTCACGTGCCTGGGCGAGAGCCTGAGCGGCATCGCCGCCGACGAGCGAGAGCTCCGCGTGGTCCAGCTTCAGCTCGAGGCGCCGGCTGTCCTCCCAGGCATCGCCGAGCACCAGGAAGTCGACGGTCACCCCGAGGCGGCCTGCCAAGGCCTCCAGCAGGGAAGGGCCGGGGCGCCGCTGCCCGCTCTCGATCCGGGAGAGGTAGGCGACCGAGGCGTCCTGGCCGGCGAGTGCGGGCTGGGTCAGTCCGGCCGCGACCCGGGTCGCCTTGATCCGGGCCCCCAGGACCGCCGGGTCCAGGGCGTTGAGCGCATGCGCGAACTCGGGTGACACGAGCACATCCTGCCTGGTGTGGCGATCCCGTGGGGAGGAACTCACACACCGACTTGCCGATTGTTGCCACTCAGGTGGCAGCGGCGGGTCCGAAGGCGGGGCGCCTTTGCCACCCCCGGTGCCGGGCTCCGCTCACGGGCTCCGGTCGGGGGGGGTGGAGCGCCGGCGGCGCGGCGGCCCCCGACGCCCGCGCGCGTA
>DOWL01000159.1:0-293 GCA_003519585.1 Nocardioides sp. | reverse complement strand
CCGAGCCGCTCCCGGAGCCCGTCGAGCTCGGTCCACAGCACCGTCGGGAGCTGATCGCCGAACTTCTCGAACCACTCCTGGATCTGCGGGAGCTCGGCCTTCCACTCCTCGTTGTCGACGGCCAGCGCGGCGGCGAGGGCCTCGGGGGTCATGTCGAGCCCCTCGATGTCCAGTGAACCCGGAGCCGGGACGTGACCGATCGCGGTCTCCTCGGCAGCGGCCTGGCCGTCGATGCGCTCCACGACCCACTGCAGGACCCGGCTGTTCTCGCCGAAGCCTGGCCACAGGAAGCC
>DOWL01000081.1 GCA_003519585.1 Nocardioides sp. | reverse complement strand
CCCGGGCAGCGGCAGGCGCAACGGCACGCCCCCCACGCCTCCGCCCCCCCCGCCCCCGCCGCCGGCGTCCCAGCCGGCGGCCCGGGCCGCCGCCAAGAAGACCGCGAAGAAGCAGCCGGCCAAGCCCAAGCCGGCCTCTCCTCCCGCATCGGCACGCTCACGGCGCACGGCCTCGACCCCGACGGGCCCGACTGCTGCGGCGGCCGCCACAGCCGCTGCTGCCGCGGCGACCCAGGCGAGCCCCGCAACGGCACCGGCCCCGGCTCAGCCGTCGCCGGCCAATCAGGCTCAGCTCGCGCAGGCTCCCACCGCGCGTACGACGGAGACGGCCCGGCCCGTGGTCGCCCCGCCGCCGGTCGTCGCCCCGACTCCTGCCCCCACCGGCAAGGTGCGGGAGCCGAAGCCGCCCAAGCCGACCCGCGCCGAGAAGGCTGCCCAGCGCGCCGCGGCCGCACCCCGGCCCGGTCGCCGGGCCCGGCTGCGTCTCACCCGGATCGACCCCTGGTCGATCATGAAGACCTCGTTCCTGCTCTCGATCGCCCTCGGCATCGTCATCGTGGTCTCGGTGCTGATGGTCTGGACGGTGCTCGGCGCGGCCGATGTGTGGAGCTCCATCAACCAGACGGTCCGCGACGTGGTCGGCGGTCAGGACACCTCGACCTTCGACATCGAGGACTACCTCGGCACCCGCCGGGTGGTGGGCTTCACGATGATCGTGGCCGCCGTCGACGTGGTGCTGGTGACCGCGATCTGCACGCTGGGTGCCTTCCTCTACAACATGTCGGCGTCCCTGCTCGGTGGCGTCGAGGTCACCCTCGCCGAGGACAACTGACCTCGATTCGGCGCCGCGCTCCCGGCTCCGGTAATCTTCCCGTTCGGTCGGCGACCGGTCGCCGCCCGACTCGCGGGCCTATAGCTCAGACGGTTAGAGCGCTTCCCTGATAAGGAAGAGGTCACAGGTTCAAGTCCTGTTAGGCCCACCACGGGAGTCCGGTTGAAGAAGTCCCTCGTCGGCGCGCTCGTCGCCGTACTCATCTCCGTGCTGGTCTCTCTCACCCCGTCGGCCAGCGCCGGCACCACGGGCCGGTCGGTCCCGCCGCCGTCGCTGTCGGGGACGTTCATCATCGGCGACTCGACGTTGTTCCGGGTCGCGCCGCGGCTCAAGGTGGTCGAGCCGGATTGGCACATCGACCACCAGCGCGGCCGCCCCGTCTCCGCACTGCGCCAACGGATGGCGAAGTACCTGCGGATCAACCCGCACCCCGCGAACTTCGTCATGGCCCTCGGCACCAACCGGTGCCACTTTCCCGAGTGGAGCGCCGCCCGGTTGCGCCGGGCGATCGCCCAGGTCCCCGCGCAGACCAACGTGTTCTTGGTGATGGTGGTGCGTGCGGGCTCGTACCAACGCGACAAGGACGTCACCTTGCGCCTCTACAACCGCTACTCGCGGCACCTCGCGCAGACTCGGCCGAACACGTACATCATCAACTGGCGGCGTACTGTCCTCGCGGACCCGACGCTCGACCCGGTCACCGGGGAGTCGGAGCTGCTCGTGGACGGCACTCACCAGACCGGCGACACCCATGGCCAGCCACCCGGCCCCGGCGTGGACACCTACGTCAACCTGATCGTCTCGAAGTGGAACCAGGTCAACCGCTGAGGTTTCTGCCCGCGCCGTACCCCTTGCTACTGTCTCCGGCGTGAAGAAGCTCCTCCTGATCGCCCTGGCCGCTGGCGCGGCGGTGTTCGCCAAGAAGAAGTACGACGAGAGCAAGGCCGAGCAGGCCCTCTGGGCCGAGGCCACCGACTCGGTCAAGCGCAGCTGACGCTGACAACTCTCGTCCCCGCACGGGGCCTTGGCGCAATTGGTAGCGCACCTGCTTTGCAAGCAGGGGGTTAGGGGTTCGAGTCCCCTAGGCTCCACCACGTGAAACCGCAGGTCAGAGAGCCGCAGCTCCCCATCGTGGACATTCGTCCAGGTGATCTTTCAGTGACTGCGGCGCGACGCGTGGGCAACCGTTGTGGGCTGACTGGCGCTGACCTCTCCACCGTGCTCATGCGGCAACCGGTCATCGCAGCCACCGCAGTGCCGAGTCCCGTGGCTCCGTGAACAGCTCGGCCTCGGGCCCGGCCTGAACCGCGTCGAGCAACGCCTCGAGGCCGGCGGCCAGCTGGCGACGCGCTCGTGCGGGCACCCGATCGAGGAGTTCGGCGAGCATGGCGCGCCTTGCGGCCATGGTCGAGGAGACAAGCTCGCGGCCGTGGTCGGTGAGTTCGAGGACGCCACGGCGCCGGTCGACCGGGTCGGTGGACCGGGCTACGAGGCCCGCGTCGACCAGCTTGTCGCAGGTTCGTGTGGCATTGGAGGGATTGACGCCAAGGCCGGCCGCCACGTTGCCCATATTCAACGCACCGCGGGTATGGAGCATGACCAGCACGCGGAGCTGGGGAACGGTGACGGTGTCGGGGATATTGGCCAGCGTCCGAGCGACGACGGCGGTCATGAGTCGTGACGTCTGCATGAGGGCATCGGTGGCCCTGTCGTCACCGGACCGATCTGTGCCCATGCGCTCAGCGTAGGACCCGTGCGCCAAACGACGGCTCGTCTTCGCAGTCGCGGCGCACACGAGGATGGGAGGCGCTGGCGGAACAGGTCCGGCAGCGCCTCCCCCACGTCAGGGAACGGTCACCGTGTGGGACCCGGTGCTGCTGCGGCCCCATGCGTCGGTTGCTGTGAGGGTCACGGTGTAGCTCCCTGTCGTGGCGTAGGTGTGGCTACGGCTCCGGGAGGAGGTGGTCACCGTGTCCGGTGTGCCATCACCCCACTCCCAGGTGTAGCTGCGGATGCCGTCTGCGTCGGACGTCCCGGTGCTGGACACCGTGCAGACGAGTCCGCTGCAGACGGGTGCGTCGAAGACGACGGTCGGTGACTCGTTGTCGGCGGGCTCGACCTGCGTGGTGACCGTGAGCGTGACCGGGCTGCTGGCCCGGCCCCACCGGTCCAGGACCCGCAGGGTCACGACGTACGCGCCGGCCACGTCGTAGACATGGGACTGGGCGGCCGACGTCCCCGTGGTGTCGGCAGTTCCGTCGCCCCACGACCACACGTAGTTGCGGATCGCGTCTCCGTCGGAGACGTCGGGGTCGTTGCTGCCGGCGGCACTGAGCTGGCAGGTGGTGAACGTGGCACACGTCCCCGAGTCGATGACCGCAGTCGGCGCGCGATTGCCGGCCGGCTCGGTGATCGATACGTCGTGGGTGACGGTGCTCGCCTTCCCCCAGACGTCGCTGACCGTCAGCGTGAGCGTGTACGTGCCGACCGTGGCGAAGGTCCGAGTGGGGTTGGCTGAGGTGCTGGTACCACCATCGCCGAAGTCCCACGCGTACTTGATCGTGTCGCCCTGGTCGTCGATCGTGCCGGCGCTGTTCATCTGGCAGGTCGTGAAAAGCGTGCACGTGGCGGTGAACTCGACATGCGGTGCGGTGTTCCCCGCAGGCTCGGCGAGGTTGACGGTACGCGTCGTCGAGGCGGTCTTGCCCCAGCCGTCGGTCGTGGTGAGCGTGATCGTGTAGCTGCCCGACTCCGCGTAGGTGTGCGCGCCCGGAGACAGTCCGCTCGAGGGCGACGTGCCGTCGCCCCAGTCCCACAGGTAGCCGATGGTGTCACCGGTGTCGGGATCCACCGTCCCCGAGCTGTTCACCGAGCAGGTCAGGCCCTGGCAGCTCTGCACGAACGTCGGCACGGGAGCGTGGTTGTCCGCGGGTTCGGCGATCGTCACCTCCTGGGGCGCTGAGGTGGTCGAGACCTGCCACTCGTCTCTGACGGTCAGCGTCACTGAGTAGGTCCCCGGAGAGGTATAGGTCTTCGTCGGGAGCGGACCCGTTCCGGAGCCCTGACCGAAGTTCCAGGTGTAGGTGAGCGACGCCGCGTTCTCGTCGGTCGAGGCGCGACCGTCGAAGGTGCAGACGTTCTGGTTGCAGGTGTAGGTGAAGCTCGGGACCGGCGGGTTGTTGGCCGGCTGGGTCACCACGATGTCGGTGGAGATGCGCTCCACGCCGATCTGGTCGTGCACGTCGACCGGCCGGACCCGGACGGTGTAAGTGCCGGCCGGGATGACCGGTGTGGTGTAGGAGTAGTTCGATCCGACGCTGCCGGGGCTGTTGAGGAACGCGGTCCGGTAGCTCGCCGTGGTGCTGGTGAACGTACCGGTCGAGCTCATCCACTGGCCCGCTGCGTTGACGACACCCACCTGCACGCTGGCGATGCCGGCGTACTGGTCGGGCGCGTCCTCGGCGCGACCGGTGACCACGATCTTGCCCTGGTCGAAGGTGGCACCGGTCTGCGGCTGACCGAGGGTGTCGGACAGCGCAGGCGGACCGTCCCCGGGGTACAGCTTGTAGCTCGCCGTCGCGGGGCTGGAGTCCTGCTGGTCGCGGGTGTCGAATGCCGTGGCCGAGAACCGCCAGTCACCACCGCCGGGCAGGGTGATCGGGGGCAGCGACCAGGTGGTCGTCGTCCCGCCCGGCGGGTCGAGCGTGGCCTCGCGATAGGCGACCGAGGCGCCCATCGTGCCGTTGGCCTGGAGGTAGCGCCCGGTGTCGCGGTCTTGCAGGGTCACCCGGACGTTGGTCACCCCGGTCTCGTCAATAGCCGTACCGGCGAGATCGACCGTCAGGGAACCATCCGAAGGCGGCGTGAACGTCATGGTGGTGTTCGGCGGGTTGTCTCCGGGGTACTGCGCGCTGAGGGTGAGTCGGCCCTGGTTGCTCGATGCGGTGGTCAGGTCCTTGTCGTCGGTGGCGCGCACGCTGAAGCTGTAGGTGCCGGCCGACAGGTCGAAAGGCGTCGTCCAACTCCAGTTGTAGACCGAGCCGCTGATGTCTGCCGGCGACACCCGGCATCGACCTGCCGAGACCCCGGTACCCCAGGTGCAGTCGTTGCCCAGGTTCTCGCCGGTCGAGCTGTTGCGCAGCGAGATCTCGACATTCTTCAGGCCGTCGTCGTCGGTGGCGATGCCGGAGAAGGTGATCCGGCTACCCGGCTCCACCACCACCGTGGGAACGGTGAAGGGCGGGGTCATCTCGACGGGCTGGGCGATCGTGACCGTGGGTGCGATCGCGTTGGAGTCGACGTTCCAGTCGCGGGTGGCGCTGCGGAGGTCGGCCTGGCCGGTGGTGTCGACCGCGGTCGCGCTGCCGCGCCAGATGCCCTCGTGCGGCAGGGTCACCTCGTAGGACCAGGTCGCGTTGGTGGCCCCGACCACGTCGGGCTGGCCGCGGAAGGTGTTGTAGATGTCGTCCACGGTGCCGTCGTTCTGCAGGTAGCGGCCCTGCTCGTCGCGGAACCAGTAGGTCAGCGAGTTGACGCCCTTGTCGTCGTTCGCGGTGCCGGTCACCGTGAACGTCGTCGAGGTCTGGACACCGCTGGGACCGGAGATGCTGGTCGTCGGGGTCTGGTCGTCGGTGCTGAACGACTCGAACTTCTTGGTCGCCGGCGCCGAGTCGGCGGTGCCACCCGTCGCCGCGGTGAAGGCGGTCGCCGTCACGATCATGTTGCGGTTGATCGTGATCGTGGCCGGGATCGACCAGCCCCGCGTGGTGCCGGAGCCGGACAGTGTGGCGTTCAGGGTGTTCTGGGTGTTGCC
Source organism: Nocardioides sp. (assembly GCA_003519585.1). Taxonomy (GTDB): domain Bacteria; phylum Actinomycetota; class Actinomycetes; order Propionibacteriales; family Nocardioidaceae; genus Nocardioides. Next base: position 11,188 of record DOWL01000081.1, on the reverse strand, counting down.
GAACGTGGTGAACGCGGTGCCGTTGTCCTGCAGGTACTGACCTGAGTCGCGGTCGCGGATGGAGACCTGGACCCGGCCGACCGTGCCGGTGTTGACCGACGCGGTGCCGGAGAAGGTGTACGGCGCGTTGTTGGCGATCACGCGACCTTCGATCGGGGTGTCGATCACGGTGTCGGGCTTCGCCGCCGGGAAGGTCTCGGTGTTGAAGTCGTAGAAGGCCACCCGGCCGGTGCGGACACCGCCCTGGAACATGCCGTCACCACCGATGAACAGACCGCGGGCGGTGGCCTCCATGGCCTTGTTGCCCTCGAAGGAGTTCGAGCCACCGGTCGGGTTCCACTCGATCGCCCGGCCGTCCGCGGTGTTGAGCGCGGCGATGTGGTCGCGCCGGACCACGGCGTCGCCCAGGCCGTAGCCCGCGAGACCCTGACCAGTGCCGTACCCGACGTTCTCGAGACCCGGGTAGCACGGCTCGGCGGTGCACGAGGTCGGGGACTCGATGAACTGGAAGTGGCCGCCGACGTAGACCGCGTTCTCAGTGATCGCCACCGAGTAGATCGAGTCGAAGTGCCGCGAGATCCACAGCGCCTGGACGTCGTCGTCCTGGATCGAGGTCGCGTTGATCGGGTAGGCCACCACCGTGTCGCTGATCGGCGGGGCGTCACCACCCGAGCCCGAGGTCACCACGAAGTAGGAGTCGTCGGGCGCGATGTCCGCACAGCAGATCCGGGTCACCCCACCCACCCGGGACAGGTTCAGATCCCACAGCCGGGTGCGGAAGGGCAGCAGCTGCTTGGTCGCGGTGTCGATGAGGCCGACGCCGAGGCGGTCCTGGCCGGCGATCTGCCGACCGGTGTGCACCACGATCAGCTTGCTGTTGTCGTGGGTCAGCTTCAGCTGGGGGACGCCGAGCTGGCCGTTGACGCCGATGCCGCCGGCGAGGTCGTTGCTGAAGGTGGTGTCGACCGCGCCCGAGGCGGCGTTGACCGCGGCCAGGCCGGTCTTCAGCACACCGTTGATGCGGGTGTAGCGACCGCCGACGTACAGCGTGGAGTTGGTAGCCGCCAGCGACTGCACCTGGTTGTTCGTCGTCCGGGTGAAGCCGAACGTGGACAGCGGGGCGCCGGAGGTCAGATCGAGGCTGGCCACCTTGCGCGCCGAGGCGCCGTTGACGGTGTTGAACGTGCCGCCGACGAACAGCTTGGTGCCGTCGGGAGAGGCCTCGACCGCGGCCACGCCGCCGTCGAACCGGGGCCGGAAGGTGGCGTCCACGAGGCCGGTGGTCAGGTTGTAGCTGGCCAGGTTGGCCTGGTTATAGTTCGTGGTGTTGCCGGCCGCGGTGTTCTGGATCGAGGTGAAGCTGCCGGCGATGAAGACCCGGTTGAGCTGCGGCACGACCTCGATGTCCCAGATCTCACCGTTGCTGATCCGCGGCGTGTTGTTGCGCGGCTTGTTCGGCACCAGGTGCGTGTGGCCCGGCACCGGCTGATCGCCTTCGCCTCCGCTGGTGCCGACCGTCACGTCGACGGTGCTTCTGGTCGTGTCGGACAGACCCTGGTCGTCGGTGACGGTCAGCGTCACCTCTTTCTCGCCACTCGACGTGTACGTGTGGGTCGTTGTCAGGCCCGTCCCGGTGCCCCCGTCGCCGAAGTCCCAGGCGTAGGAGGCGATGGAGCCCGGCGCGGTGTCGGTGGACGCCGAGGCGTCGACGGTGCAGGTGGCGGTGGGGCAGTTCGCGGTGAACGACGCCACCGGCGCGACGTTCGGCGCGGCGGCCAGATCGGGTTGGAGCACGACGGTCCACATCGTCGCCTTGCGGCTCGAGAGCGCGCTCGTAGCGGACTGGCCCGAGCTGACGCCTACCGCCGCGGGGGCGTCGGAGTCGGACGCGACAGCCGAGATCCGGCCGGAGCCCACACCGGCGACGATGCTGCGCTGGGTCTGGCCGGCGGGAATGGTCCAGCCCGCCGTGGACGATCCCGCCTTGTCCGTCCAGTAGGAGACGACATAGGACCCCGGAGTGGTCACACTCGCTCCGGGCGTGGTGTGTGTGGTGCGGTTGACCGTCTCGGCCGCGGAGGCGAAGTCCGCGACCGGGTCGGCCGCGGTGCCGTCGTAGGCGAGCAGCGTCATCGAGCTCTTGGCGGTCTCCGACAGCGTCACCGCCGCGTTCCGGCCCGCGTCGTTGGCCGCGGCGACCTTGCTGAACAGGGTGGTCTCAGTGTCGACGTTGGCGAGCCTGCTGCCCTCGAGCGTCCAGCCGGCCGGCGGAGTGATGGACACGTTCTTGTTCGTCGTGACGAACAGCAGCAGGCCGTCGGCCTCCTGTACGCCGGACGGAACGGTGATGCGCGCGGTGCGCTGGTTCCACGCCGCCTGCGCTGCGGCTCGGAAGGAGATGTCATCGGCCGCTGACGCGGAAGGCGCAGTCACCCCCACCACGACGACCAAGGTCGCCATCGCGACCAGAGCGGCCAGTGCGGCCGCCCCCAGCCGTCGTGGCACTCCCGCAACCGAATCAACCATGACCGCGCTCCCTCGCTATGACGTCCGACCAGGGGCGACGCCACCCGGCCTGGTCTGGTGACCCGACGTTAGGGAAGGAGAAGAAGGCGGCTGGCGAAAAGCTTTGCGAATCATCAAATTTTGCGAAGACGCAATTATTGCGCTAACGCAACTTAATTGCCGACGCTGCGCTTGCTTGCTGGCGCTCGCCACGACTGAGCGAGATGTCGGCGGGACACGTCTGCGGTTCGTGAGCACGGGCCGACCGCTGGCAGCGAGGATCGCTGCTCGACCGGGCCCCGGCGCCGCACTCCACCGAACGTCGCCGTGGTGACGACGTGGCGCGACCCCATAGAGCACCACGCCGCCCCGACGTCAAGAGAGACGACAAGGCGCCCGAATCCGGCGACACAGGTATGACCCGACGCGCAGTCGCTTCCCCCGGAGGGCGCTGCTGCACCATCACGTCACGTGCCCATCCCGACGAGTTCAGGCTGCCAGCCTCCCTAGCAGTGACGCGGCACGGGTACCGCGCACCCGTCCCAGGGTGCTGAGGACATATGACTTCTTGTCGCGCGACTACATTGCAGTCTGATGTCAATCCGGGCTCGGCCGTGGGAGGGGACGTGCCGCAGCCAGGCCCCCATGCGCCCCGGGCTCAGGACCTACGCCGGCGTCGAGGAGCGATACACGTGGCCGGGCGCGTCCACGGACGACTCCGGAATACATGCTTCGACGCATGTATGCTCCCTAGCAACTATTTTCCCAACTGACGGAGGCATCTCAGGTGACCCGACGCTCGGCGGCGCGGACCCCCACGACGGCCACGGACCCGGTCGCCGAGTTTCTCGACGTCAGCCGCTCGCTGGTCGGCATCGCGGTCTACTCGGTCAACGCGGCGCCAGTTGACATCACTGTCACCCAGTACCGGCTCGTCGCGGTCCTCGGCGCGCAAGGGCCGCTCACCATCGGCGAGGTCGCCGAGCTGCTGGGCGTGGCCCAGAGCAACGCATCGCGGCACTGCGACCGGCTCGAGCGACTGGAACTGCTCCAGCGAGCCAGGTCACAGGACGACGGACGGGTGGTCATCGTCGAGCTCACCGCGTCCGGGCGCGAGCTGATCGACTTCGTGACTGACGTGCGCCGTCGTGAGGTCGGCTCGGTCCTCGGCTCGATGCCGTCCGCGGATCGCAAGCGCTTGATCGATGCCGCACGCGACTTCAACGTAGCGGCGGCCGCCCAGGAGGATCGCCCGTGGCTGACCGCCGCATGGTGACCCGGGGGACCCGCCCCACGCCACGCAGCCGCCGCGCCGTCGGCGTGGTGCTGCTGATGGCAGCGTCGGTCATCGGCGTCGCCCAATGGCTTGTGTACGACGCCACTCCGGTGGCCCAGGGCAATCGCGTGCGCGCCGTCGTCGTCGCCGTCGTGCTGGTGGTGGCCGGCGTCCGCCTGGTCCTGACGCCGGCGTTGCCGCACGAGGTCGGGGTGCGCAGCGCGATGCTGGCCGGTGGCGCGTTGGTGTTCTTCGCCGTGCTGGGTGCCCACGAGCGGTTGTCGGCGGTCGCGGTCGAGGGGTTCACCGGGGTCGTCGCGCTGTTCGCGGCGGTGGCCGCCCTCCCTCCCGTCCAGCCACCCGGCACGAGTCACCGCGCCTGACGATCTGCCGTCCGCGGGCGTGCCAGCACCCCCTCAACTGGAAAGGGCTCTGTGTCCCATCCTGCGCTCCCCAAGCCTGTCCATCTCCTTACCCTCGTCGCCTTCCCGGTCGCCGTCCTACTCACCACGACCCTCGCCGTGAGCATCTCCGCGCCTGCGCACGCAGCTGAGGCACCGCCGGGAGCCCAGCGGTCGGTGGCCACGAAGCGGCTTCCGGCAGTCCCCACCGGCCCGTACTTCAACAATCCGCGCGGCAGCAAGAAGGCCAGGTTCCGCATCGAACGGCAGGTCATCAACGCGATCCGACGCACGCCGCGGCGCAGCTACATCCGGATCGCCCTGTACTCCTTCGACCGGATGCCGGTCGCCAACGCCCTACTCGCGGCCCGCCGTAGGGGGGTGCACGTGCAGTTGCTGCTCAACGACCACCAGGACACCCGGGCGATGAAGATCCTGCGGGCCCGGCTCGGCACGAACCGATGGTCGCGGGACTTCATCTACAAGTGCCGCTCGAGCTGCCGTGGGACCGAGCCGGACCGCAACCTCCACTCGAAGTTCTACACCTTCACCCGCTCCGGGCGCTCCCGCCACGCGCTCATGGTCGGTTCGGCCAACATGATGCTCAACGCCGACATCCACCAGTGGAACGACCTCTTCGTCACCGCCGGCAAACAACGTCTGTTCGACCAGTACGTCGGCCTGTTCAACGACATGCGACACGACTACCGGCGCAACCAGCCGTCCTTCCGCTTCTGCGGTCGGCCGAAGGGGGCGCACTGCGACGACGCGGTGGACCGGTTCACGACGCGGGTCTTCCCCAAGCGCTCCACCCGGCGCCACGACGTGGTGCTCACGATGCTCGACCGCATCCAGTGCCTGACCGCCCGTGCCGACGGGAGCCAGGAGCGCACCAGGCTCGTGCTGTCGATGCACACCATGCGGGGCCAGCGCGGCAACTACCTGGCCTCCGCCATCCGGCGCAAGTACGCCCAAGGCTGTGACTTGCGGGTCAACTACGGGCTCATCGGCTACCACACCAAGCAGATCCTCGGGGCGGTCACCGCCAGGGGTCGTGTCCCGCTGCGGTCGACCGGCTTCGACTTCACCGGCGACCGCGAGGTGGACCGCTACACCCACCAGAAGTACTTCGTCATCCGCGGGACCTACGCCGGCCGACCGCACACCTCGCTCACGCTCACCGGCTCGTCGAACTGGGCCAGCCTGGGCACCGCGCAGGACGAGGTCTTCTTCACTGTCCGCGGCGCCGGGACGGCCCGTCGGTACGTCCGGAACTTCAACCTCATGTGGCGCCCGCCGAACTCGCGCGCCGCTTACACCACCACCTACGAGAGCTTTCGGGTCGTCCGCCAGCAGCGCGACGCGAGCGGGAAGCTCCGTCCGGTGCCCGAGCTCGTCCGGCGCCCGGTCACGACCGTCGAGCCGGACGGTCTCCTCCCGCCGGGCGGCTCCTGGGTGGGCGACTGAGGTGACGCGTCGTCCGGACATGCACACCAGGTCTCGGGGGCGGGACTCCCGTCGCGCGCCGTCAGTGGTGGTGGCCGGCGGACGGGGGTCCACCCCCGCAACGGGGACCGCCGGCCCCACCCTGACCCGCCGCCGCCGCCGCCCCGGCGGCTCGTCGTGACCGTCGGTGGGTACCGCCGGCACCTGCAGGTGGCGGTGGCCGCCAGTGCCGCGCCGTACGGCTTCACGTTGACGATCTGGACCAGCGGGGCCATCACCACGCACGCGGAGGGCGGATCACCCTCGGCCGCCGACGCGGTCCTGCTCCTCTCCGGCGCCGTCTGCGGGTTCTTGGTCGTCGGGACGGTGGCCTACGGCGGTGTCCACTCCCTGTTGGCTCCTGGCCCGCCGACCCAGGTCCGGGTCTGGGGTGGCGCGCACCTGCCCTCGGTCGGCCTCAGCATCGGCGTGGTCGCGATCCTCTGCGTGCTGCTCGCCGACCACGTCCTGTGGCTGGCGGTCGGCTTCTGCTCGACGACGAGCTACCTGACCGTCATCGGGCTGCAGTTCTGGGCCGCGACCCGGCGGACTCCGGCCCCGCTGCTGCGGCAGGAGACCGACCCGTGACGACAGTGCTGCCCTCGCACACCTGGGGACCTGTTGGTACGTGGCAGCAGTTCGGACAGAAGAGCACCCTGGTCTGTGTTGCGTTGACCGCGGGCTACGGCGCCGGCTCGTCCGCCAGCCCACCGCCGCGCGCCCACCTTGGGGCGCGTCGCCTGCTTCCTGGCGTCGCATGACGTGTGGGTAGTGCCGTCCAGGCAGCCGCGGTCCGGATCCGCTGCATGACGTGCAGACCGGCGGCGCCATCATGTGGGCCCGTGGTGGGGAGCCTGCTGGCCGAAGACATGGACGGGGCTCGGCGGCCGGGTGCCGACCCGTACGGCGCTGATACCGGGAAAGCCCGGCAGACCTACGTCGCGCTGGACGGCACGGCCCCGCACCTCGGCTCACGCGTCAGGACGCTCAGGCGACCCGCGCCAGGAGGTGCACCAACAGGATCAGCGCCACCAGAGCGACCGCGGAGAACGTCGCGATGACGGGCAACCAGCCGGACCGGAGGAGAGGTCCCGCCGACCCGTCGTTGGGCGTCCTTCTCGGCTGGTGCACCTGGTCTCCGTGCGGGGTCGTCGCGTGGGGCTTCAACCCTGCAGACCGAGGATGACCGTGGCTGCGCCAGGTTCGTTGCAGTCGCATGACATTCGCGCCGAGGTACCTCCTCCACGATCGGGGGACGTGGTCCGCGGTGACACCATGGTCGCCATGGCCCCCCGACTCCTGGTGCTCGAGGACGACGTCGGCCTGCGCAGGTCCCTACGCATGGTGCTCGAGGACGACGGGTACGACGTCATCGAGGCCGCGGACGCCGAACGTGCGCTGGCTGTGGTCTCCGACCACGGCGTCGACCTGATGCTCGTGGACCTGATGCTCGGGGGCATGGACGGGTTCTCCTTCATCCAGCGCGCCCGGCCGCACACGGAGGCTCCGATCGTGGTCGTCAGCGCCCGCGACGGCGTACAAGACATCGTCGCGGCCCTCGAGGCCGGCGCGGATGACTACGTCACCAAGCCGTTCGTGGTCGAGGAGGTCAAGGCCCGGCTGAAGGCGTTGCTCCGACGACCGGCCATGGGCGGGCCCGGTGAAACGCGCGCCCGAGACGACGTGTTCGTGCTGGACGGTCAGGACGGCCCGCTCGTCTTCGACCGTGGCGCGGCCGCACTCTCACGAGGAGACGACGAGATACACCTGACCAACACCGAGTTCAGGCTGCTCAGTGTCCTGGTCGACAACGCCGGCCGGGTCCTGAGCCGCAGCGCACTGCTCGAGCACGTGTGGGACCAGGGGTTCTTCGGCGACGAACGCATCGTCGACGTCCACGTTCGCCGGCTGCGCAAGAAGGTCGAGCTCCAGCCCGGGTCCCCGACGATCCTGGTCACCGTGCGCGGCCTGGGATACCGGCTCGACACCCGATGACGCCCAGACGCCGTGGACGCGGGCTCAGGGCCTCCGTGACCCTGGCGTTCGCCCTCGGCGCTCTCGGCCTGTCGACGATCCTCGCTGTGGGCACCTACTTCTCGGCTCGCCACTTCCTGCTCGAGCAGCGCGAGCGCACCGCCATGCGGCAGGCCTTCACCGACAGCGCTCTCGTGCGCGACAGCCTGCTCACGTCGGGAGCCGAGGTCAGCGACGTTCTAGGTTCGATCTCACCACCCGCCGGTGCGGTGATCTACGTACGCCGCGACGGCGAGTGGTACTCCTCCGCGCTGGACAGCTCCGGACCCGAGCTGACCGCGAAGGTGCAGCCCGTCGTGAGAAGGGGGTCGGTCGGGATCGCCTGGACGGACGCCACCGACCCGCCTGCCGTCGTGGTGGGCATCCCGCTCGCAGCGGCGGACGCGGAGTACTACGAAGTCTCGGTGGCCGAGGAGCTGGACCGTACGCTCTGGACGCTGGCGGTCGCCCTGTTCGTGTGCGCCGGTCTTACGACCGTGGCCGGGGCCCTGCTCGGCCGGGCCGCGAGTCGGCGGGTCTTGGCACCCCTAAGCGAGGTGACCACGGCGGCCGTGAGGTTGTCCGCCGGCGACCTCGACACGCGGCTCGGCCCCACCGAGGACCCCGACCTCGCCGCGCTGGTCGGGTCGTTCAACCACATGGTCGACGCGCTGCACGAGCGGATCGACCAGGATGCCCGATTCGCGGCCGACGTCAGCCACGAGCTGCGGACCCCCGTGACGACACTGACCACCAGCCTGACCCTGCTCCAGAACTCCTCCGGGCTCCCCCCACGGTCCGAGCAGGCGGTCCGGCTCATGGCCACCGAACTCGCTCGGTTCCGTCGCGCCCTCGAAGACCTGCTGGTGCTGGGCCGGCTCGACGCAGGAAGTCACGAGGCGGAGCCGATCTCGATCGGCGCGCGAGAGCTGGCGCGCCAGGCGCTCGTCGCGAGCGATCTGTCGCCTTTGCTGGTTCGGGCCGTGCCCGACGGCGGGCCCGACCCGGAGATCCGGGTCGACCGAGTCCAGATGTTGCGAGCGCTCACGAACCTCGCTCGCAACGCCGAGCTTCACGGTGGGGGGCTGACCGCGGTCACCGTGGCGGACCGCGGCGACCAGGTCGATGTCCACATGGAGGACCGTGGTCCCGGAGTCCCGACCGAGGACCGCGCGCGGATCTTCGAGCGGTTCGCCCGGGCTGGCGGCGAGAAGGCCGGGACGGGCAGTGGGCTCGGCCTGAGCATCGTCGAGCAGACGGTGCGCAACCACGCGGGTCACGTGTGGTGCGCCGATCGTCCCGGCGGCGGGGCCGTGTTCGTGGTCAGGTTGCCGGCCGCTCGAAGGCCGGCACCGTGAGCTTTCCGAATCGTCGAGCGCGGTCGAGTCGGCTCGGGATCAGCGCGGCTGTGGTGGCGACCGTGGCACTCGCGTCGTGCGGGGTGCCGGGAGGAGGCACCGTGCGCGAGATCGACGAGAGTTCGGTGCCCTACCACCTGCTGGAGCCAAGCCTTCCGCCGTCACGCGCCGCGCTCCCCGAGCATCAGGTCGGTCAGGTGCCGGTGGTGTTCTGGCTCGACGACGACCACCTGGTCCCAGAGGGGACCGGCGACTCCTGCTCGGTCGGTGCCGCCGAGCTGATCCGGGCCCTGCTCGCGGCCCTCGCGGAGGGGCCTTCGGACGAGGCGCGCGCGGCGGGCGAGTCGTCGGCGATCCCACCCGACTCAGGACTGGAGCTGGTAGGCGTGGAGCGTGGAACCGTCAGGGTGGACATCGAGCCCGAGACGTCCCTGAGCGCCGAACGGTTGCCCGTGGCTGTAGGGCAAGTCGTGCTCACGGTCACGTCGGCGCCCACCGTGGAGTCTGTGGTCTTGGTGAGCGATGGCGAGCCGATCCAGGTCCCGCTACCGGATGGCGTGCTCACCGACGGCCCGGTGACCGCGGCGGACTACGCGGAGCTGCTCCCCGAGCGCTCCCGGGGAGCCGAAGGTTTCGGCTGCCCTCGGTCCTGACCTGGGTGGCTACGGTGGCCGTCAGCCCGCGCGAACGACCATCCAGTGCACCGGATCGGTGCCACTGCCCGAGAAGCCCCACCGGTCGGCGAACGCGTCGAGCGTCGCGATGATTTCACGCACGTCGCCTTCGACCAGGGCGGAGCCGGAACTCCCATGCCAACGCAGGTCGATGCGGACCTGACCTGGCTCGTGCCGTGAGATCAGCAGCGACAGCCCCCTCGGGCGGAAGCGCCCGCCGTGCTCGACCGCTGCGCGCACCAGCGTCGAGAGCCGGGCCTGGTCCACCTCGTCGACTCCGTGCTCCACGCCCCAGCGGTGAGTCAGCGCGAGCACCGTCTCCAGCACCTCTGGACCGCACACGACATCGATGCGGCTCGACTCGCGCATCACGGGCGCCTCGGCCGGCGGGGACGGCCCTGGTGGCCGCCCGGGACTTCGTCGGGCTCGACCACCAGGACGCCGAGCAGGCCGAACCGCCGGAGCCTGTCCAGGCTGCGGCGCGACGGTCGGCGCAGAAGCATCTCCGTGCCTCGTGCGGCGCAGCGCCGCCGGGTCCACAGCAGGGCCGCGATCGTGGTCGAGGACAGCCGCCCGATCGCGGAGATGTCGACGACCAGCGCCCTCGGTCCATGCTCGAGGGCCAGCTCGAGACGCCCGTACAGGTCATCGATCATCTCGGAGAGGCCCGCGTCCGGAAGTGCGAGGACCGTGTGGTCCGCCCGATTGCCGCGCTCGCGGGGCCAGACCGAGCAGGCCGAAGGTGACGGGTCGAAGCCGATGCGGCCGGTACGGACCGTTTCCAGCGATCGCGAGGATGTCATGTCTCGACGCTGCCAGGCGCATGTGGCGGCCAGCACGGTCATCACGTTGCAGGCTCATGACGAGCCCCGGACGAGCTCCGATCAGTACGTCCGATCACCTTGTCCGAGGTCCCGGTCGCTGTCTTCATGGAGAAAGACCCACCGGACAACCCGGTGACGATCGACCGAAGGAGGCGAGCAACACCATGCTCACCATCACCCCCCGCGCCCTCACCGTCATCCAGCGGGTCAGCGATCACCCGTCACTGGATGACACCTCCGGCGTTCGCATCGCCCGGCGGCGGGACCGGTCGAGGCCGATGGAAGTCCACACGGTGCAAGGCCCTCACCCCGGCGACCGGTTGATCGAACGCGACGGCGGACGCCTCTACCTCGGCCCCGAGGCCGCTCGGCGTGTTGCCGACCGAGAGCTCGACGCGGTCACCGATGCGGACGGTCGGGTGCAGTTCGTGCTCAGGACAGCGGCGTGAAGGTCGTCACGCTCGACCCGCGGCGCGCGGCGCGGAGAGAGGCGGTCCTGACCCGGAAGCGCATGACCGCACTGCGTGCCGAACGGCGTCGCCGGGCGGCCGCGCAGCTTCGTCGAGCCTGCTGAGCTCCTCGACGCCACGATCGAACGAGACTAATCGAACGAGACTAGGGGGAGAACAATGATCATCGGAGCGCGTAAGAC
>DOWL01000204.1:50487-63656 GCA_003519585.1 Nocardioides sp. | reverse complement strand
GGTGTGGCTCGTTTCTCAGTCCTAATGTGGCTGATCGTCCTCTCAGACCCGCTACAGATCACAGGCTTGGTGAGCCGTTACCTCACCAACAAGCTGATAGGCCGCGAGCACATCCTCCACCGATAAGACTTTCCACGCACATCCCATGCGAGAGTGCGTCGTATCCGGTATTAGCCACCGTTTCCGGCGGTTATCCCGAAGTGAAGGGCAGATTACTCACGTGTTACTCACCCGTTCGCCGCTCGTGTACACCCGAAGGTGCCTTACCGCTCGACTTGCATGTGTTAAGCACGCCGCCAGCGTTCGTCCTGAGCCAGGATCAAACTCTCCGTAGAAAAACTGCGCCGTGGCGGGCCGAAGCTCGCACGACAAGAAGAGATGCCTCCTGGCGGGAACAAACCTGACATGTTGTTGTCAGAATTGTTGTTCTCACCAAAGAAATCTGTCGTCGAAGACCGAAGTCATCGACGGACAGGGCATAACAAACTAATTCGTCGACTATGACACACTGTTGAGTTCTCAAAGATCAGACGCGCACCAGCTCCGGCTTCTCAGCCGGCGTCCGGGGCAACCTGATAAAACTTACCGGTCCGCCTCGTGCGAGTCAACTTGAGAGCTTCCTCGCGAGTCGGGGTGGACCCCGGCCGCGGTGGGGCATGCGGATCCTCTCGTTTTCAGGGCCCTTGGCCCCCGAGTGGTTCCGCCGCATCCCTGCGGCGAGGTGAAACATTAGACGACCGCGAGGCGCGTGCCAAATCGGGGTGGCCCTCAACGCAAAACCGCAGGTCAGAGGCTCTTTGTCCGGCGTCGACGAGTGGTGGCCGGGCGATACGCGGACACCGTCCGTTCACCTGTGACCCAGAATCTCCAGGGTCGGTCGGGGTCGCCACGCAGCCCCACCCGGGGCCCGGTCGACACCTCCTGGGCGGCGTCTCCCAGCTCCAGCGTGATCGGTCCTGTGACCAGATCGTTGCCGTTGTCGTCCAGAGCGATGTCGAGCGCTCGGCAGAGCCGGGCCGGCCCACGCGCGAGGTCTCGGTCCGAGGCGCCGGCGCGGCGCGACCTCGCGAGGTCGATCCCGTCGGTCACCTCGCCCGCCCGCAGCAGCACCGCGCTCGGTGTGCCCTCCCCGCCGGTGACCACGTTGCAGCAGACGTGCATGCCGTAGGTGAAGTAGCAGTAGAGGTAGCCCGCAGGACCGAACATGACGGCATTGCGGGCGGTCTGCCCGCGGTAGGCGTGCGAGCCCGCGTCGTTGGCGCCGTCGTAGGCCTCCACCTCGGTCACCCGCAGTGCGACGGTGCCGTGCCGCAGGGTCGCGCCCAGCAGTCGCGGCGCGACCTCGAGGACCGGGCCCGCCAGCAGGGCGCGTAGCTCAGCCGAGCCGGCCATGGACACGCTCGACGGCGGCCGCCAGCTCCTCGAGCTGCTCGGCGACCCGGACCGGCGCCGTACCCCCGCGGCCATCCCGCGAGGCCACCGAGCCCTCGACCGTGAGCACGTCGCGCACCGCGGGCGTGAGATGCGGCGACAGGTCGGCCAGCTGTTCGTCGGTCAGCTCGTCGAGCTCGCAGCCCAGCTCCTCGCACCGCTGCACGCACGCCCCGGCGACCTCGTGGGCCACCCGGAACGGAACACCTTCACGCACGAGCCACTCGGCGACATCGGTGGCCAGCGAGAAGCCCTGCGGCGCCAGCTCGGCAATCCGCTCGGTGTCGAACTCGAGGGTCGCGACCATCCCGGAGAGCGCAGGGAGCAGGACCTCGAGGGTGTCTACGGAGTCGAAGACCGGCTCCTTGTCCTCCTGGAGGTCGCGGTTGTAGGCCAGCGGCAAGGCCTTGAGGGTCGCCAGCAGACCGGTGAGGTTGCCGATCAGTCGCCCTGCTTTGCCGCGAGCCAGTTCGGCGATGTCGGGGTTCTTCTTCTGCGGCATGATGCTCGACCCCGTCGACCACGAGTCGTGCAGTCGCACGAAGCCGAACTCGCGCGTCGACCAGAGGATCAGCTCCTCGGCCAACCGGCTCACGTCCACCCCGATCTGCGCGCACACGAAGGCGAACTCCGCGGCGAAGTCACGCGACGCCGTGCCGTCGATGGAGTTGTGCGCGGCACCGGCGAACCCCAGCTCGTGAGCCACCAGCTCGGGATCCAGGCCGAGGCTCGAGCCAGCGAGGGCTCCCCCGCCGTACGGCGACTCGGCCGCCGTACGGCGTCGCCAGTCGGCCAGCCGGTCGAGGTCTCGCAGCAGCGGCCACGCATGAGCGAGCAGGTGGTGGGACAGGAGCACCGGCTGCGCATGCTGGAGATGCGTGCGGCCCGGCAGCACCGCGCCGAAGTGCTGACTCGCCTGGCCGGCCAGGGCGTCGACGAGATCGAGGACGACCTCGCCGATCACGCTCGCGTGGTCGAGCAGGTAGGAGCGGAGCAGCGTGGCGATCTGGTCGTTGCGCGAGCGGCCGGCACGGAGCCGCCCACCGAGCTCCGGGCCGATCTCCTCCAGCAACAGCCGCTCCAGCGCGCCGTGCACGTCCTCGTCCAGCGCGTCGGGTCGCAGCTCGCCGGCCTGGTACCGCAGGGTGAGCGCGTCCAGGCCGGCGTGCACGGCCGCTTCGTCGTCGTCGGTGAGCAGCCCCGCGGCTCCCAGCGCCTTCGCGTGGGCGTGCGAGCCCGCGATGTCGTAGAGGGTCAGCCGCCAGTCGAAGTGCGTGGACCGAGAGAGTGCGTCGAGCTCGGGCGATGGGCCCGAGGCGAACCGGCCGCCCCACAGCTTGCCCTCGTTGGTGCCGCTGCTCACGCCGCTCCCTTCACGGTCTCGACGGCCCGCCGCATGATCTCCGGCAGGTCCGGAGACGCGGCGCTGCCGTCGTCGGCGAGGTCGTCGGGGAACCACCAGGCCGCGCCGGTGACGTTACCGATCTCGAGTCCCTCCAGCCCGTCGAGGACGATCTCGGCGTCGCGGTCGAGCGCGATCGCGAAGAACGTCGAGTGGTTGGTGTAGTCAGCACCGGCCCAGGAGAAGTCCTGGCTCCCGACGTGCACCGGCGGCGACAGTGCGAACGGGGAGACCACGATGCCGGTCTCCTCACGTAGCTCGCGCAGTGCGCCCTCCTCCACGGACTCCCCCGGCTCGACGGCACCGCCGATCGAGACCCAGTGCCAGTCGTCGGGGCGGGCGGGGTCGCGCGCCTGCATGAGCAGCACCTCGCCGAGCGGGCTGACGGGCAGGACCCGCGCAGCGGTACGGCGGATGCGCTGTCGAGCGATGCTCATCAGTCGGTCCCCGCCTCCATCGCGGCGCTGTCCAGCGCCTCGTCGTCGGCGCCGCCCTCGAGCGCGGGGTTGGCGGCGATCCGGTCGCCACCGCCGGCGGGCAAGGCACCGAGCAGGATGCCGTGCTCGACGAGCACCTGGCCCTGGTCGAGCGGCTGTTCGGCGTACAGCTCGAGCATCGAGCGCGAGTCGGCGATGTCGAGGTTGCGCATGGTCAGCTGGCCGATCCGATCGGTGGGTCCGAAGACGGCGTTCTCGGTGCGCTCCATGGAGAGCTTGTCGGGGTGGTAGGAGAAGTGCGGGCCCTCGGTGCGCAGCACCGTGTAGTCCTCGCCGCGCCGCAGCCTCAGCGTGACCACGCCGGTCACCACGGAGGCGACCCAGCGCTGCAGCGATTCCCGCAGCATCAGCGCCTGCGGGTCGAGCCAACGACCCTCGTAGAGCAGCCGGCCGAGCCGGCGGCCCTCCGCGTGGTAGTTGGCGATGGTGTCCTCGTTGTGGATCGCGTTGAGGAGCCGCTCGTAGGCGATCCAGAGCAACGCCATGCCGGGCGCCTCGTAGATGCCCCTCGACTTGGCCTCGATGATGCGGTTCTCGATCTGGTCGGACATGCCGAGGCCGTGCCGCCCGCCCACGGCGTTGGCCTCCTGCACCAGCGCCACGGGATCGCGGAAGTCGACGCCGTTGATCGCCACCGGCCGACCCTGGTGGAAGGCGATGGTGACGTCTTCGGAGGCGATCTCGACCCGCGGGTCCCAGAACTTCACGCCCATGATCGGCTCGACGGTCTCCAGCGAGACGTCGAGGTGCTCCAGCGTTTTGGCCTCGTGAGTGGCGCCCCAGATGTTGGCGTCGGTGGAGTAGGCCTTCTCCTTGGCATCGCGGTAGGGCAGGCCGTGCTCGGTCAGCCACTGGCTCATCTCGGCGCGCCCGCCGAGCTCGTGCACGAAGTCGGCATCGAGCCACGGCTTGTAGATCCGCAGCTCCGGGTTGGCCAGCAGCCCATAGCGGTAGAAGCGCTCGATGTCGTTGCCCTTGAACGTCGAGCCGTCGCCCCAGATGTCGACGCCGTCCTCGTGCATGGCGCGGACCAGCATGGTGCCCGTGACGGCGCGTCCGAGCGGCGTGGTGTTGAAGTACGCGCGGCCGCCGGAGCGCACGTGGAACGCGCCGCACGCGAGCGCGGCCAGCCCCTCCTCGACCAGCGGCGCCTTGCAGTCGACGGCGCGGGCGATCTCGGCGCCGTACGCGGTCGCGCGGGAGGGTACGCCGTCGATGTCGGGCTCGTCGTACTGGCCGATGTCGGCGGTGTAGGTGCACGGGACCGCGCCCTTGTCGCGCATCCACGCCACCGCGACAGAGGTGTCGAGGCCGCCGGAGAACGCGATGCCGACCCGCTCGCCCTTGGGCAGCGTGGTGAGGACCTTGCTCATCAGTGAAGTGTCCGTTCTGGGTTTCAGGGGAGGTCGGGGTGGTCGGCCATCGAGAGGAACCGGCGGGCGAGATCGTCTCCGCCAGTGGGTTCGCGGCCGATCACCAGCACGGTGTCGTCTCCGGCGATGGTGCCGAGGACCTCGTGCAGCTCAGCCTTGTCGAAGGCGGAGGCGAGGTATTGAGCGGCGCCGGGAGGAGTGCGCAACACCACCAGGTTGGCGCTGGCCTCGGCCGAGACCAGGAGCTCGGTGCAGAGCCGGGCGAGCCTGGCCTGACCGGCTGCCGTCTCCCCCGGCGCCGCGGGTCGTCGGTCGCCGCCCTCAGCCGGGACGGCGTAGACCAGCGCACCGGACGCCGCCCGGATCTTGACGGCGTCGAGCTCGAGGAGGTCGCGGGAGAGCGTGGCCTGGGTGACCACGACCCCCTGCTCGGCGAGCATCGCCGCCAGCTCGCCCTGCGAACGGACCTCGCGATGGGTGACCAGCTCGACGATGTGCTGATGCCGGGCGTTCTTCGTCGCCGGGCGGAGCGTGGACTCCGTCACGACGACTCCATCAGGAAGGTCAGCACGGCTTTTTGCGCGTGCCGACGGTTCTCGGCCTCGTCCCACACCACACTCTGCGGGCCGTCGATGATCTCGGCCGCGATCTCCTTGCCTCGGTAGGCCGGCAGACAGTGGAGCACGATGGCGTCGGGCCGGGCGTGGGCCAGCAGTTCGGGGGTGAGTGAGTACGGCGCGAAGACCAGCTCGCGCGCGGCCTCCTCGGCCTCCTTGCCCATCGAGACCCAGGTGTCGGTGACCACGACATCGGCGTCCGCCATCGCCGCGACGGGGTCGGAGAAGCCGACGGCGGAGCCGCCGGTGGTCTCCGCGATGGCGGCGGCGCGGGCGAACATCGCCTCGTCGGGCCAGTAGCCGAGCGGTCCGGCCACCCGGATGTGCATCCCCGCCGTGACACCGGCGAGCAGCCAGGAGTTGCCCATGTTGCACGCCGCATCGCCGACGAAGGCGACCGTCTGACCGGCGAGCTCGCCCTTGTGCTCGCGCACCGTGAGCAGGTCGGCGATCAGCTGGCACGGGTGGAACTCGTCGGTGAGTGCGTTGACCACGGGGACGCCGGCGTACTCAGCCATCAGCTCGAGGTCGGATTGAGCGAAGGTCCGCCACACGATCGTCGACACCTGCCGGCCGAGCACCCGCGCGACGTCCTCCACGGACTCGCGGACCCCGATCCCGGCGAGCTTGCCCTCGACCAGCATCGGACTGCCGCCGAGCTCGGCGATCCCGGCGCCGAAGGAGACCTGGGTCCGCAGCGTCGGCTTGTCGAAGATCATCGCGACCGACTGCGGACCGGCGTACGGGCGGGCGTCGTACGGCGCCGCCTTGAGCCGCGCCGCCAGGTCGAGGATCTGCGCCTGCTCTGCGGGGCTCAGGTCGTCGTCCGCCAAGAAGTGCCGCGTCACGAGAGTCCTGCCTGGTCGAGGATCGCCGGCCACGCGTCGAGGAAGGCGGCGGCGTCGGCCTCGGTGAGCACCAGAGGTGGCGCGAGGCGGATCCGGCCCGGTGTCGGGTTGTTCACGATGTAGCCGGCCTCGAGGGCGGCCGTGAACACCTCGGCGGACTTCTCCTCGGCCAGGTCGAGGCCGATCAGCAGCCCCTCACCACGCACCTCGGTGACCCGGGGGTCGGCGGCGAGGCCGTCGCGAAGCTTCTGGCCGAGCACGGTGACGTGCTCGAGCAGGCCGTCGTCCTCGATGGTCGAGATCACGGCGAGTGCGGCCGCACACGCGACCGGGTTGCCACCGAAGGTCGAGCCGTGGTTGCCGGGCTGGAGCAGCTCACCCGCGGCCCCGACGCCGATGCAGGCGCCGACCGGGAAGCCGCCGGCCAGCCCCTTGGCGACGGTCACCACGTCGGGTGTGAAGCCTTGGCCGTGGTGGGCGAACCACTGCCCGGTCCGGCCCATGCCGGTCTGCACCTCGTCGAGCCAGAGCAGCGCGCCGTGCTCGTCGGCGATCCGCCGGGCAGCCGCCAGGTAGCCCGCGGGCGGCACGTTGACGCCGGCCTCGCCCTGCAGTGGCTCGAGCAGGATCGCGGCGGTCTGGTCGGTGACCGCCTCGGCCAGCGCGGCCTCGTCGCCGTACGGCACGAAGGTCACGTCACCCGGCAGCGGCTCGAACGGCTCGCGGTAGGCAGCTTTGGCCGTGAGCGCCAGGGCGCCCATCGTCCGGCCGTGGAAGCTCGTCTCGGCGGCGACCACGTGCGTGCGGCCGGTACGCCGGGTCAGCTTGAAGGCCGCCTCGTTGGCCTCGGCGCCGGAGTTGGTGAAGAACACCTTCGCCTCACCCGCGCCGAGCAGATCGACCAGCTTCTCGGCCAGGGCGATCTGGGGCTCGCTGGCGAAGAAGTTGGAGACGTGGCCCAGCGTCCGGAGCTGCTCGGTCACCGCCGAGACCAGCGCCGGGTGCCCGTGCCCGAGCGCGTTGACCGCGATGCCGCCGAGCAGGTCGACGTACTCCTTGCCGTCGCTGTCCCACACGTGCGCGCCCGCGCCGCGCACCAGGGTGAGCTTGGGCGGTCCGAAGGTGTTCATGAGGCTGCCGGCGTACCGGTCTTGGAACGTGGTCATGACGACGCAGCCTCCTGTGCCGCCCGCGCCTTGCGGGTCTTGGTCTCGACGTCGGGAAGCACCTGGGTGCCGACCCCCTCCTTGGTGAACAGCTCCAGCAGCACCGCGTGCGGCTCGCGGCCGTCGACCACGGTCGCCCGGGAGACGCCCGCCTGGACGGCTTCGAGGCAGGCCTTCATCTTCGGGACCATCCCGCTCTCCAGCGTGGGGAGGATCTCGCCCAGCGCCTCCGGGCTGATCTCGCCGATCACATCCTGCGAGCTCGGCCAGTCGAGGAAGAGCCCCTCGACATCGGTGAGCACCAGCAGCTTCTCGGCCTCGAGCGCCACGGCCAGCGCCGCCGCCGCCGAGTCGGCGTTGACGTTGTGGACGGTGCCGTCGAGGTCGGGGGCGACGCTGGAGACGACCGGGATCCGGCCGGCCTCGATGATGTCGAGCACCGCCTCGGGGCGTACGTCGACCACCTCGCCGACCAGCCCGAGGTCGATCTCCTCGCCGTCGACGACCGTGTTGGTCTGCTTGGCGGTGAACAGCCCGGCATCCTCACCGGAGAGTCCGACGGCCAGCGGGCCGTGCTCGTTGATCAGGCCGACCAGCTCGCGCTGCACCTGGCCGACCAACACCATCCGGACCACGTCCATGGCCTCGGGCGTGGTCACCCGCAGACCACCCCGGAACTCCGACTCGATGCCGAGCCGGTCGAGCATCCGGGAGATCTGCGGTCCGCCGCCGTGGACGACGACCGGCTTGAACCCGGCGAACCGCAGGAAGGCGATGTCCTCGGCGAAGGCCCGCTTGAGGGTCTCGTCGGTCATCGCGTTGCCGCCGTACTTGATGACCACGATCTTGCCGTTGTACGCCTTGAGCCAGGGCAGCGCTGCGGCCAGGACGTCGGCCTTGACCCGGCTCTCGCTGGGTGCGGTCATGAGCTGTACGCGCTGTTCTCGTGGACGTAGGCGTGAGTGAGGTCGTTGGTCCACACCGTGGCGCGCTCGCTGCCCGCCTTGAGGTCGATGGTCACCGTGACCTCGCGACCGTTGAGGTCGACCGTGGCCGGGTCGGCGTGCGGCTCGGATCCCTTGCACACCCACACGCCGTTCATGGCGACATCGAGGTCGGCCGGATCGAACGCGGCCCCGGTGGTGCCGATGCTGGCCAGCACCCGCCCCCAGTTGGGGTCCTTGCCGAAGACCGCGGCCTTGAAGAGATTGCTGCGGGCCACGCTGCGGCCGACCTCGACCGCGTCGTCCTCGGTGGCGGCGTTGAGCGTGGTGATCGCGATGTCGTGATCGGCACCCTCCGCGTCGCGGAGCAGCTGCATGGCCAGGTCCCCGCAGAGCTGGCTGAGCGCCTCGGTGAAGTCCGGCAGCGAGGGGGTGATGCCGCTGGCGCCGCTGGCCAGCACCGTGACCGTGTCGTTGGTGGACATGCAGCCGTCGGAGTCGAGCCGGTCGAAGCTCACCCGGGTGGCGGCACGGAGCGCCGTGTCGAGGTCGGTGGCCGGGACGACGGCGTCGGTGGTGATCACGACCAGCATGGTGGCCAGCTGTGGGGCCAGCATCCCGGCGCCCTTCGCCATCCCGCCGATCGACCAGCCGCTGCCCTCGACCACGGCCTGCTTGCTGACCGAGTCGGTGGTCATGATCGCCTCGGCGGCGGCCTGTCCGCCGTCGGCCGCGAGCCCGGCGTACGCCGCGTCGACGCCGCCGAGCAGCGCGCTGCGGTCGTTCTTGAGCCCGATCAAACCGGTCGAGCAGACCACCACGTCGATGGCGCCGATGCCGAGATGGCCGGCGACCTGCTCGGCCACGGCGTGGGTGGTCTGGAACCCTTCCGGGCCCGTGTAGCAGTTGGCGCCGCCGGAGTTGAGGACGACCGCGCGGACGGTGCCGTCCTTGACCACCTCCTGGCTCCACAGGACGGGGTTGGCCTTGCAGCGGTTGGCGGTGAAGACGGTTGCGCTGTCGTACGTCGGGCCATCGTTGACGACGAGGGCGACGTCCTTGGCGCCGGTGCTCTTGAGGCCGGCGGCGACGCCGGCGGCCCGGAAGCCATGGGGCTGGGTGACGCTCACTTCTTGTCTGCTCCTGTGGTGGTGGCGGGCTCGACGGTGTGCCCGGATCGTCGCCATTCCTCCTCGGCCCGGTCGGCGGCGTCGCCGGGCACCAGGATCCAGTCGGTGTCGAACGTCGAGAGCGTGAAGACGCTGATCTCCGCCTCGGCCAGCGGGGCCAGGAGCTGCGCCAGGACGCCGGTCAGCGAGAAGTTCAGCGGCCCCTCGACCTCGAAGGCCGTGAAAGGCCGCTGGTGGACCGACTTCTTCGGCACGCTGCGCGCGGCGCACACGACCGAGGTCTCGGTGGCGGTCGCGGTCACCGAGAAGATGCTCGACGACTCCGCCCAGGCGGGGACTTCCGCGCCCGGCGGCAGCTTCACCACGGCCAGGGTCTCGGGGTAGCGAGCGAGCTTCACGGTGCCAGCCCCACGGTGCTCAGGCCGGTCGTCTCATCGAGGCCGAAGGCGAGGTTCAGGCACTGGACAGCGGCGCCGGCGGTGCCCTTGGCGAGGTTGTCGACCGCCCCCACGGCGACCAGTCGATGGGCGTCCTCGTCGACGGCGATCTGCAGGTGCACGGCGTTGCTGCCGGTCACCGACTTGGTCTGGGGCCACTGGCCCTCCGGCAGCAGGTGCACGAACGGCTCGTCGGCGTACGCCTTGGCGTACGCCGACCGCACGTCGTCCTCGGTGATGCCGTCGTGCACCCGGGCGCTGCAGGTGGCAAGGATGCCCCGCGGCATCGGGACCAACATCGGCGTGAAGCTCACCGTGACCGTCCCGTCGGTGAGCCCGGAGAGGTTCTGGATGATCTCCGGAGTGTGCCGGTGCACGCCGCCGACGCCGTACGCGCTGGCGTTGCCCATGACCTCCGAGCCGAGCAGGTGCGGCTTCGCGGCCTTACCGGCGCCACTGGTGCCCGAGGCCGCCACGACGACCACGTCGTCGTCGACGAGGTTGTCGGCGATCGCCGGCGCCAGGGCGAGGGTGGCGATCGTCGGGTAGCAGCCCGGCACGGCCACCCGGTTGGTGCCGGCCAGATGTGCGCGCTGCCCAGGGAGCTCGGGGAGGCCGTAGGGCCAGGTGCCGGAGTGCGTGCCGCCGTAGAACTTCTCCCACAGCGCTCGGTCGGCGAGCCGGTAGTCGGCCCCGCAGTCGATCACCACCACCTCCTCCCCCAGCTGCGCCGCGATCGCGCCGGACTGGCCGTGCGGAAGCGCGAGGAAGACCACATCGTGGCCGCCGAGGGTCTCGGCGCTGGTCTCCTCGAGGACGCGCTCGGCAAGCGGCACCAGGTGCGGTTGGAGGCTGCCCAACGTCTCGCCGGCGTTGCTGCCCGCGGTCACCGCCCCGATCTCGACCTCGGGGTGGCCCAGGAGCAGGCGGAGCAGCTCACCGCCGGCGTACCCGCTGGCTCCGGCGACTGCGGCCTTGATGGTCATGCTGCATGACTATACATAGATGCGTATGGGCATGCGAACTCGGTGCCGCCGAGTTTCGTCGGCTGACCGACAAAACTCGGTCTTGAACGACGAAACTGCGTCGTCCAAGCAGGAGTTTCGTCGGCTGACCGACGAAACTCCCGTGCGACCGGCCAGGGGGCCTGGTTACCGTCACCGGGTGCCGCGACTGGACTACCCCACGTACCTCGACCACATTCGCACCGAATCCGCCCGCTTCCGCGAGGTGCTGGCCGATTGCGATCCGAGCGCCCGGGTGCCGACCTGCCCGGACTGGGACGCCGCCGACCTGTTGTGGCACCTCACCGGTGTTCAACGGTTCTGGTCCGACGTCGTCACCTACCGACCGGCCGGGCCGGACGACCCGCGCATCGTCCAGGAGGGGTCTGCCGAGCGACCGGAGTCGTACGCCGACCTGCTGGCCGCCTTCGACCATGCGTCGGCAGCCCTGGTCGAGGCGCTGGAGCAGGCCGGCCCCGACGACGAGGCCTGGCACTGGTCCGGTGACAACCGGGTCGGGACGACCCATCGCCGGCAGGCGCACGAGGCGCTGATCCACCGCGTCGACGCCGAGCTGACCGCCGGGGCACCCGTCACGCCGCTCGACCCGGCGCTGGCCGACGACGGCGTGGCCGAGGTGCTGGGGGTGATGTACGGCGGCGCGCCCGAGTGGGGGTCGTTCGCCGGCTCGGGCGAGTTGATCGCGGTGCACCTCACCGACACCGGCACCGAGTTGCTGGTCGAGCTCGGACTCTTCTCCGGCACCGACCCGGACAGCGGCACCAGCTACACCGACGAGGACGACATCGCCCTCATCGAGCCGGGCGCAACCTCGCCCGCCGAGCCCGTCGCCGGCGTCTCCGGCACCGCGGCCGACCTCGACGCGTGGTTGTGGAAGCGCGATCCGGCGCTGGTCCCGGGCACCGACGACGGCGACCGGATCCGGATCTCCGGTGATCGGATCACCTTCGAGAAGCTCACCGCGATCCTGGGCCAGCCGCTCAACTGACGTGCCGTTGGAGGGTCCGGTAGGAATGGGGTCATGACCCCCCCGCCGTACCGCGCCGCCGACGACCGCTACGACGCACACGCCTACCGCCGCTGCGGCCGGTCGGGACTGAAGCTGCCGGCGGTCTCGCTCGGCCTCTGGCACAACTTCGGCGACGACAAGCCGATCGAGACCCAGCGGGCGATCCTGCGACACGCGTTCGACCGAGGCGTCACACACTTCGACCTGGCCAACAACTACGGCCCGCCGTACGGCTCGGCCGAGACCAACTTCGGCGCGATCTTCGCCCAGGACTTCAAGCCCTACCGCGACGAGCTGGTGATCTCCACCAAGGCGGGCTACGACATGTGGCCCGGGCCGTACGGCGAGTGGGGGTCGCGGAAGTACCTCCTCGGCTCGCTCGACCAGAGCCTGGCCCGGATGGGCCTCGACCACGTCGACATCTTCTACAGCCACAGATACGACCCGGAGACGCCACTCGAGGAGACGATGGGCGCGGTCGCCACCGCGGTGCAGTCGGGTCGGGCCATCTACGCCGGCATCTCGTCGTACAGCGCCGCGAAGACCCGCGAGGCCGCCGGGCTCCTCCGTCAGATGGGCGTCCCGCTGCTGATCCACCAGCCGTCGTACTCCATGCTCAACCGCTGGGTCGAGGACCCGGGCGAGGGCGGCCACTCGCTCCTCGACGTGCTCGGCGAGGAGGGTGTCGGATGCATCGCCTTCTCGCCGCTGGCGCAGGGGATGCTCACCGACCGCTACCTCGACGGGGTCCCCGAGGGCTCGCGGGCCGCCCAGGGCAAGTCGCTCGACCCCGAACTCCTGACCGACGACGCCCTCGCACACATTCGCCGGCTCGACGAAATCGCCCGCGGCCGAGGCCAGTCCCTGGCGCAGCTGGCGCTGGCCTGGGTGTTGCGCGACCCCCGCGTGACCTCAGTGCTGATCGGTGCCAGCAGCGTGGCGCAGCTCGACGACAACCTCGCCGTCCTCGACCACCTCGAACTCTCGCCGGACGAGCTCGACGCGATCGAGGCCGACGCGGTGGAGTCCGGCATCAACATCTGGGCGGCGTCCAGCGCCGAATGACAGTCGAGTGAGCGCCGTGAAACCACGATGAAGGCACGGTGAAACCGAGCCGCGCCAGAATCGGGGCATGAACACGAACCCCTCCACCACGACCGAGCTCGCCGTCTCGGCGCACGGCCTCGTGAAGGCCTTCGGCGACCTGCGGGCCGTCGACGGCATCGACCTGGAGGTCCGCCGCGGCGAGGTCTTCGGTGTCCTCGGACCGAACGGCGCCGGCAAGACGAC
>DOWL01000204.1:45880-50383 GCA_003519585.1 Nocardioides sp. | reverse complement strand
AACGGCGCCGGCAAGACGACCATGCTCCAGATGCTCGCCACGCTGCTGCCGATGGACGGCGGCGAGGCCCAGATCTTCGGCGTCGACGTACGGCGGCACCCGCACGTGGTGCGTCAGCTGGTCGGCGTGACCGGCCAGTACGCCTCCGTCGACGAGAACCTGACCGCCCGCGAGAACCTGCGCCTGTTCGGCCGGCTGCTCGGCCTGTCGACGCCGCGTTCGAGACAGCGCGCGGACGACCTGCTCGAACGCTTCGGTCTCACCGAGGCCGCCGACCGTCCTCTCGAGCACTTCGCCGGCGGCATGCGTCGCCGGCTCGATCTCGCCGCGAGCCTGATCACGGCGCCGCCGCTGATCTTCCTCGACGAGCCGACGACCGGTCTGGACCCGCGCACCCGCGGCCAGATGTGGGACACCATCCGCGAACTGGTCGCCCAGGGCTGCACGGTGCTGCTCACCACCCAATACCTCGACGAGGCCGACCAGCTCGCCGACCGGATCGCGGTCATCGACCGCGGCCACAAGGTCGCCGAGGGCACGTCCGACCAGCTCAAGAGCCAGGTCGGCTCCTCGACCCTGCAGCTGAGGCTCCTCGACCCGGCCCAGACCGGCCAGGCCGTCGACGTCGTACGCCGCGTGGTGGGCGACGAGCCGGTCCTCACCCCGGAGGCGGGCGGCATCAACGTCCCGCTCCCCGACGCCAACCGGGCCGCCGACGTCCTCATCGGGCTGCGCGAGCAGGAGTTGCTGATCACCTCGGCGACCGTCCAGAAGCCCACCCTCGACGAGGTCTTCATGGCGCTGACGGGCCACGGTGCAGAGGAAGTCCACGACCACGACTACGACGAGATGGAGGCAGCGCGATGACGCTCCTTTCCACGACAGTCGACGAGACCGTCACCGCCACCACACATGTCGGCGCCCAGGACCTCCCGGCCCGGCCGACGGTCCGCGACACCCTCAGCCAGAGCTTCGCCATGGCGTGGCGGGCCATGAAGAAGATGCGCCGCAACCCCGAGCAGTGGTTCGACGTGACGATCCAGCCGCTGTTGTTCACAGCGATGTTCGCCTACATCTTCGGCGGGGCGATCTCGGGCAGTGTCGAGAACTACCTGCCGATCGTGATCACCGGCATCCTCGCCCAGACCGCGCTGACCGCCTGTATGGCCACCGGCATCCAGCTGCGCGAGGACATGGACAAGGGCGTCTTCGACCGGTTCAAGTCGCTGCCGATCGCCCGGATCGCGCCGTTGGCCGGTCCCGCGATCGCGGACCTCGCGCGGTACGGCACTGCCGCGACGCTCACGATCCTGACCGGCCTGGCCATGGGCTACCGCCCCGGCGGCGGGGTGCTCGGCGTGCTCGGCGGCTGGCTACTCACGGTGATCGCCGGCTGGTCGCTCGCCTGGATCTTCACCTACCTCGGCACCAAGGCCCGGAGCGCGCAGGCGGTCCAGGGGATCTCGATGCTGATCATGTTCCCGCTGACCTTCCTGTCCAACGCCTTCGTCCCGGCCGAGACCCTGCCGAGCTGGCTCGAGAAGTTCGTGAACATCAACCCGGTCTCGCTGGTCGTCACGGCGCTGCGCGACCTGATGAACGACGGCCAGGTCACTGCTCACGTCGGCACGGCGCTGCTCGGCTGCGCGGTCGTGGTGGCGATCTTCCTGCCGCTCTCGGTGCGCTCCTACAGCCGCAAGATGTAGCTCAGCCTGGATCCACGCTCAGCGCGCGATCCGCTCGACCACGGCCCGGGCCTCCGGAAGGAGGGCCGGGCCGTGGCGTTCGGCGTACTCGGCCCGCAGCCGGGCGGTGAGGCCGGGCGCGACCCGCTCGGCCTCGGGGTCGGTCTGGGCGGGGTCCATGGTCGCGGTGAACCGTGGGTAGGCGAACTGCTCGGCGAGCACCAGGAGCGCGATCGCGTCATCGGCGTCCATGGCCCGCTTCAGCAGCCCCCAGGTGCCGAGCCCGTGCAGCACCATGCCCGCCACGGGGTAGTCCATCCGGGGGCGGGCGGGGTTGAGGACCTCGGGTGCCTTGCTCCGGAGCCGCTCGAACAGGTCGACGCCGTCCTGACCGGTGCCATGGATGGCGTACGCCGTCGTGCCGGCCGCGTCGCCGAACAGCGACCACGGCTCGAGGCCGGTCCACTCCATCCCAGGCAGCCGGATGGCGTCGAGCTCCTTGCCGGCCAGCCGGTAGAGCCGCAATCCGTCGGTGATCTCGCCGCGGGCGAGCGCCAGCTCGGCCCGGACTGTCGCGGTCACGAACGCGGCACCGAAACCCGGTCGCTCGGTGTTGAGCCGGTCGATCTCGGCGATCAGCGCCTCCGCTTCGTCGAACCGGCCCTCTGCCACCGCGTTGCCGGCGAGCAGCGAGCGGGCCTGGATGGCGTCGTCGTTGGACTCGAGCTCGTCGAGGATGGGGATCGCGGCGAGGGCATGCTCGGCCGCCTCGGCCCGCTTGCCCAGCTGGGCGTTGAGCCCACCCGCCAGCGAGTGCATCATCGCCTTGATCCACGGCCCGTCGTCGTCCTCGACCAGGGCCAGCCCGGCCTGGATGCGATCAAGGGCGCGCTCCGGGTCGGAGAAGTTCTCGAGGTAGTGCGCCTCCATCATCCGGGCGGTGGCCACGGACTGGCGGTCGAAGCCGTGGGCCGTGTCGATCTGAGCCAACCGCTCCATCGTCATGTCGGGGTCGCTCGGGAGCTGGGCGTCCAGGACCGCCACCATGCCGCGGGTCCGCGAGTCGGTCGCGCGCGGGCCGTAGGTCGCCAGGATGGCCAGGCAGTGAGACGCGTCGGCGATCTCGCCCATCACGGTGTTCATCACCGTGATGGCCGCCGCTGCCACGGCCGCTTCGACCTGGTCGTCGGCCGGCACCCACCCTTCGAGGGCGGCGTCGACCGCGGCCGCCATCGCGATGACCCGGGTGTTCTCGCCGCGCACGGTCCAGAAGCCGGCCAGCGCGGCCGTGAGCTCGGCGGTCGCCACCGGATCGGGGATCGCGACGGCGGATCGGAGCGCGTCGGAGAGGTTGTTCTCCTCGGCCGCGATCGCCCGCACGGCGACCACCTGTTGCGAGGAGTAGAGGTCGGCGGCGTGGCGGCCGGCGTAGTCGCGGGCCCAGGCCAGCAGGGCCGCCTCGGCGGCGCCGTCCTCCCCCGCACCCACCAACTGCATCCGGCCGAACTCGCGCACCGTCTCGAGCATCCGGTAGCGGACCGTCCCGCGCGCGTCGACCACGGTGAGCAGGGACTGGTCGACCAGCGACTGCACCTCGGCCAGCGCTTCGTGGTCCAGGAGCGCGTCGGCTCCCGAGAGCGTGAAGCCGTCGTGGAAGACGGAGAGCCAGCGCAGCGCGCGGCGTTCGGCCTCGCCGAGCAGGTTCCACGACCAGTCGATGACCGCGACCAGGGTCTGGTGCCGGTCGGGGGCGCTGCGGTCGCCGCCGCGGAGCAGGGCGAACCGGTCGTCGAGGCGCCGGTCGATGTCCTCGACCGACATCGCCCGGACCTTCGCGGCGGCAAGCTCGATGGCCAGCGGCAGCCCGTCGAGGCGGCGTACGACGCGGCGTACGGCCTCATCCCCGAGGGCTACGCCCGGCCGGGCCGCGGTCGCGCGCTGGCGGAACAGGTCAACGGCGGCGTCGTCGGTGAGCTGACCGAGCGGAAAGACCCGTTCGGCGGCGATGGCCAACGGCGCCCGCGTCGTGGTGACGACCCTGAGCTGCCGGCAGGAGGCGACCAGGAACGCCACCAGCTCGGCCACTGCCTCGATCACGTGCTCGCAGTTGTCGAGGATGAGCAGCGTGGGTGCCTGGTCGAGGAGCTGGGCGATCCGGGCGCGTACGTCGTTGCGCTGTTCGGCGCTGAGCACCCGCCGGCCACTCACCGAGTCGCGGACCCCGAGGGCCGAGCCGACCTCACCGACGACGTCCTCCGGCGACGACACGCCCACGAGTTCGACGAACCGGACGACCGGCTGCTCGGCCTCGCGGCCCAGCAGGTGGGCCAGCCGGGTCTTGCCGAGCCCACCCGGTCCGAGGATGGAGGTAACCCGCGCGTCGCGGACCGCGGCCCGTAGGGCGCGGATGTCCTCGTCGCGGCCGACCAGCGTGGTCGTCTCGAACCGCAGCCCTTCCCGGACCGGCCGGTCGGCGGCGAGCAGTTCGGCGTAGACCGCCTGCAGGGCGGGTCCGGGGTCGACGCCCAACCGGTCGGCGAGCTCCTCGCGATGTCTTTCGTAGCGTTCCAGCGCCGCCGGTGCACCCTTGACCGCCGCGGTGGAGCGGAGCAGCGCACACAGCGAAGCCTCGTCGTCGACCTGGGTCGCCTCCAGGAGGCCCAGTGCCTCGTCGTGGTCTCCGAGGGCGGACAGCGCTCGCCCGAGGACCGCGGCCGCGATGCTCCGATGCCGCTCGGCGGCCGCCCGCACCTCCCCGAGCGGTCCCTCGGCTGTGCCTTCGGGGACGGGGAGGGCCAGCGCCTCGCGCGCCCGGTCG
>DOWL01000204.1:45487-45759 GCA_003519585.1 Nocardioides sp. | reverse complement strand
GCCAGCGCCTCGCGCGCCCGGTCGCGGGCCCGGATGGTGTCGTGCCGTCCCTCCGCCTCCCGGGCCGCGACGACCGCGTCGCGGAGCGCCAGCGCGTCGACGTCGGCCGGCGGGAGGCCGAGCCGGTAGCCGTGCTCGGTGCGAGCGACGACCTCGGGCGCGGTCTGGGAACGGGCGCGAGAGACCACGACCTGCAGCGCCTTGGCGGGGTTGGCCGGCTGGTCGTCGAGGCCCCAGACCTCCTCGACCAGCCGCTCCTCCGACACCGGACC
>DOWL01000204.1:44930-45348 GCA_003519585.1 Nocardioides sp. | reverse complement strand
CCCGCCAGCACCAGCGCCGCCAGCAACGAGTGAGTGCGGCCGCCCGGCAGCTGAGCGCCGCGCCAGGACACCTCGTCGAGGAGCCTCAGCTCACCGCTGGACGGCACCGCACCGCTCGGCGGCCAGCGCGACGGCCGCGTCGCGAGCAGCGCTCGTCTCCTGCTCGGTCAGGGTGCGATCGGGAGCCCGGAAGCGCAGGGCGAAGGCGAGCGACTTGTGCCCGGCGGGGACTTGGTCTCCGGTGTAGACGTCGAAGAGCCGGATCGACTCGAGCTGGTCTCCCGCGCCCTCGCGGAGCGCGGCCTCGACGTCGGCGGCGGTCACCTTGTTGGAGACCACCAGGGCTACGTCCTCCTTGGCGACCGGGAACGTCGAGAACTCCGGGGCCGGGACGACGTCCACCGCGTGCGCCATCAAC
>DOWL01000204.1:8700-44832 GCA_003519585.1 Nocardioides sp. | reverse complement strand
CCGCGTGCGCCATCAACGCGTCGAGATCGATCTCGACCGCGGCGGCCCGCGCGGGGAGGCCGAAGGCCGTGACGACCTGCGGGTGGAGCTCGCCAGCGTGGCCGAGCGGCGCGCCGGCGACGGAGAGCTCGGCGCAGCGGCCGGGGTGCCAGGGCATCCGGCTCGCGGAGGCGACCTCGACGTCCAGGCCGAGCTCGTCGGCGAGCCGCCGGACCAGACCGATGGCGTCGGACCAGCCGGCAACCCGGCCCTCTCCCCACCAGCCGGGGCGCTCGCGTTCGCCGGCGAGGACCACCGCCAGGTGCAACGGCTGCACGGGCAGTGCTTCGAAGAGTTTGGCGAGCTCGTCCTCGCTGGGCCGCCAGTCGACGCCGTAGATCGGCGCCGGGCCGCGGTCGGACGGGAAGGCGACGGTGCCCGTCTCGAACAGCGACACCCCGGGCGTGCCCCGGCCGAGGTTGCGGGCCGCCGCGCGCAGCAGGCCGGGCAGCAGCGTGGTGGTGTAGGACGGCTCCTCGGTCGAGAGCGGGTTGGCCAGCCGCACCGTGTGCCGACGTGGATCGTCGGCGGCCAGCCCGAGTTGGTCGAAGGCCGCGTCGCCGACGAACGGGAAGCTGATCACCTCGACACAGCCCGCGCCGGCCAGGGTGCGGCCGATCCGGCGCCGCAGCCGCTGCTCGCGGGTCAGCCCTCGACCGGCGGCCTCACGAGGCAGCACGGAGGGAACCTGGTCGTAGCCGACGAGCCGGACCACCTCCTCGACCAGGTCGTAGGGGTCGGTGAGGTCGGGGCGCCACGGCGGCGGGACGTAGCCCGCGTCGGTGACCTCGCAGCCCACGGCGATCAGGTGCGCGACCGCGGTGTCCGCGGCGATGTCGATCCCCGAGATCCGCGCGGGCAGGTCGGGCGCCATCGCGATCGCACCCCGCTCGGGCGGCGTACCGACCACGGTGACGCCCGGATCGGCGGTGCCGCCACCGAGCTCGACCAGCAACTCGACGACCCGGTCGGCCGCGGCCGGGGTGATCACCGGGTCGACGCCGCGCTCGTTGCGCTTGCCGGCCTCGGAGGTGAGCTTGTGCCGCTTGCCGGTGCGGAACATAGAGACGGCGTCCCAGTGCGCGGCTTCGACGAGCACGTTGACCGTCGTCTCGGACATCTCGGTGGTCTCGCCGCCCATCACGCCGCCCAAGCCGATGATCCCGGAGTCGTCGGTGACCACGAGGTCGCCCTCGGGCCCGGCCAGAAGTGCGCGGTCGATGCCGTCGAGTGTGGTCAGCCGCTCGCCCTCGGCGGCCCGGCGGACCCGGATCGGGCCCTGGAGCTTGTCGGCGTCGTAGCCGTGGATCGGCCGGCCGAGCTCGAGCATGACGTAGTTGGTGATGTCGACGGCCAGGGAAATCGGCCGCATTCCCGACAGAGTCAGGCGCTGAGCCATCCAGTCCGGCGTGGCGGCCGACGGGTCGATGCCCGTGACCTTGCGGGCCACGAACACCGGGCACCCGATCGCGTCCTCGATCAGCACCGGGTAGCCCTGATCGTTGGGCGCCGGCACGTCGCGCTCGGCCGGGTCGACGTACGGCGCGTCGTAGGCGAGGGCGGCCTCCCGTGCGACTCCGCGGAGACTCAGGGCGTAGGCGCGGTCGGGGTTGATCTCGAACTCGATGACCTCCTGGTCGAGGCCGAGCACGGGTCGGGCGTTCTGGCCGGGCTCCCCCGCACCGGCGGGCAGCACGATGATGCCATCGTGATCCTCACCGATGCCGAGCTCGCGGGAGGAGCAGATCATGCCGGCGCTGAGGTGGCCGTAGGTCTTGCGGGCGGAGATCTCGAAGTTCCCTGGCAGAACACCGCCGGGAAGGATCACCACGACCAGGTCGCCGGGGCCGAAGTTGTGGGCGCCGCAGACGATGCCCTGGGGCTCGCCGGTGCCGTTGGCGACACCGACGTCGACCGAGCACCAGTTGATGGTCTTGCCGTTCTTCTGCGGCTCGGCCTCTGCGGTGAGGACGCGGCCGATCACCAGCGGGCCCTGGATCTGCTCCCCCGGCTTCTCGATCGCCTCGAGCTTGAGGCCGAGTGCCGTCAGGCGCGCCGCGAGCTGCTCTGTCGTGACCTCGGCGGGCAGCTCGACGTAGTCGCGGATCCAGGAGATCGGTGTCTTCACAGCTCCGCCCCGAAGGCAGTGGTGAACCGGACGTCGCCCTCGAAGAGCGCGCGCAGGTCCTCGATGCCGTGGCGGAACATCAGGGTGCGGTCGATGCCCATCCCGAACGCGAAGCCGGAGTAGACCTCGGAGTCGATGCCGCAGGCGTGCAGGACGCGCGGGTTGACCACGCCGCAGCCGCCCCACTCGATCCAGCCCTCGCCGCGACAGGTGCGACAGTCGTCGGAGTCGACGCCTCGACAGACGAAGCAGATCAGGTCGACCTCGGCGCTGGGCTCGGTGAACGGGAAGTACGACGGCCGGAACCTCGTGGTGATCCCCTCACCGAACATCGCGCTGGCGAAATGATCGAGGGTGCCCTTGAGGTGGGCCATCGTGATGCCCCGGTCGACCGCCAACCCCTCGACCTGGTGGAACACCGGGCTGTGCGTGGCGTCGTACTCGTCGGTGCGGAACACCCGGCCCGGGCACACGACGTAGATCGGCGGTTGGCGCGAGAGCATGGTGCGGGCCTGGACCGGGCTGGTGTGGGTCCGGAGCACCAGGTGGTCGTCGGCGGGGTCGGTCCAGAACGTGTCCTGCATGGTGCGGGCCGGGTGGTCAGGCCCGAGGTTGAGCGCGTCGAAGTTGAGCCACTCGGCCTCGAGGACCGGGCCCTCGGCGACCTCCCAGCCCATCGCGACGAAGATGTCGGCGATGAGCTCGGAACCGGTGGTCACCGGATGGCGGGCCCCGGCCGGCACCCGGTCGGTGGGCAGGGTGACGTCGACGGTCTCCTCGACCAGCATCCGCTCCTCGTGCTCGGCCTCGAGCACCTGTTGCCGCTGGGCGAGCGCCTGCTGTACGGCGCCACGAGCCTGGCCGACCCGTTGGCCGGCCTCCTTGCGCGCCTGGGGAGGCAGTGCGCCGATCTCGCGGTTGGCCAGAGCCAGCGGCGAGCGGTCTCCGGTGTGGTCGATCCGGACCTGCTTGAGCGCTTCGAGGTCGCCGGCCGCGGCGATCGCGGAGAGAGCGGCATCGCGCGCCGCCTCGACCTCCTCTGGCTGCAACGCGGCCACCTCCACGGGGTCGAAGTCGGTGTTGGGTCCAGACACGGGGTCGAGTCTAGGAACCACGGCGCGACCGCCGCGAACTGGTGACGTCGTGTCTGTGCAGAACCTGTCGCCGGCGCCCGCTCCGGGCGGCGGTGACCTATCAACCACTTCCGCCCCGCGACACGTTGATCTCCCACCGCCGCCCGGCGCTGACCGGGCACCCACCATGACCTCAGTCCGACGTGCCGCCCGGTAGCGGCGGTGGCGGTTGCGCGGGGCACGGGTCGGCGCGCCCGCTGTCGGCCATCGACGTGATCTCGACCCCTGCGGCGTCGGCGCGGCTGCGTCCGAGGTTCCACGACAGCCAGTCGTCGTCGTGGGACCAGTGCCGAGGTGTCCCACAGCTCACCTCGATCTCGGAGCGACCCTCGAAGACGGGTACGGCGTCGGCGGAGAGATCCTGGAGGTAGTACCAGTCGACCCGGCCCGTGTCGGCGTATCGGTCGAGGTTCTTCTCGGCGATCCACGCGTCCGGATTGATCGCGGCCAGCCCCAGCAGAGCCGCGACGCCGGTGATCAGCGCGAAGCGCGGCAGCCAGACACCCCAGCGGACCAGCCCGGCCACAGCGACGGCGACCACCACGAGGCCGAGCCAACCCTCGAACAGGTCGACGACGAGCCGGAGCCGGGTGAAGCCGTAGGCCTCCTGATAGAGGTGCATGCGATAGAGCGCCGAGCCGACGACCACCAGCGTGAGTCCGCACAGGGCGCCGAGCGAGACCCGCAGCCAGAACCGGTCGGCTCGCCGGTCCCCGGCCCAGTGCGACGCGGCCCAGACCACCACGAGGGTGAGGAGGGTCGCCACGGTCAACTGCCCGAAACCCTGGTGGACGTAGTCGGCGTAGGTGAGTCCGGTGGTGCGCTGGACATAGTCGTGCCCTCCGAAGAAGACACTGAGCTGGGCGGCCACGAAGAGCGCGAACACCGCATCGACCAGCAGCACCGGCACCAGCCACTCGAAGCGGTGCGCCACGGTGGACCCGCGGGGCAGCCCCCACATCTCGACCGCCGGCGGGTTCAGTGCGAGGTACGCCGCGGCGAGGGTCAGCCCGGCCACGGCCACCGCCACGAAGACACGCAGCACGACGGAGTCGACACTGAGGTCGGGCAGCACGGCATCGACCCAACTGGCCACGATCGCGTCGGCCGAGACGAAGAGCAGACCGAACACCAACACGACCAGTGCCGAGATCACCACCGTGCCCAGCACCCGTGGGGTGCGGTCACGCCCGCTGAGGCTGCGCAGGGTGCGGGCCACCCAGGGCAGGTTCCGCAGCCCGGCCAGCGGCCAGGAGAAGCCGGCCAGCAGGAACTCCGGCAACCGTCGTACGCGCGTCACCCCGGCGATCACCGCGGTGATGCCGGCCAGCACACAGAGCACCGCGATCCAGTCCGCGTCGAGCAGCAGGACCGGCAGCGCGCAGAGCACGCCCAGCCCGAGGCAGACCAGGGTGAACGGGTCGCGACGATGCTTGGCGCTCAGCCCGACGGTGATCCCGGCGGCGAGAAGCACGAGGAACAGCGCCAGGCCGGCGGGCCGGAAGGGCAGCACGAGGCCAGCCAGGACGCCGACCCCGGCGGCGGCCAGCACCGGTCCCCTACCCGCGCCGGGGATGTCCGGCCAGAACCGGCCGTAGAAGGGGTCGAGAACGGGCGCAGCCGTCACCGCCGACCCCGGCGGACCGCTCTGGACACGTGGTGCGGGAAGCGAGGACGGTGTCGACGGGGTAACCACGGGGACCTCCTGCGGGAGCGGGTGCGGCAAGGCTGCGGTGGACGGAGTAAGGACGGCGGACAGGACGGGAGGCCGGATCGGTAGCTCGACCCGGAGCAGTGCCCCGGAGCTGCCGACCGGCGGCTCGACGAACCGGATGGTGCCGCTGTGCAGCGAGGCGACCCACCGCGCGATGGCCAGGCCGAGGCCGGTGCCCCCGGTCGCCGCACCCTCGGCGGGATTTGCCAGGGTGCCGAACCGCTCGAAAACACGCTCCCGATCGGTCGGAGCGATGCCGGGGCCTTCGTCGGCGACGTCGAGCCGCCAGCGGTCGGCGAGCACGACACCGGTGACGGTGACCCGGCCACCCTCGGGGCTGTGGCGGACGGCGTTGTCGAGGACGTTGACCAGCAGTTGGCGGAGCCGGGCCCGGTCGGCGTCCACCTCGAGTCCGTCGGGAAGCGCCACCTCGAACCGCACCGAGCGGCCGGTCGGGACCAGGTCGGCGACGACCTCGTCGACCAGGTCGCCCACGCGCAGCGGTCCGAGCCGGAGCGGGGCGACGCCGGCCTCGACCCGCGAGAGCTCGAGCAGGTCCCCGACCAGACCTCCGACCCGCTCGGCCTGGTCGACCGCGGCGCCGAGGGTGGTCGGGTTCGCCGGGGTGACGCCGTCCGCGAGGTTCTCCAAGGTCGCCGTGAGCGCTGCCAACGGCGTACGCAGCTCGTGCGAGACGGTGGCCACGAGGTCGCGTTGCTCGCGATCGACGGAGGCGAGTTCGGCGGCCATCTGGTTGAACGCGCGGGCGAGCTCGCCGATCTCGTCGGAGGAGTCGGCACGGACCCGGCCCCGGTAGTCACCGCGCGCCATCCGGCGGGTCGCCTCGGTCATCTCCCGCAGCGGCGAGGTCATGCCGACCGCGAGCAGTTGGGTGACCGCGAGCGCCAGGGCGACAGTCACGGGTACGGCGAGCAGCACGGGTACGTCGGCCCGGCTGCCGAGCACGCCCACGAGGGCGGCGACCAGCACGCTGGCGGTCACGAGCAGGCCGAGCTTCACCTTGATGGAGGTGACCGGCTGGAGCGGTGAGCTCACGGCTGCTCCAGCGCGTAGCCGACGCCGTGCACGGTCCGCACTCGACCGGTGCCGACCTTGGCGCGCAGCGCCCGGACATGGCTGTCCACGGTCCGGGTGCCCGAGGCATCCGGCCAGTCCCACACCTCGGCCAGGAGGTGCTCGCGGGTGAGCACCTCCCCCGGGTTGGCTGCCAGCCGCACCAGCAGGTCGAACTCCGTGGGGGTGAGCCGTACCTCCTCCTCGCCGACCGTGACCCGGCGGGTGCCGGTGTCGACGACCAGGTCGCCGACGACGAGCCGGGCCGACGGGCGGGCGGCCAGCTCGGCCGCGCGGTCGACGCGGCGCAGCAACGCACGCACCCGGGCCACCATCTCCCGCATCCGGAACGGTTTGGTGAGGTAGTCGTCGGCCCCCACCGCGAGCCCGACCAGGACATCCGCCTCGTCGTCGCGGGCGGTGAGCATGAGCACCGGCACGGGCTTGCTCGCCTGGATCCGGCGGCACACCTCGTGGCCGTCGAAGCCCGGCAGCATCACGTCGAGCACCACCAGGTCGGGCTCGGTCTCGACGGCCTGCGCGACCGCCCCCGGACCGTCGTACGCCTGGTCGACGTGGAACCCCTCGGCGCGGAGCCGCTCGGCCACCGCATCGTTGATGACCGGCTCGTCCTCGACCACCAGGACCCGACGCAGCTCCATGCCGTTGAGGGTAGGAGCGCGAGCGCGTGGGACGGGGGTGGGACTCGTGAAGGTTCTGTGCAGGATCTGGGACCGCGAGGAACGAGCGGAACCAGATCATCGGTGATCGAGCAGCGAGCGCGACCGAGGGACGAGGTCGCATCCGAGCGTGTCGAGATCTCCGCGAGGGCGGGTCCCAACACGCGCTGCAGTGGTCTCGACAGGCTCGACCGGCGATGCGTGCGACCGCCGCACCTCAGCCTGCCTAGTGTCCTGTCAGCACACTAGATGTCCGGGAACCCCGAGGGCCAGGCGACCGAGATCCGGGCGCCGCCACCCGGTGCGTCGCCGATCGTCACCGTCCCGCCGTGGGCCTTGGTCAGTCCGCCGACGATGTAGAGGCCGAGGCCGGAGCCGCCCCGTTTGCCGCCCTTCCAGAACTTGGTGAAGACCCGCCGGCGCATCTCGACGGGGATGCCCTCGCCCTCGTCGTCGACGGTGACGCGGACCCCCGACTGGTCGGTCAGCTCTCCCTCGACCAGCGGCTCGAGCGTGACCCGCACGGTGCCCTCACCGTGGCGGACGGCGTTCTCGACCAGGTTCGTCACCACCTGGGTGAACTTGTCGGGATCGGCGTGGATGTCGGGCAGCTCCCCTGTGACGTCGAGGTCGATGGGGCGAGCGGTGCCCGCGACGACCGAGTCGACGATCCGCTGGGTCAGCGCGGCCGCGTCGCAGGGGCGCGGATGCAGTTGGAGCCGGCCGGTGTCGATCCGGGCGACGTCCAGCAGCTCCGCGATCAGCCGGCTGAGCCGGTCGGCGTCGGCCGCGACCGTGGTGAGCATCAGCTTCTTCTGCTCGTCGTTGAGGCGGTCCCAGCGATTCAGCAGCGCCTGGACGAAGCCCTTGACGCCGGTCAGCGGCGAGCGCAGCTCGTGCGCGACGGTCGCGACCAGGTCGGAGCGCTCACGGTCGAGCCGGGCCCGGCCGCGACCCGAGCGGATGGTGACTGCGACCTGCGACACCGGCTGGTCGAGCGCCGATCGGTGGATCCGCGCGGCGACCAGCACCTCGGTGCCGTTGGGGAGCAGCCAGGACTGCTCCGGCACCGCCGTACGCGTCGGCAATCCGGCGTAGGGGAGGTTGTGGCCCACCCACGCATTCCCGTCCTGATCGCGCAGCGCGAGGACCTCGCCGAGCGGCCGCCCGACCGAGTCAGGGGGTACGCCGAGCATGGTCGCGGCAACCCGGGAGATCAGCGTGACTAGGCCGTCCGGGCCGGCGAGCACCACTCCGTCGGGCAGCGCATCGACGACCTCGTGCGCGAGGGGTCCGGACATGGGGCAACCCTGTCATGGACGGTATGGCTCACGCGGCGGCTGGGGTGCGCTCCATGGCGGTGATGTGCGACATCGCCCAGCAGAAGGCCATGGCGGCCATCAGCTCGAAGTTCCCGAACTCGGGTCCGGTCGGCTCGCCGTTGTCGACCAGCTCCTGGTAGTCGGTGACCAGGCCGACCAGCTCGCCCAGGGCGCCCTCGCGGCGGAACGCCGCACCGGCCAGTTTGTCGTCGACGTCGACCCGCTCCTCGACCTCGCTGAGCTCGACCCCCAGCAGCCGGTCGAGCCCCGACAACAGGCCCGCGGTGAAGGCGAAAGCCCGGTCGATCCCTCGGGTCGGGGCCAGCAGCTCGCACATCCGGGCCCGGACCAGCGAGGTCGCGAGGGCGTCCGTACGGCTGTTGCTGACCTGCCGGCCCAACACGGTCAGGGCGGCCCACTGGCGGATCCGGACGGTGCCCATCAGGACCAGCGCACCGCGGACCGTGTGCACCTCGCGACGCAGTCCCCCACCGGCCCCTAGGGAGGCCTCGTGCAGGATCTGCGCGACCAGGGCCGGCTCATGCGCCAAGATCGCCTCGACGCGCCCGAAGTCGAGTCTTTCGTCGAGCAGCTCGGTCGCGAGCTGCACCTGAGCCAGCGCTGACGGCGCCAGCGTGCCACCGGCGGCCTCCACGGGTCGCTGCACCGCCGGGCCCTGGAAGAGCGTGAACCCCGCCAACTTGGCCCAGGCCAGGTCCTCCTCGGTCCGGCACCGGGTGGCGAGCAGGCTCACCTGGAGCGGTCGGCACCGGGCCACCAGTTCCAGCACCTCTGGCCGCGGGTGCGCCTCGAGGTCGACCTTGACCACCTCGGCCAACTCGAGCAGCGCCTCGACGCCGGGCTGGCCGGAGAACCGGTCGACCGCGATGGAGTACCCCTCCTCGATGAAGCCTCGGCAGCGCTCGACCAGCTCGGGATCGCTGCCGAGGTCGGCGGGGACGTCCAGCACCGTGCGATGGGTGGGTGGCGTGACCGGGGTCGACCCGTCGAGCACCCCCGGCCCGGGCTCGCAGTAGACCTGCAGGTCGCCGACCAGGCGGCCGACGTCGACGGACACGTCGCCGAACAGATCCGCGACCGTCATCGTCTCGTCTGCGGCGTTCGGCGTGGCGGGCTGCGCCTCAGGCGTGGCGCGGTGCACGAGCTGGAACGCGACGATCGCGTCGTCGATGCCCATGATGGGCTGCCGGGCCACCAATCGGTGCACGGTCGTCGAAGACTCGTTCGCGTGCTCTGTCATGGGCACCCCACATTCGCCGTCGCCTGGTGGACGTGGGTCCCCATCGGTCGTTCGGCTCCCCGCCTGAGCCGATCCGGGCCACGGGCCAAGGTGGGCTAGATGTGTCGCCGTTGGATACCCCGGCGAGTTTCACCCCCGGGTCTGCGCGCCGGCTCGATGCTGGCCAGCCACGCGAGGGCCCTCCTAGAAGCTGGCCGGCTTCGGAGATCGTCATGTCCGCTTGTTGAATACCCCGGCGAGTTTCGGCCCCGAGTCCGCGGCGACGCTCGCTGCGCTCGCCGGTGCCTTCGCTCGCTGACGCTCACTCGGCACTGTCGCCACGGCCATCGAGGCCGATCACCGGGCGCGCGGCTCCGCCGCGAAAGACCGGGTCGCTGCGCTCCCTCCTGGCTTGCGAAGCCGCTCGGGCATTCCCTTCAGCGTCGACCGGGCGTCACGTGCGTCACATCTGCGTTCGTTTCGATTCGTAGAGGCACAGCGCGGCGGCGGTGGAGAGGTTGAGGCTCTCGGCGCGGCCGTGGATCGGGATGGCGACCCGGTGGTCGGCGAGTGCCGCCAACTCCTCGGGCAGCCCCCAGGCCTCGTTGCCGAACAGCCACGCCGTCGGCCCGGCCAGCGGGGCGTCGTACAGCCCGACCTCACCGGCGCCGTCGGCGGCGAGCACGGTGAGCCCGGCGGCCTGGGCCGCCGCCACCGCCGCGGCGGCGGAGCGCTCGACGGCGATCGGCAGGTGGAACGCGCTGCCGACGCTGGCCCGCAGGGTCTTCGGGTTGTAGAGGTCGACGGAGTCGCCGGCCAGGACGACCGCGTCGGCGCCGGCCGCGTCGGCGCAGCGGATCACGGTGCCGGCGTTGCCTGGGTCGCGCACGTCGGCGCAGATCGCTACGAGCCGGGCACCGGCGAGGGCTTGGTCGAGGGGTACGTCGACGTACCGGCACAGCGCGACGACGCCGGCCGGGGTGACCGAGTCGCTCAGCGATGCGAGCGCGCGCTCATCGATCCAGGTGATCTCGGCGAGGGAGTCGGACCCAGGCGGGAGCTCGGTGTCGCGCTTGGCGAAGAGCTCGACCACACAGCCGACGGCGAGAGCACCCTCGACGGCCTTCGGGCCGTCGGCGAGGAACAGCCGCCGTTCGGATCGCTCCGAACGGCGGCTGAGTCGACGCAGCTCCTTCAGGCGGTTGCGGGACAGGCGCTGCGCGCCGTCCTCGTCCACCGACCGGTCCGGAGGAGTGGTCAGGCCGAGGCCTCGGCCTTGGGCGCGTTGACGTCCTCGGGCAGGGCGGCCTTGGCGACCTCGACCAGCGCGTTGAACGCCGCGATGTCGTTGACGGCCAGGTCGGCGAGGATCTTGCGGTCGACCTCGACCCCGGCCAGGCCGAGGCCCTGGATGAACCGGTTGTAGGTCATGCCCTGCGCGCGGGCCGCGGCGTTGATCCGCTGGATCCACAGGCGCCGGAAGTTGCCCTTGTTCTTGCGCCGGTCGTTGTAGCTGTAGACCAGCGAGTGGGTGACCTGCTCCTTCGCCTTGCGGTAGAGGCGCGAGCGCTGGCCGCGGTAGCCGCTGGCGCGCTCGAGGGTGGTCCTACGCTTCTTCTGGGCGTTCACTGCCCGCTTGACGCGTGCCATGTCTTCGTTGCTCCTTGTGTCTGGGTCGCTGTGTCGCTGAGGTCTCTGAGAAGGGCAGGCTCAGAGGCCCAGCAGCTTCTTGGCTCGGCTGACGTCGGCCTTGGCGACCTCGGTCGTGCCGGACATCCGGCGCGTCACCTTGGAGGGCTTCTTCTCCAGGTTGTGGCGCAGGCCGGCCTTCTGGCGCCGGATCTTGCCGGACCCGGTGACCCGGAACCGCTTGCTGGCACCCGAGTGCGTCTTGTTCTTGGGCATGTCTCTCTCCTCGTGCTGCGTTACGTCGTCTTGATCGAGTCGGGCTGATCGCTGCGGTGTGTCTCGACGCGCTGCCGCGGCTTCGTTCCTCAGCCGCGGCGCTTGCTCGACCCGTTCGCCCGCACGCCGTGAGCTCGTTCCTCGCTCACGGCTGGGCTCACGCTTCGATCTCGGGGTCGAGATTCTCCGAGCGACCGCGTTCCTTCTTCTGGGCCACGGGGCCGGCGGCGCGGGCCGCGGCCCGCTCCTCGTGCTCTGCTGCGGCCTCGGCGGCGCGCTCGGCGGCGCGCTCCTCCTTGGCGGCCTTCTGCTCGACCTTGGCCTCGGCCTTCTTCTTGTGCGGGCCGAGCACCATGATCATGTTCCGGCCGTCCTGCTTGGGCGCCGACTCCACGAAGCCCAGCTCCGTGACGTCCTCCGCCAACCGCTGCAGCAGCCGGAACCCGAGCTCGGGACGGTGCTGCTCGCGACCGCGGAACATGATGGTGATCTTGACCTTGTCGCCGGCCTTGAGGAACCGGACGACGTGGCCCTTCTTGGTCTCGTAGTCGTGGGCGTCGATCTTGGGACGAAGCTTCATCTCCTTGATGATCACGTTCGTCTGGTTCCTGCGCGCCTCACGGGCCTTCTGGGCGTTCTCGTACTTGAACTTCCCGTAGTCCATGAGCTTGCAGACCGGGGGCTTGCCCTGCGGCGCGATCTCGACGAGGTCGAGGTCGGCTTCCTGGGCGAGCTTGAGCGCCTGGTCCGTCGGCACGATGCCGACGGTCTCGCCGTTGGGACCCACGAGGCGGACCTCGGGTACCCGGATCCGGTCGTTGATACGAAGCTCGGTGCTGATGTGTCCTCCTGCTGTCGGTGACTGGCCTCGGAGGATCCCTCTAGAAATGCAAGAAGGCCTCCGCGTCGCAAGCGGAGGCCAGGCGGTCAGCTCGTCGCTCGCCAGAGCAACCAACCACTGCCAGGACCGGACCCGACGACCTGTGTTGTTGCGGTGTTGTTGCGGTGTTGCTGAGGCGGTCGATGCGGGTGGGAGGACCTGCGACCCGGGGGCCACTGTCATCCGCTTGAGATCCGTGCTCCGGAGAGCACGTATCGGTCAACGCCCG
This sequence comes from Nocardioides sp., assembly GCA_003519585.1. Lineage (GTDB taxonomy): Bacteria > Actinomycetota > Actinomycetes > Propionibacteriales > Nocardioidaceae > Nocardioides. Next base: position 32,488 of record DOWL01000204.1, on the reverse strand, counting down.
ATGGTATCGGACTATTCCGCCGGAGTGGAAACCGCGGCGACGTACGACACTGGGCCGGCCACGTCGAGGAGCAGTGCCTCCGCGCCGTCCTGGAGGGCCGCGAGCGCCGCCGTACGCGCGGGCACGGGCACCGGGCGGGCATCCGGGTCCCACCGGTGCAGCGCCTCGAGCCCGGTGAAGGCCAGTAGCGCGAGCCGGCCGTCGCGGCCCCGCATCAGGACGGTCGCCAGGTCCGCCGACTTGTCGCGCACCAGGCCGTCCGCCCCCGTCTCACTCTCGCCGAGCTCGGCCACGACCGGCACCAGCAGTCGCGCGTCGGCGAGAGCGGCGAGCACGTCGGGCTCCCGGGCCGGGTCCGCGCCGTACGCCGAGAGCGCGGCGGTCAGCGCCGGGTCGGGCTCGCCGCGGTCGTCGGGAGCACCGGCGCCGGCCAGCAACCTGGTCCCGGACGTGTGCACGGCTCTACGGTAGGCGGTGGGCGTCGCTCCCGCGAAAGTCCAGGGATCGCGCATCGCCCGAGGTGGGCCGACGACACGACGCCGGTGCCCGGTAGCCGTCGCTGCCGGTTGAGGGAGGTCGCGCAGCGAACGTCGCAACCAGCGCCCCCTACGCTTGCAGTGTGGACGACGTGACCTGGGGGGCGCTGGCGACGACCCTCACGCTGCTCGGCGGCCTCTACACCTGGTTCGCCTTCCGGCGGCGCGGGTTCGTCGCTGGACTGCGCGGGGTCGGGATCACGCTGATCCCCCTCGCCCTGCTGCTCACCGACACCCTCCAACTGGTCACCACCATCGGCTCGGCGATCGGCGACTGGGCGATCGACTTCGCCTTCAGCCCGTCCAACTGGCTCGGCATCATGCTCGCCGGCGTCTCGGTCGTCTGTTTCGTGGTGGCCGGGTATGCCGTCAACCGCGGAGCGTCGTCCGCAGGCGACTCGAAGAACAGCACGGAGCTCAACCGCTCCAGCGGCCGGGCGGCCAAGCCGGTCGTGGCCGACGTCGACCCCGAGCTCGCCGAGATCGAGGCCCTGCTGCGCAAGCGCGGCATCACGTGATCTCGGCCGGCTCCAGCGTCGAGCGCAACCGGCTCTGGGCGCGGCTCAACGGCGCGGTCGCGAGCCACGAGACGCCACTGGCCACTCCGCTCATGGTCGTCGACCTCGACGCCTTCGACGCCAACGCCGACGACCTGCTCCGCCGCGCCGGAGGTACGCCGATCAGGGTCGCGTCGAAGTCCGTGCGGATCCCGGCGCTCCTGCGCCGGGTGCTGGCGCGCGACGGCTTCGAGGGTGTGCTCGGCTACACGCTGGCCGAGGCGCTCTGGCTCGAAGAGAACGGCGTGAGCGACGACATCGTCGTCGCCTATCCCACCGTCGACCGGGGTGCCCTGGCCCGGCTGGTGGCCTCCCCCGCAGCCGCGGCCCGGATCACGCTGATGATCGACGACGTCGCGCATCTCGACGTGGTCGACTCGGTGCGCTCCTCGCACGCGGTGCCGGTCCGGATCGCGATCGACGTCGACGCCGGGCTCCGGATGGGCGGCCAGCACGTCGGCCCGAAGCGCTCACCCCTCTACGACGCCGCCGAGGTCGCGCGGCTGGCGCGGCTGGTCGGCGAGCGTCCCGGCTTCCGCCTGGTCGGCGCGATGACCTACGAGGGTCAGGTGGCCGGCGTCCAGGACGAGGTGCCCTCGCAGCGGGCCCGCTCGGCCGTCGTACGCCGGATCAAGTCGCTGTCGATGAGCCAGCTCGAGGTACGGCGCCGCGAGGTGGCCGACGCACTCCGCGCATCGGGTGCCGAGCTGGAGTTCTGGAATGCCGGAGGCAGTGGCTCGGTGGAAGCCACGGTCGCCGACCGGGTCGTGACCGAGGTCGCCGCCGGCTCGGGGCTGCTGGCGCCCACACTGTTCGACCACTATCAGTCCTTCGACCCGCGGCCGGCGGCTTTCTTCGGGCTGCCGGTGACCCGTCGCCCGTCTCCCGAGATCGCCACGGTGCACGGCGGCGGTCTGATCGCGTCCGGCCCGTCAGGCAAGGACCGCGCGCCGTCGCCGTGGGCGCCTGCGGGGTTGCACCTGACCGGGCTCGAGGGCGCCGGCGAGGTGCAGACGCCGCTCACCGGACATCCGGCAGCGCTGCTGTCGGTCGGCGACCTGGTGTGGTTCCGGCACGCCAAGTCCGGCGAGCTGTTCGAGCACACCAACACCGTGCAACTGCTGTCGGGATCGCGGTTCGTCGAGGAGGTCTCGACCTACCGTGGCCACGGGCTCGCCTTCTGACGTCGCCGGCGTGGTCGTCACGCTCGCGGCGGGCCGGGCGGTCACTTTGGGTGGCGGACGGCTGGTGTGCGTGGACGGACCGGCCGGCTCCGGGAAGACCACTCTGGCCGCCGAGATCGCCGCCCGCACCGGCGCCGTGGTCATCCACGGCGACGACCTGATGGAGGGTTGGGGCGGGTTCGCCACCGTCTCGCGCCAGCTTGTCGAGGTGATCACCGAGCTGGCGGCCGGACGAACGGGCCACTACCGGGTCTACGACTGGCACCAGGGCCGCTTCGACGCGTCCGTGTCGGTCCCTCCAGGACCGTGGCTGGTCGTCGAGGGCGTCGGCAGCAGCGAGCCGGCCATCGCGCCGTACGTCACCGCATTGGTCTGGGTCGAGGTCGACGACGAGCTGCGGCTGGCCCGCGGATTGGCCCGCGACGGCGACCACCTGGAGCAGCACTGGCGGACCTTCATGGGCTCCGAACGCGACCTGTTCGACCGGTTCCGGTCCCAGGAGCGCGCCGATGTCCTGGTGGACGGCACCGGCGCCCGCCCGCCTGTCGTGAGACCCGGGTAGGCAGAGTCCTACCTGGCTACGCGGGCCACCAGGTTGTCGTCCGACGCGGTGACCCAGATCCAGTCGTCGGTGATCAGCACATCGCCGCCGCTGGGGTAATCCGGGGCCTCGACGGTCGCCACCACCTCATGGGTCTCCGGATCGATCCGGGTCAGGAACGTGCCGTCCTGCTCGCGGACCCAGACTTCGTCGGCGCTCGCGTCGACATTGCCCACCTGTCCCGGGCCGACGTCGTCGTATCGATGCAGGACCTCCAGCGACTCGGTGTCGACCTGCAGCATCCCGCCGCCGTCCCCGACGAACAGGTCCGCGCCGACCGCGGCGTTCCGCGGGTTACCGACGTCGATCGATCCGGTCAGCTCCCGGCCCACGGGATCGACCCGCAGCACGTGGTGAGTGGAGGGGCAGAGCGCGAAGATCACGTCGTCGTCGTAGGCGAGATCGGTGCACACCTCACCAAGGGGAACGCGGGCTGCCTCGGCCGCCTGGTCGTCCAACCCGACGAGGTCGTTGGTGCCGGTTTCGAGGTACCACAGCAGGCCGCCGGCGAACGCGAGCCGCCCCTGGTCGCTGCGCTTGGCCACCGGCACGCGCGTGACTGCGGCCGTCTCGGGGTCGATCCTGACCAGCGCGTCGGTGCCGGCGCAGGACCAGAGGGCCGTGTCGTCGCGGCCGAATCCCTGACAGGCCGGGAGTTCGTGGTGGCCGGTGTCGAGAGTCTGGACCACTTCTCCCGTGTCGGCGTCCAGGCCGAGGACGGCCCCGTCGTCCTTGTGCACCCAGACGCGGTCGAACCCCGCCACGAGCCACTCGGGGTTGCCCGCTGTCTCGAAGACGTCGGCGAGTTCGAGCGCTAGTGGGCCGGTAGCGGTCGTGCCGGCTGGGGCGCCGGTCGATCGGTCGGAACCGTCACCGCAGCCTGCCGTGGCAGCGACGAGCGCGACCGCGGCCAGCACCGTCCGTCGTACCGATCCGGTGACTGCCGCCATCCGCCCAGGATCACGAGCGAGGGCTCCCCTGTCGCCGGGGCCACCACGTAGGTTGACCCGCGTGGTGGCACCCAGCGGCGAGCAGTACGAGATCAGCGGCAACGGGTACCGCGCGGTGGTCACCGAGAGCGGCGGCGCGCTGCGTCTCCTGGAGCACGACGGCAGGCCCTTGGTCGACGGATTCGACGAGCGCGAGCAGTCCTCGAGCGGGCGCGGCCAACTCCTCGCGCCGTGGCCCAACCGGATCGCCGACGGTGCGTACACCTTCGGCGGCACGCGGCAGCAACTCCCGCTCAGCGAGCCCGGCCGGCACAACGCGTCGCACGGACTGGTTCGGTGGGCGGCGTGGACGCTCGAGGAGCACACCGAGCACTCCGCGGCGCTGCGCTATCGGTTGATGGCGCAAAGCGGATATCCGTGGACCCTCGACCTGCTGGTCGTCTACGACGTCAGCGCCGACGGACTCACCGTCACCCAGAGCGCGACCAACCTGGCTGACGGGCCGGCGCCGTACGCTCACGGCGCGCACCCCTATCTCACCGTCGGCACCGGTCCCTGCGACGGCTGGGAGCTCACCCTGCCCGCGGCCACCCGGACGCTGTCCGACCCGGATCGCAAGCTGCCGGTCGGCCGTGAGCCGGTGGACGGGACCGAAGCCGACTTCCGGGTGGCCCGACCGATCCGCAACACGGTGCTCGACCACGCCTTCACGGATCTGGCCCGCGACGACGCCGGCCGCGTCACCGTCCAGCTGCGCGACCCCGTCTCCGGCCACGCCGTCGCGCTGTGGGCCGACGCCGCACACCCGTGGCTCATGGTCTACACCGGTGACGACAACGCCGAGGGCACCCGACGGCGCTCGGTCGCCGTTGAACCCATGACCGCCCAGGCCAACGCCTTCGTCACCGGTGAGGACGTCATCACCCTGGCCCCCGGTGCGGACTTCTCCGCCTCCTGGGGAATCCGTATCGCCGACTGACGCCGATATATCGCTCGACGCCGACCCGTCGTTACTCGTCACGAGTAGCGACGGGTCACCGCGAAATTTGCGCCGAGCCGTCGTTACTCCTCACGAGTAACGACGGGTCACGGGGAGGGTGGGGAGGCGGCGGCGACCAGGGCTTTGAGTTCGCGGAGGGCGGAGCGGGCGCGGTCTCCGTCGGAGCCTTGGATGCCCATCACCGAAGCGGTCTCGCCGTCGGCGAGGTCGAGGGTGACCCAGGGTGCTCCCGGCGGGAGGCGGGCGGCCACGATCTGGGGCCATTCGTACTCGTGGCGCCGGTAGCCGTTCACCACGACCAGCCGGTCGGGGTAGGCGACCGCGCGGGAGCGGATCAAGGCGTACATCAGCACCAGGAAGAGCAGCCCGAAGAAGACCAGCGTGCCACGCTGGAAGACCGTGAACCGGCCGCGGGTCTCGGCGTCGAAGGTCAGCCAGGTGGCCGCACAGACCGCGCCGAGGCAGACCGAGATCGCGATACCCACGACCCGCGCGCCGAGTGGGCGCCACGTGCGCGGCAGCTCGGGCAGCGCGGGTGGGCGGGTCGGGTCAGAGGCGGCAGGCATGGATGTCCGTGAGCAGGATGCCCCGCGCACCGAGCTCGTAGAGCTCGTCCATCAGCCGCTGGGCGCCGTCGCGCGGGACCATGGCGCGTACGGCGACCCACCCCTCGCGATGCAACGGTGCGATGGTCGGACCTTCGATGCCCGGCGTCAGGGCGACCGCGTCGGTGACCCGTGCCTGCTCGATGTCGTAGTCCATCATCACGTAGCTGCGGGCCACCAGGACGCCCTCGACGCGGCGCTGGAAGATCTCGAAGTCCCCCTGAACGTCACCGTGGATGTCACCGGAGCGGGTGATCAGCACCGCTTCGGAGTCCAGGATCGTCTCGCCGAACACTTCGAGCCCGGCCTGGCGCATCGTGCTGCCGGTCTCGACCACGTCGGCGACCACGTCAGCGACACCCAGCTGGATGCTGGTCTCGACGGCCCCGTCGAGCCGCACGACCTCGGCTTCGATGCCACGCTCCTCGAGGAATGCGCTCACCACCCCGACGTACGACGTCGCGATCCGAGTGCCCGCCAGCTCGGCCAGATCGGAGTAGCGGCCGACCGGCCCGGCGAACCGGAAGCGGCTGCGCCCGAAGCCCAGGGAGAGCACCTCCTCGGCCTTCGCGCCGGAGTCACGCAGCAGGTCGCGACCTGTGATGCCGACGTCGAGCGTGCCCTCGCCGACGTAGAGGGCGATGTCACGCGGGCGCAGGTAGAAGAATTCGACGCCATTCTCGGTGTCGGTCAGCGTCAACTGCTTGGCGTCGTCGCGTTGGCGATAGCCGGACTCGCGCAGGATCTCGGAGGCGGACTGGGAGAGCGACCCCTTGTTGGGGACCGCGATGCGGAGGAGAGACACCTGTTCTCCTTAGAGGTGGGCGTAGACGTCGTCGAGCTCGAGGCCCGTGGCCAGCATCAGCACCTGGGCGTGGTAAAGCAGCTGGCTGATCTCCTCGGCGGCGCGGTCCTTGCCCTCGTGCTCGGCGGCCATCCAGGACTCCGCGGCCTCCTCGACCAGCTTCTTGCCGATGGCATGGACTCCGGAGTCGAGCGCGCGCACGGTGCCCGAGCCGTCGGGACGGGTCCGGGCCTTCTCGGAGAGCTCCGACCAGAGCTCCTCGAACGTCTTCACGACGCACCAGCCTAGAGGCCCGCGTCGGTCGAGCTCGCTCGCCTTCCCTACGTGGACCCCACGCGGTCGGCGGGTCAGGATGGCGGGATGTCCCGCAGCCTTGCCGACCTCGACTGGCCCACGACGACCGAGCGTCTGTCGCTACGACCCGCCGAGCCGCGCGATGCCCTGCCGACCTTCGCGTTCCGCAGCATGCCCGCGGTGGCCGAGTGGCTGACCAGCCTGACGAGCGACCAGGACACGTGGGTCGAGGGGTTCGGCGGGCGGCTCGGCGACACTCTGGTCATCGAGAAGGACGGCGTCGTGATCGGCGACCTCATGCTGCGCGTCGAGGACCCGTGGTCCCAGACCGAGGTGCGCGCGCAAGCGGCGGGCACGGTGGCGGAGATCGGCTACGTCCTCGACCCGACGTACGCCGGCCAGGGGTACGCCACAGAGGCCGCCTGCGAGTTGCTGCGGATCTGCTTCGAGGAGGTCGGCGTACGCCGGGTCATCGCCCAATGCTTCGCCGACAACACGGCCTCGTGGCGGCTGATGGAGCGGCTCGGCATGCGCCGCGAGCAGCACACGAAGCAGGATTCGCTGCACCGCAACGGGCAGTGGCTCGACGGCATGATGTACGCGCTGCTCGCCGACGAGTGGCACGCCGCCCGCTGACCCGAGCGGCCACTGACCTCGAGGTCACCTCGAGAGTGGGCTGCCCCTGCGCAGGACCCGCGCGGTGGCCAGCGCCGCCGCCGTCGCTTCGTACCCCTTGTCCTCGCTCGAGCCCGCCAGGCCGGCCCGGTCGAGCGCCTGCTCCTCGGTGTCGCAGGTGAGGACGCCGAAGCCGACGGCCACATTGTGATCGAGCGAGACGCGGGTGAGACCGTCAGTGGCAGCGCTGCAGACGTAGTCGAAGTGCGGCGTGCCGCCCCGGATCACCACGCCCAGCGCCACCACGGCGGCGTACCCCCGCTGCGCGAAGGCCGAGCAGACCACCGGAAGCTCGAAGGCTCCGGGCACCCGCACCACGGTCGCCTCGACCTGATGGTCTTCACAGGCACGCGCGGCGCCGGCCAGCAGCCCGTCCATCACCTCGGTATGCCAGCTCGCGGCCACGATCGCGACGCGGTAGGTCGAGGCGTCGAACACCTCGACCGCGGCGCCCCCTCCGCCGCTCATCGGGCCTCGGCCCGGTCGAGCGGCGCGACGTCGAGATCGGGCAGGACGTGACCCATCCGGTCGCGCTTGGTGAGCAGGTAGGCGAGGTTGTGGTCGTTGGGGTGGGGGGTGAGTGGGACGCGTTCGGCCACGGTGATGCCGTACTCCTCGAGGTTGGTGACCTTGTCGGGATTGTTGGTCATCAGCCGCACAGAGCTGACGCCGAGATCCTTGAGGATCTGCGTGGCCGCGCCGTAATGGCGGGCGTCGGCGGGCAGGCCGAGGTCGAGGTTGGCGTCGACCGTGTCGCGACCGCCGTCCTGCAGTTGGTAGGCCTGCAACTTGGCGACCAGCCCGATCCCGCGGCCCTCATGGCCGCGGAGGTAGATCACCACCCCACGCCCCTCGGCCACGATGGTGTCCATCGCCTCGTTGAGCTGTGGGCCGCAGTCGCAGCGGTCGCTGCCGAACACGTCGCCGGTGAGGCACTCGGAGTGCACCCGGGTGAGCACCGGAACCGGGCCCGAGATGTCGCCGTACACGAGGGCGACATGCTCGGAGTCGTCCACCGTGATGCGGTAGCCGTATGCGTTGAAGTCGCCGTGCCGGGTCGGGAGCCGGGTCTCGGCGACCCGCGTGACCAGCACCTCGTTGCGGCGCCGCCAGCGGACCAGGTCTTCGATCGAGATCATCGCGAGGCCGTGCTCGTCGGCGAAGGCACGCAGCTCGGGCGCCCGCTTCATGGTGCCGTCGTCGTTGACCAGCTCGACCAGGACGCCCGCGGGGGTCAGCCCGGCCAGTCGCGCCAGGTCGACGGCCGCCTCCGTGTGGCCGCGACGCGCCAGCACCCCGCCCTCGCGGTAGCGCAGCGGGAAGATGTGGCCGGGCCGGGTGATCTCCCACGGCTCGGTCGCCGAGTCGGCGAGGACCCGGACCGTGTGCGCGCGGTCGGCCGCGGAGATGCCCGTCGTGACGCCGTCGCGGGCGTCGACCGAGATGGTGTACGCCGTCCGCATCTTGTCCTTGTTGTGGGGCGTCATCAGCGGGATCTCGAGCCGGTCGAGCATGGCGCCGGGCATCGGCGCACAGATGACGCCGCTGCTGTGCCGGATCGTGAACGCCATCAGCTCGGGCGTCGCCTTGCTTGCGGCGAAGATGAGGTCGCCCTCGTTCTCGCGGCTCTCGTCGTCGACGACGACGACGGCCTTGCCGGCCGCGACGTCGGCGACGGCACGCTCGATGGAGTCCATCCGGATCCCCACGTGCTGGGGCTCGGTCATCTTGTCGCTCCTTGCATCTCATGCATCTCCTGTGCCGCGCGGGCGGCAACGGCGGTCACGCCGACCCCTCTCGGTGGGCGAGCAGCTTCTCGACGTGCTTGGCGAGGACGTCGACCTCGAGGTTGACCCGGTCGCCGACCTTGCGACTCCCGAGCGTCGTGCGCGCCAGGGTCTCGGGGATGAGGCTCACCGTGAACGAGTCGGCGCCCGCCTCGACAACCGTGAGGCTCACGCCGTCGACGGTGATCGACCCCTTGTCGACGAGGTAGCGACCGAGGTGGGCGGGCATCTCGATCTCCACCACCTCCCAGTGCTCGCTGGGTGTGCGCCGGCGTACGACCCCCACGGCGTCGACGTGGCCCTGGACGATGTGGCCGCCGAGCCGGGTGGTTGGGGTGACCGCGCGCTCGAGGTTGACCCGGTCGCCGGGCTGGACGCCGGCGAGGCTGGTCTTGTCGAGCGTCTCCTGCATGACGTCGGCGGTCCACGTGTCACCGTCGCGCTCCGCGACGGTCAGGCAGCAGCCGTTGACGGAGATCGAGTCGCCGAGCCCCGCGTCGGCAAGGACGTGTTGGGCATGGATGGTGAGCCGCAGGGCATCACCCTGGTCCTCGATTCCAGCCACGGTGCCGAGCTCTTCGACGATCCCGGTGAACATCAGTGCGCTCCTGGTCTCATGGTGATGCGGACGTTGGGCTCCTCGCCGTCGAGGCCGTCCAACACGGTCACGTCGGTGACCACGGGACGCAACGCGTCGGCGATGGTGGTGATTCCGAGGTCGGCCACAGCGGACCGGCCCGCGCCGAGCAGCATCGGCGCCACGTAGGTGACGATCTCGTCGACCAGGCCGGCGTTGAGGAAGGCCGCAGCCAACGTCGGTCCGCCCTCCAGCAAGACGTGCTGGCGGTCGTGCTCGAAGAGGGTCTTGAGTGCGGTCTCGGGGTCACGGGTGCGCAGGTGGAGGCTCCCGCCCGAGTGCCGGGTGTCGAAGATCCGCATGGTGGCGGGCAGGTCGCGCTCCCCCATCACCACCCGGAGCGGCTGGTGCGGCAGCGGTTGGTCGTGCTCGTCGCGGACGTTGAGCTGGGGGTCGTCCACGTCGACGGTGTTGGAGCCGACCAGCATCACGTCGCAGAGCGCCCGCAGCCGGTGGGTGTCCAGCCGGGCGGCGCGGCCCGAGACCCAGCGGCTGGTGCCGTCGGCGGCCGCGCTTCGACCGTCCAGCGTGGTCGCGAACTTCCAGGTCACGAACGGTCGCCCGTGCTCGACCGCGAAGGTCCACACCTCGTTGAGGGCACGCGCCTCGTCGACCAGCAGGCCCTGCTCGACCTCTACCCCACCGGCCCGCAGCAGCGCGCCACCTCCGGCGGCGACCGGGTTGGGGTCGCCCTGGGCGAAGACCACGCGCCGTACGCCGGCCTCGCGCAAGGCGACCGCGCACGGACCGGTGCGGCCGGTGTGCGCGCACGGCTCGAGGGTGACCACGGCCGTCGTACCTCTGGCGCGCTCCCCTGCCCGCGCCAGCGCATCGGCCTCGGCGTGCGGCGTTCCGGCACCACGGTGGTACCCCTCGGCGACGGTGGCTCCGGACTCGTCAAGGAGGACGCAGCCGACCCGCGGGTTGGGCCCAAGCGGTACGCCGGGAGTCGAGGCCAGCTCGAGGGCGCGCCGCATCGCGGCCTGCTCGACTGCTGTGAACGTCATCGTCGCCTCTCCGGGGCTCGCAGCTCCGGGGCGACGGCTCGTCGACACCCGCGTGGGTGCTGACGACACCTGCGTGCACTTCCCATCCGGACTTTGACCGTCGGTCCAGGAATTTCACCTGGTCAACCGGTGGCTGGCTGCCACCGGGTCGCGGACTGTGACCGCCGGCGCGGAATTTCACCGCCCCCAGAGCACGCGAGCATTGCTACTCGTCCCGAGCAGTCTGCCACAGGGTCTTCAAGCCGCTCCCAGTGATACTTCCCACACCTGACCGACGACCCACCAGGCGTGTCGCCCGACCGGGCCGCGGTCGCAACTCGGGAGGGAGCGCAGCGACCCGGTCTTTCGCGGCGCAGCCGCGCGCCCCAAACGGGCGAAGCCCGCGCCCCGCGATCGGGCCGTCGCCCACGATGGACTGCGAAGCCCGCGAAGCGGAGCGAGCGTCCGTCGAGGGTGCCGGGCCGAAACTCGCCGGGGTATCCAATTAGAGCCTGGGATCCACCGGCTCCGACTCGAGGGCGAGGACCGCGAAGACCAACTGGTGCACGCGCCACAGCGGTTCGCCGGCCACGAAGGCGGTCAGTGAGTCGAGCCCCAGTCCGTGCTCGCGGCGGGCGAGCTCGCGCTTCTTGCCGAGGTGGCGTTGGCGGAGCAGGTCGAGGGAGTCGGTGTAGTCCGGGCCGTAGATGATCCGGAGGTACTCGCGGCCACGCACCTTGAGCCCGGGTTGCACCCGCCCGTCGGTCAGGTGGGCCGGCTTGACGACCATGCCCTCGCCGCCGGCCGCGGTGAGCTCCTCCCACCAGGCGGCGGCGTCGGCTCGCTGTTCGGCCGATCCGAGCTCGACGAACCGGTGCCGGGTGGACGTGATGAGGTCGGCGCCGGCCATCAGGGCCAGATGTTCGAGGTGCCACGCATGCGTCTCGGTCGCCGCCGACACCCGGCCCTCGCCGGCCAGGATCTGGAACGGCGCGAAGGTGACCCCGTCGAGACCGTCCGTCGGCCGGCAGTACGCCGCGTAGGCATCCCGGAACGCCTGCGCGTGCGCCAGCCGTCGATCGGAGCGGGCCGCGAGTTCGCGCACATCGAGCCCACGGGCCGCGGCCGTGTCCAGCACAGCGCCTAGAGCCGGCAGCGCATGCCGGGCAGCCGCACCGACGGCGGCGTACTGCCCGCGGATCAGACCGAGCGCCTTGGCCGACCAAGGCAGCAGCTCGCCGTCCAGCACGAGCCAGTCGGTGTCGAGCCGCTCGAACAGCGGTGCCGCAGCGGCGCGCAGCCGCGCGACCAGCTCGGTCATGGTCTCCGAAGAGTCGAAGAACGGGCGGCCGGTCCTGGTGTAGACGACACCGGTCGTCCCGTCGGCGACGCCGAACCGTCGCTCAGCCGCCTCCGCCTCGCGAGCGAGCACCGCGACGGCGCGAGAGCCCATGTGCTTCTCCTCGCACACCACCGAGGTCACGCCCATGGCGACGTAGTCGTCGAAGGCCTGTTCCGGATGCTCGAGCAGGCCGGTCCGGGTGGACGAGGTCGCCGGCGACATGGTCGCGGGGAGATACACCAGCCACCGCGGGTCGACCGCGAACCGACTCATCACCTCCAGCGCCGCGGCGGCGTTCTCTGCGGGGACCTTCACCTTCCCGGCGTACGGCGCCTCGAGCCAGCGCTCCCCGATCACGTCGTCGATGGCCAGGGCGGTCGGCTCGCGCTCGATCGGCTCCGCCACGAGCGGCCGGGCCGGCTCGTACCACTGCTGCTCGGCGGGCACCGACACGATCTCGCGCTCGGGGTAGCGCAGCGCGGTCAGCTTGCCGCCGAAGACCACCCCGGTGTCGAGGCAGATGGTGTTGTTGACCCACTCGGCCTCGGGGACCGGGGTGTGGCCGTAGACGACCATCGCCTGGCCGCGGTAGTCGCGCGCCCAGGGATAGCGGACCGGGAGGCCGTACTCGTCGGTCTCGCCGGTGGTGTCGCCGTACAGCGCGAAGGAGCGCACCCGCCCCGAAGCCCGACCGTGGTAGGCCTCCTTGAGCCCCGCGTGCGCGACCACGAGTCGGCCCCCGTCGAGGATGTAGTGGCTGATCAGCCCGTCCATGAAGGCCAATGCCTCGGCTCGGAACTCCTCACTCTCGGCGGCCAACTGCTCCAGCGACTCCTCCAGCCCGTGGGTGACCTGCACCTGGGCGCCCTTGAGGGCTCGGACCAGCTTGGCCTCGTGGTTGCCGGACACGCACAGCGCGGTGCCTGCCTCGACCATGGCCATCACCCGGCGCAGCACGCCCGGCGTGTCCGGCCCGCGGTCGACCAGGTCGCCTACGAAGAGCGCCGTCCGGCCCTCGGGGTGGTGGGTGCCCGCCCAGCCCAGCGCGTCGAGGAGCGTATCGAGCTCGGACCGGCAGCCGTGCACGTCGCCGATGACGTCGAACGGCCCGGTGAGTTCGGTGCGGTCGTTCCAGGACCGTTCGGTGGCGACCGTGGCTTTCTCGATCTCCTCGACCCCGGTGAGCACGTGGACGCGCCGGAAGCCCTCCTTGCGGATGCCTCGGAGCGACTTCCGGAGGTCGCGGACCTGCCGCGCCACGACATGCGGACCGAAGTCGCGGTCCGGCCGCTCACTGTTGCGCGCCTGCGCGACCTGCTCAGGTACGTCGAGCACGATCGCATCCACCAGGACGTCGTGCTCCTTGGCCAGCCGGACCAACTGCTGCCGGGCCGACCGCTGCACGCTGGTGGCGTCCACGACCGTCAGCAGCCCGCGCCGCAGCCGGGTGCTCACGACGTACCCGAGCACGTCGAAGGCGTCCTTCGTCGCGGCCTGGTCGGTCGGGTCGTTGGCGACGACTCCGCGGTAGTGGTCGCTGGAGACCACCGCCCACGGGTCGAAGTGACGTGCGGCGAAGGTGCTCTTGCCCGACCCGGAGACACCGACCAGCACCACGAGACCCAGTGCGGGGACCTTCAACTCAGCCATGTCGGAACACCCCCAGCTGAGTCGGCTGACCGAGCACCTCATCAGGGTCGCCGATGCCACTGACCTCGACCGTGTAGCCGTACGCCGCGGCGACCCGCTCCGCCCACGCCGCGAACTCGGCGCGCGTCCACTCGAACCGGTGATCGGCATGCCGGGCGCCGGTCAGCCCCGCGTAGAGCTGGTTGTACTCGACGTTCGGGGTGGTCACCACCACGGTCCCCGGCCGCGCGACGCCGAAGACCACGCGCGCCAGCGCCGCGAGCCGAGACGGGTCGATGTGCTCGATGACCTCCATGAGCACGGCGGCGTCGTATCCGGCGAACCGGTCGTCCTCGTAGGTCACCGAACCCTGGAAGAGGCTCAGGCGCTCACGCTGGCGATCGCCCATCCGGTCCAACCGGAGTCGGCGCTCGGCTGTGGCCAGGGCAGAGGCGGAGACGTCGGCGCCGCCGATCCGCGCGAAGCGGGGCTTCTCGAGCAGGAGCCGCAGGAACTGGCCCTGACCGCAGCCGAGGTCGATGACGCTGGCGGCCCCCGCGGCCAGCAGTACGTCGAGGACCGCGCGGTGGCGCTGGGCGTTGAGGGGGACCCGCCGCTCCTCGGGTTGGCCCACCTCCTCCTCGCAGGCCGGCTCGATCGCCTCGGCAGTGTCGTCCCCGAGCTCGGCGAGCCGCTCCAGCGCGAGTCGGGTGAGCGCGCCGCGGCGGCCGAGGTAGCGGCGGGCGATCAGCTCCTGCTCGGGGTGACCGGCCAGCCAGGCGCCTCCGGAGCGGAGCAGCTTGTCGACCTCGTCGCTCGCCTGCCAGTAGTGCTTCGCCTCGTCGAGGACGGGCAGCAGCACGTAGAGCTGGTTGAGCGCATCGGCCAGCCGGATCGTGCCGCGCAGGACCACATGGAGGTAGCGCGAGTCACCCCACTCCGGAAACGCCTCGTCCAGCGGGATCGGCGTGGCTTGGACCTGCCACCCCAACGGGCCGAACAGCCGCTCGGCCAGTTCGGGCCCTCCGCGACACGGCAGCACCGGGATCTCGAGCTCCAGCGGGAGCGCCGAGTCCGCCAGCTCCTGGCGGCTGGCGCATCGGCCGGCCCGAGCAGTGCTGAACACGTCGGCGAGCGCGCCACCCAACAGGCTGGAGGCGGCGTACGGGCGGTCGTTGACGTACTGCGCCAGCCCGAAGTCCGGGCTGCCCCGCCGGCGGGAGCGCGCCAGCCGGATCGGGTCGATCTCGAGGCAGACCAACGCCGTACAGCGCTCGTCGGTGGCCTCCGGATAGAGCACCGTCGTGGTGCCGAACGACTGGACGAACTCCTGGATCCGGTCCGGGTGCTTGTGCAGCAGGTAACCCAGGTCCGTTGCGGGCCGGTGGGTGGTCGAAATGGTCAGGAGCACCGAGACAGTGTGCCCGCGGTCTTGCGCAGAGTCGCTCGGATTAGTCGGATGCTGCGCGCTGAGCCGCTTCCGCCTTCGCTCGCAGCTCGGCGACCACCCGGTCGGGGTCGTCGGCGGAGTAGACCGCGCTGCCGGCCACGAACACGTCGGCGCCTGCCTCGGCGCAGCGTTCGATGGTCTCCAAGGAGACCCCGCCGTCGACCTGGAGCCAGGTCTCCACTCCGTGCTTGTCCAGCAGGTGGCGGGCGGTGCGGATCTTGGGCAGGCAGAGATCGAGGAACTTCTGGCCGCCGAAGCCGGGCTCGACGGTCATCACCAGCAGCATGTCGAGCTCGGGGAGGAGTTCCTCGTAGGGCTCGACCGGGGTAGCCGGCCGGAGCGCCATGGCCGCGCGGGCGCCCTTGGCCCGGATCTCACGGGCCAACCGCACCGGCGCCGTCGCTGCCTCGACGTGGAAGGTCACCGAGCCGCAGCCGGCTTCGACGTACTCCAACGCGTTGCGGTCGGGGTCCTCGATCATCAGGTGCGCATCGAGCGGTGTGGAGGTGCTGCGGGCCAACGCCTCCACCATGGTCGGCCCGAAGGTCAGGTTGGGCACGAAGTGGTTGTCCATGACGTCGACGTGCACCCAGTCGGCGCTGCCGATCCGGGCCACCTCCTCACCGAGCCGGGCGAAGTCGGCGTTGAGGATGCTCGGCGTGATCTGGATGCCCACATCGCGATCCTATTGACCGACGACCCGGGCCGCCGTCACCTGGGCGGGGCAGCGGCCCTCGGGTCGTCCACAGGCCGCGAAGTCACAGGTCCGGCACCACCAGGCCCCGGTCTGGCCCGCCCGGCGGCCTTCGATGCGCGCCTCCACCCGGGCCGAGACCAGCCGCTCGAGCAGCCCTTCGAGGCTGGCCGCTTCCGCCTCCGTGAGGCCGGCGGTCGCGCGCCGTACGACCGCATCTCGAGCGGCCCGCGCCGCGGCGGCCCGGCGGCGGCCCGTTGCCGTGAGCCGGACCTCGACCCGGCGCCGGTCCGCGCCGGAGCGGCGTTCGGCGAGGCCTTCGCGCTCCAGGTGGGTCACCAGCCGAACGGCGCCCGAGTGGGTCACGCCCATCACCTCTGCGAGCCGGCCCACGTGAGCGTCCCCGAGGAACTCCTCGAGCGCGAGCAGCGCTAGGGCGGCACTCCCCGACAGCCCCGCAGCCTCCTCCAGCGCGACTCGGCCCTCGTCGGCCAGGTTGAGCGTGAGCGAGGCCAGGAGGTTGTCCAACCGGGGGTGTACCGAGGTGGCCATCTGGCTATTGTATGAGTAAGTCACACAATTCTGAGGAGATGACACGGATGTCCGGACACATCGCCACCGCCAGCATCGACGTGACCGCCGGCCCCGAGCGGGTCTGGGCGGCGCTCACCGAGCCGGAGCAGATCGCGGTCTACATGCAGGGATCGCGGGTGACCACGACCTGGGAGGTCGGTACCCCGATCACCTGGGACGGCGAGTACGACGAGCGCGCCTACCAGGACAAGGGCGAGGTCCTGACCTACGACGAGCCGCACGTCCTCTCCGTGACGCACTACAGCCCGATGATGGGCCAGCCGGACGAGCCGGAGAACTATCACACGCTGGTCTACACGCTGACCGCCGACGGATCCGGCACGCACCTCGAGCTCACCCAGGACGGCAACGACAGCGAGGAGCAGGCCGAGCAGTTCAGCCAGAACTGGCAGAGCATGCTCGACGGGCTCAAGGCGCACCTCGAAGCCTGACCCGCTGCGTGGCCCTTCGTGGAAGCAAGGGCGCAATATGACCGGCCAGCGAGCCAGGCGCCCGGCGAGAGCCAGCGAGCGTCGCCGCGGACTCGGGCCGAGACTCGCCGTGGTATCAATCCGGCTCCTCGGGGGTCTCCTGGCCCTCGGCTTTGTCGCGCTCGGCCCATTCCAGCAGTGGCCGGATGTCGAAGGCGTGCTCGTCGATGGCCTCGTGCAGGTCGCCCAGCTCCGCGAACCGGGCGGGCACCGTGAACATCGTGAAGTCGCGCGGGTCGGCGTCGTCGACCTCGTCCCAGGCGATCGGCGTGGAGACCCGCGCGTCGGGAACGCCGCGGACCGAGTATGCCGCCGCGATGGTGTGGTCGCGGGCGTTCTGGTTGTAGTCGACGAACAGCTTGCGCGGGTCCCGGTCCTTGCGCCACCAGGTGGTGGTCACGTCGTCGTGCGTCCGCCGTTCGATCTCCCGGGCGAAGGCCAGGGCGCCGCGGCGGACGTCCTTGAAGCCATGGTCGGGATGGATCCGCACGTATACGTGTAGCCCCTTGCCGCCGGACGTCTTGGGGAAGCCGACCGCTCCGAGCTCGTCGAGCACCTCGTGCACGACGTGGGCCACGCGCTGCACGGTCGCGTAGTCGCACTCGTCGCCCGGGTCGAGGTCGATCCGCCACTCGTCGGGCTGCTCGGTGTCGTCTCGTCGGCTGTTCCACGGATGGAACTCGACCGTCGACATCTGTACCGCCCAGACGACCGAACCCAGCTCGGTCACGCACAGCTCGTCGGCGGTCCGACCCCATCGGGGGAAGTAGAGCTGCACCGTCTCGACCCAGTCGGGCGCTCCGGCCGGCAGCCGCTTCTGGTGGACCTTCTTGTCGGCCAGCCCTTTCGGGAACCGGTGCAACATGCACGGCCGCTCGCGCAACGCGTTGACGATGCCCGGCCCGACCGCGAGGTAGTACTCGACCAGGTCGAGCTTGGTCGCGCCGCTCTCGGGGAAGTAGACGCGGTCGGGGTTGCTGATCCGCACCACCCGGTTGTCGACCTCGATCTCGACGGACGGGGGCTTCGAGGCCATGCGGCGAGCCTAGTGGCCCGCCGTCAGATCGCTCGGGCGGAAGGTCACGGCGTACGGCGCCGCGGCCGTCCACTCCTCGTCACCGCTGACGTCGGCGATCTCGACGTACGCGCCGTCCACCAGGCTCCACGCCCGCAACCGGGGATCGATCGGGTCCACCACCCAGTACGACGGCACTCCTGCGTCACGGTAGGCGGTCAACTTGTCGCCGACGTCGCGGCGGCGCGAACTGGGCGAGAGGACCTCGACGGCGAGGAGCGGCACGCCACCCTGCAGCTTGTCGTCGACGATGATCGCCGGATCGAAGACCAGCACGTCCGGTTCGAGGACGTCGCCGGTCGGAAGGTAGGTGTCGAGGGGAGACACGGCCACCATCAACCCTGACGGCGCCGCCTCTCGCAGGAGCACCGCCAGCTCCAGGACCGCCTGCTGGTGCGCCAACCCCGGAGACGGGCTCACGATGATCGCTCCGTCGAGAAGCTCGTAGCGATACCGGGTCTCACCCGGGAACTCCGGCAACTTCTCGAAGTCCGCTCGCGTGAACAGCCCAGCTGGCTCGAGTGCCGTCATGACTGCCATGGTGCCTCACCTCCCGAGTTCCACGCATGAGCCGAACCTGCCCGATTTCGCCGTCGGACGTCGTCGCTCATCCACAGGCGACCCGTAGCCTCGCCGCGTGACGATGTTCGACCAACCTCCGGTGGTGCGGGTGGACCGCCATCCGGAGGCCACACTGCCGAGCGGGGAGTGGCCGGCCACCGTCCCGGCGGTCGCGCAACTCCTCGAGGAGGGGCTCACCCTCGACAACGGCGTGACCTTCCTGGTCGGCGAGAACGGGTCAGGCAAGTCCACCATCGTCGAGGCCGTGGCGGTGGCGTTCGGGCTGTCGCCGGAGGGCGGCTCCACGCAGGCACGCCACTCCACACGACCGAGCGAGTCGCCGCTGGCCGGCGCCCTCCGGCTCCAGCGCGGGCTCGGATCGCCGCGATGGGGCTTCTTCCTGCGCGCCGAGACGATGCACGGCTGGTACACCTTCCTCGAGGACCACGCGGGCCCCCGCGACCCGCGCTTCCACGAGATGAGCCACGGCGAGTCGTTCCTGGCAGTGCTCCGCACCCGGTTCGACTCCGCCGGCTTCTACTGCCTCGACGAGCCCGAGGCAGCCCTGTCGTTCAGCGCCACGCTCGGCCTCATCGGCGCCCTGGACGACGTCGTACGAGCCGGCGGCCAGGTGCTCTGCGCGACCCACTCCCCCGTGCTCGCGGCGATGCCGGGCGCGACCATCCTCGAGGTGGGCGACTGGGGGCTGCGGCGCACGACCTGGGACGAGCTGGAGTTGGTCCAGCACTGGAAGGCCTATCTGGAGACCCCGGGGCGCTACCTGCGGCACGTTGTCGAGCCGTAGTGGCCGTCGTAGGAACCGTCAGGCCACGCGGCGGAACAGCGCCATGAACATCGCGTCGGTGCCATGGCGGTGCGGCCACAGCTGGACGGTCCCGGGCACCGGCCCCTCCGAGCGCGGCACGTGGGCGAACTGCTCGGCGAGGCTCACCAGCTCGGCGTCGGCGCGGGCACCGTTGACCGAGGTCACCACGCTGGAGGTCTCGGAGATGACCGGCGAGCAGGTGGCGTAGAGGACCACGCCCCCGGGGCGCACCAGGTCGAGCGCGGACCGGACCAGCTGTCGCTGCAGCATCACCAGGGTCACGACGTCGTCGGCCTTGCGGCGCCACCGCGCCTCGGGACGGCGGCGCAGCGCGCCCAGTCCGGTGCACGGAGCGTCGACCAGCACCCGGTCGAACACGCCGGCGCGGTACGGCGCCAGGGTGCCGTCGGCGGCCACGACGCCCGTCGCGCCGGGCACCCACCCGCCGCCCGTTGCCGCGAGCGTCCGGTGGACCAGACCCGCGCGGCCTGGCAACCGCTCGTTGGCCACCACGCTGGCCCCGCGCTCGGCCGCCAACGCCGCCAGCAGCCCGGCCTTGCCGCCGGGGCCCGCGCACAGGTCCAGCCACAGCGAGTCGCGTCCGGTCAGCGGCGCCTGCGCGGCCGCGAGGGCGACCAGCTGCGAGCCCTCGTCCTGCACCGCGGCCCGGCCCTCGGCCACGGCGGGCACCGAGCGCGGGTCGCCACCCTCGAGGACCACGCCGTACGGCGAGAAGGGCGTCGGCTCGCCCGGCAGCTCGGCGCGGGTGGAGTGCCCCGGACGGGCGACCAGGGTGACGCGGGGGTTCTCGTTGTCCGCGGCCAGCAGCTGGTGCAGCTCGGCCCGGCCCACCGCCTCGCGGAGCTCGTCGACGATCCACGCCGGATGGCTGAAGGCGATCTCGGCGTACCGCGTGGGCGAGGTGCGCTCGTCAGGCGTGACCTTCTCGATCCACTCGTCCAGCCCACGCTCGCTCACCGAGCGGAGCACCGCGTTGGCGAAGTTGCCCGCGCCGGTGTTGACCCGTGCCCGGACCAGGTCGACCGTCGTGCTGATCGCGGCGTGGGCGGGCACCCGCATCGAGACCAGTTGGTGGGTGCCTACCCGCAGCGCATCGAGCACCTTCGCCTCGACCTTGGACAGCGGGCGGTCGGTGCAGGCGGCCAGGATCGCGTCGTAGGTGCCGCGCCGGCGGATCGTCCCCGAGGCGAGCTCGGTGGCGAACGCCGCGTCCCTGCCCTCGAGACCGTAGTGCCGGATCGCCGCGGGCAGCACCAGGTTGGTGTACGCCCGATCGACCCGGACCGCCTTGAGGACGTCGAGGGCGGCGGCGCGGGCAGGGTCGAGGACGATCCTGCGCCCGCCGGGGGCGGCCGCGGGTGCGGTGCCCCGCCCCTGAGCCCGGGAGCGGGGCTCAGCCATCGGCGAGGAACGCCGGATGGGGAGGGGTCGCGGTCACGCCGTCCACGCTACTCGACCTCCGTCGGCTCGTGAGCCGAACCGAGCCGGTCACCCTCCGAGGGCAGCCGCAGCCCTCGGGCCCAGTCGGCTGCGGGCATCTGGCGGGCACCGAACGCCTTCACTTCACCGAGGCGCACCGCCGTCGTGGCGGTGCCGACCAGGACCTCGGCCTTGCCGACGCGTAGCTCGCCCGGCTCGAGGCGTTCGGCCGTGAGCTGGACCGGCCCGACCTTGAGCCGGGTGCCGGCGTAGGTGGTCCAGGCCCCCGGAGCCGGCGTACAGGCCCGGATCTGCCGGTCCAGCGCCTGCGCGGGCTCGGTCCAGTCGACGTGGGCGTCCTCGACGCTGAGTTTGGGCGCATAGGACGTGCCCTCTGCCTGCTGCGGACGGGCCTCCAGGCTGCCGTCCTCGATGCCGTCGAGCGTGGCCACCAGCAGCCCGGCTCCACCCTCGGCCAACCGGCCCAGCAGATCGCCCGCCGTATCGGTGGCCCGGACCCGCTCAGTCATGACGCCGTACGCCGGGCCGGCGTCGAGCTCCCGGACGATCCGGAAGGTCGTCGCTCCGGTCACCTCGTCGCCCGCCCAGATCGCGTGCTGGACCGGTGCGGCCCCGCGCCAGGCCGGCAGGCAGGAGAAGTGCAGGTTGACCCATCCGTGGACCGGGATGTCGAGGGCGCTCTGCGGCAGCAGGGCGCCGTAGGCCACCACCGGGCAGCAGTCCGGCGCCAGCTCGCGCAGCGCCGCCTGGAACTCCGGCTCGCGCGGGTGCTCGGGGGTGAGGACCGGGACTCCGAGCTCGGCGGCCAACTGGGCCACCGGACTCGGTGTCAGCCGCCGGCCGCGGCCGGCGGGGGCATCGGGGCGGGTCACCACGCCGACCAGGTCGTGGCCCGAGTCGGCGATCGCTCTCAGGCTGGGGAGCGCCACCTCGGGAGTGCCGGCGAAGACGACCCTCAACGCGGCCCGCTCATCGGCCCGCTCATCGACCCAGCCCACCCATCGGATGTGGCGAGACCTTGACCGTCGGCGCCTGTACGCCGAACCACTCCGCCTCGCGGATCGCCTTCTTCGCAGCTCGCCGGGTCTCCTCGTCGAGCCGGTCGATGAAGAGCACGCCGTCGAGGTGATCGGTCTCGTGCTGCAGCGCCCGCGCCAACAGCTCGGTGCCCTCGATAGCCACGGGCTCGCCGTGCATGTCGAAGCCCTTCGCCACCACGTGCAGGGCCCGCCGGCAGTCGAAGGAGAGCTGCGGGATCGACAGGCACCCTTCAGGGCCGAACTGCTCCTCCTCCGACAGGTCGAGCACCGGGTTGACCAGGTGTCCGATCTCTCCGTCGACGTTCCACGTGAAGACCCGTAGCCCGACCCCGATCTGCGGCGCCGCCAGCCCGGCTCCGGGTGCGTCGAGCATCGTCTCGGTGAGGTCGTCGACGAGTTTGCGCAGCTCCTTGTCGAAGTCGACGACCTCGACCGCGCGCTGCCGCAGCACCGGGTCGCCGAAGAGCCGGATGGGCTGAATCACCATCCGAGTCTAGGAGCGATTCGTCTGCGCTCTGACGGGGCCTCCGCGGTGTCCTGCCACAGACGAATCGCTAGGCCATGCCTCCCGAGTAGCGGTGGATGCCGGCGTCGTCCAGGCGCGCGGTGGCAAGGCGCCGAAGCGAAGCTCTACCTGTACGTCCAGCGAGCGACGGCAACGCCGCCACCGCGTGAGCTGGGCGGCGCCGGCGCCGCCGGGACTTGGAGACATGGCCTAGAGGGACGGGTCGACCTGGATGCGTACGGCGTCCAGCTTGCGCGCCGAACGAACCCGCTGTACCTCGCCCAGCGCTCGTGACAGTTCTACGCCGTGGGCGCGAGGCACCCGCACCACGACCCGTGACTCGCCCTCAGCACCGTGTGCGACCGGCCCGAGCACCTCGAGTCCGGCGGGGGCGGCCAGGAGCGTCAACGCGTCATCCACGGCTCCCGGCTCGCCGGTGATGGTCGCCAGCCGGGAGGCAGGTGGCAGGTGCGCCTCGCGACGTTGCGCTGCTTCTCGGGCGGCGAACCCGGCCGGGTCCCAGCGGACGAGTGCCTGGAGCGCGGGATGCGCGGGGTCGCCGACCAGCACGCACCGGCCACCGGGTCGGATCAGGGCCGCGGCGTTGGCCCATCGCCGCAGCGCCTCCTCCTCCGCCCGCAGCTGGGCCAGGCCCAGCACCAGCCAGGTGTCGAGCAGCACCACCGCGGCATACCCGCCCTCGGCGACGGGCTCGGCACCCGGTGTCGCCACCACGATGGCCGGCTCCGCGGCGACCGTGGCCAGCACGCGGTCGCCCCCGGAGGTGCGCACGACCGTGCCCGCGAAGGCGCGGCCCAGCTCCTCGGCGGTGCGGGTCTCCCCCACCACCGGCGCCCGCAGCCCGCGGTGGCCGCACTCGGGGCAGGCCCAGGACTCGTCGCTGGCGCCGCACCATCGGCAGGTCGGCGGGGCCGTCGCCGAGGACAGCGCGAGCGGCCCGGCGCAGACCCGGCACCGGGCGGGGTTCCGGCAGCGCTCGCAGGCCAGCGCGGCGGCGTACCCGCTACGGGGCGTTTGCACCAGGACCGGCCCCACAGCCAGGGCGTCTCGGATGGTCCGGTGCACCTCGGTCGGCACCCGGGTGACCCGGGCCAGGGGGTCTCGGGCCAGCGCGTGCTCGTCGGCGCCCGCCACCGAGGTGATCAGTCGTTCGCGCAGCACCTCGCGGGACGCCGCCAACTGGTGCGCCCAACCGGTGCGGACCAACTGATCGGCCTCGACGCTGGTCGCGAAGCCGCCGACCAGCGCGGCCGTGCCCTCGCCCTCGGCACGCAGCAGGAGCACCTCGCGGGCGTGTGGGTACGGCGCCCGGGGCTCGGCGTGCAGGTCGTCGCCGTCGTCCCAGATCACGACCAGCCCGAGCGCCACCACCGGGGCGAACGCCGCTGCGCGGGTGCCTACGACGACCCGGCGACGGCCGCGGGACACGGCCAGGAAGTCGCGGTAGCGCTTGGCCGGACCGGCGTCGGCCGTGAGCACGACGTGCTGGTCGGGCCCCAAGAC
>DOWL01000204.1:8190-8535 GCA_003519585.1 Nocardioides sp. | reverse complement strand
GCGAGCCGCGCCCGCCGGCCAGGGTCGCGGCGACGGCGTGGGCGACCAGCAGCGGCCAGTCAGTGCCCGGCGCGGCGGCCCACACCGCGCGCGGAGCGCCACCCGTGGCCAGGTGGCCGAGATAGGCCGCCGCAGGCCCGTGCGCCGCCCACGCGGCTTCGGCGGCTGCGGAGTCGTAGGCAGGGGGCGGCACCGCGGCTACAGAGTCCTTCTTCTCGGTGGTCGCGTGCCGCGACGGAACGGCCAGGCGCAGCACGTCGGACCGGGTGCCGGCGTACCGCTCGGCGAGCGCGCCGGCCAGCCTGGCGACCGCGGTTGAGAGCACCTGCTCCGGGCTGACCACGC
>DOWL01000204.1:7563-8061 GCA_003519585.1 Nocardioides sp. | reverse complement strand
CACCTGCTCCGGGCTGACCACGCGCCGCAGCGGGGTCAGCGAGCCGCCGTGATCGGAGTCAGCTGCGCGCGCGAGCACGAACCCGTCGACGTCACGGCCCGCGAACCGCACCTTGACCCGCGCGCCGGGCACGGCGTCGGCCGCCATCGACGCGGGCACGGCGTAGTCGAAGGTGCGATCCAGGTGCGCCAACGGCACGTCGACCAGCACTCGCGCGATCGGGTCGTGCTCCGCAGGAGGCTCCGCGGCCTTGGTGGTGGCCCGGGTTGGCCGCACGCGCGAACGCACCAGCCCCGGGAGCAGCTCCTGCTGCTCCCGGGGCTCAGCTTGCTGCGGTCCGGACACGCCGACATGGATACCAGCCGCCGCCCCCCGGGGCTGAGCCCCAATGGTGGCGCGTGCCCGGGAGTCGATGAATCCAGGCCCAGACGTAGCAACCGTCAGCTGGCGGCAACCGCCGCCTTGAGCGCGTCAGCGCGGTCGGTGCGCTCCCAGGTG
>DOWL01000204.1:7167-7373 GCA_003519585.1 Nocardioides sp. | reverse complement strand
CGAAGTGGCCGTAGGCCGCGGTCTGGGCGTAGATCGGTCGGAGCAGGTCGAGGTCCTGGATGATCGCCGCAGGGCGCAGGTCGAAGACCTCGAGCACGGCCTTCTGGATCGCCTCGTTGGAGGCGGTGCCGGTGCCGAAGGTCTCGATGAAGACACCGACCGGCTGGGCCTTGCCGATCGCGTAGGCGACCTGGGCCTCGCAGCGC
>DOWL01000204.1:0-6910 GCA_003519585.1 Nocardioides sp. | reverse complement strand
TGATCTTGCGACCGGTCAGGCCGGCGTCGCCCATCGGGCCGCCGACCACGAAGCGACCGGTCGGGTTGACCAGCAGGCGGTAGCCCTCGGAGGGCAGCTCGAAGGTGCTGAGGACCGGGTCGATGACGTGCTTCTTGACGTCGGCCTCGAGCGTGTCGAGGTCGGTCTCCTCGTCGTGCTGCGAGGACAGCACCACGGTGTCGACACGGACCGGGCGGTTGTCGGCGTCGTACTCGATGGTGACCTGCGTCTTCCCGTCGGGACGCAGGTAGGGCAGCGTGCCGTCCTTGCGCACCTCGCTGAGCCGCTCGGCCAACAGCTGGGCCATCACGATGGGCAGCGGCATCAGCACGTCGGTGTCGTCGCAGGCATAGCCGAACATCAGTCCCTGGTCGCCGGCGCCCTGCTTGTCCATCGCGTCGACCGAGCCGGTGCGCGCCTCATGACCGCTGTCGACACCCTGGGCGATGTCGCCGGACTGGCCACCGATGGCGACCATCACGCCGCAGGAGTGGCCGTCGAAGCCCTTGACCGAGGAGTCGTAGCCGATCTCGATGATCCGCTTGCGAACGATGTTCTTGACGTCGACGTAGCCGGTGGTGGTCACCTCGCCGGCGACGACCACGAGGCCGGTCGTGAGGAGGGTCTCGACCGCGACCCGGCTGTGCGGGTCCTGGCGCAGCATCTCGTCGAGGACGGAGTCGCTGATCTGGTCGGCGATCTTGTCCGGGTGACCCTCGGTCACCGACTCGGAGGTGAACAGACGTCCTGCCACTGTGCTTGTCTCCTGTTTCGTTCGGTCGTACTCGGTCACGCTAGCGCCCGCCAGGGACGCGAGATCGCCGTCTCGGGGTACGGCGGATCGGGTCAATCGTGCAGCCTGTGGGCCACTTCGTCCCAAATGACGTGGGCCAGCGCGGTCTTCGAGCCGTGCGGAACCTCGGTCGCCGTACCGTCGGCCCCGAGCACGACCGCCTCGTTGTCCGGGCTCCCGAACACCGCTCCCCCGCTCACGTCGTTGACGACCAGCAGGTCGCACCCCTTGCGGGCCAGCTTGGCCCGGCCGAGGTCGAGGACCGAGGAGTGCGCGTCGCCGGTCTCGGCCGCGAAGCCGACGATCACGGCGCCCGGGTGTGGGCGGGTGGTCGACAGCTCACGGAGGATGTCGGGGTTCTGGATGAGCTCGAGCGGCGGCGCCGAGCCGTCCTCGGCCTTCTTGATCTTCGCCTCGCTCACAGCGGCCGGCCGGAAGTCGGCTGGCGCGGCGGCCATCACCACGGCGTCCGCGGACACGGCCGCGGCGAGGATCTCCGTGCGTAGTTGCTCGGTGGTCTCGACCCGGACCACCTTGACCCCGGCGGGGTCGGCGAGCGCGGTGTTGGCGGCGACCAGTGTCACCTCGGCGCCGCGGGAGGCCGCGGCCCGGGCCAGTGCGTAACCCTGGAGGCCCGAGGAGCGGTTGCCGAGGAAACGGACCGGATCGAGGTATTCGCGGGTGCCGCCCGCGGAGACCACCACCTGTCGACCGGCGAGGTCCTGCGACGAGACGGACCCGGCCGCGTCGGCGCGGGCCAGCACGTCGCGGCAGAGGTCGAACAGCTCGTCGGGATCGGGGAGCCGCCCCTTCCCGGAGTCGGCGCCGGTGAGCCGGCCCTCGGCCGGCTCGACGACCAGGCAGCCGCGCTCGCGCAACGTGGCGACGTTGGCCCGGGTGGCCGGGTGCTCCCACATCTCGGTGTGCATGGCCGGCGCGAAGACCACCGGGCACCGGGCGGTGAGCAGGGTGTTGGTGAGCAGGTCGTCGGCCAGCCCGTGGGCGGCCTTGGCCAGCAGGTCGGCGGTGGTCGGGGCGACGACCACCAGGTCGGCGCTCTGGCCGATCCGGACATGCGGCACCTGGTGAACGTCCTGCCACACCTCGGTGGAGACCGGCTTGCCCGACAGCGCCGCCCAGGTGGGTGCGCCGACGAACTCCAGCGCCGCCGCGGTGGGGACCACCGTGACGTCGTGGCCGGACTCGGTGAAGCGACGGAGCAGCTCCGCGGCCTTGTACGCCGCGATGCCGCCGGAGACCCCGAGGACGACCCTGCTCAGGGGGCTACCTGCCTGGTCAGGCGTTGCCCGCGTCGGCGACGGCGGCCTTGGCCGCAGCCTCCTCGGCGGCCAGCTCGGCCGGGTCGACGTCCTCGCAGGTCAGCAGGTCGTCGTTGATCTCGCGCAGCGCGATCGACAGCGGCTTCTCCTGGACGTGGGTGTCCACGAGCGGTCCGACGTACTCCAGCAGACCCTCGCCGAGCTGGGAGTAGTAGGCGTTGATCTGCCGAGCGCGCTTGGCGCTGTAGAGGACCAGCTTGTACTTGCTGTCGGTCTTGGTGAGCAGGTCGTCGATCGAGGGGTTGGTGACACCCTCGGCATCGATCTTGGGGGCAGACACGCGCGCAGCCTCTTAAGTCTCGTTCGGGCGCCTCAGTGGGCGTGGTCGACGCTCGGCCGGCAGTCAGGCATGCAGTCAGGCGATCGTGCCGTGGTCGAGCTCCATCAAGGCTACCAACTCCTCCGCAGCAGCGTGAACTTCGCGGTTGACGATGCTCACGTCGAACTCCTCCTGCGCGGCCAGCTCCTCGCGCGCAGTGGCCAGCCGGCGCTCGCGCTCGGCCTCGTCCTCGGTGCCGCGCCCGACCAGTCGACGTACCAATTCATCCCACGACGGCGGCTCGAGGAACACGAACAGCGCCTCCGGCATGCTCTGCCGCACCTGACGGGCACCCTGGAGGTCGATCTCGAGCATCGCAGGGTGACCCGAGGCGAGCGCGAGGTCGACCGGCTGGCGAGGAGTGCCGTACCGGTTGCAGCCGTGCACGACCGCCCACTCGAGCAGGTCGTCGTCCTCCACCATCCGGTCGAACTCCTCGTCGGAGACGAACCAGTAGTGGACGCCGTTCACCTCGCCGGGTCGTGCGGCTCGGGTGGTCGCGGACACCGAGATCCACACCTCGGGGTGGTGTTCGCGGATGTCGGCGGCGACGCTGCCCTTGCCCACGGCCGTCGGCCCGGCGAGGACGACGAGACGGCGTTTGCGCTCCGGCTCAGTCATCGGACCCGGTGGTGGAGGAGTCAGCCACCGAACTCCCGCTCGAGTGCCGCCACCTGCTTGGTGCCGAGCCCGCGGACCCGCCGGCTCTCGGCGATGCCGAGCCGCTCCATGGTCTGCTTGGCCCGCACCTTGCCCAGCCCGGGCATCGACTGCAGCAGATCGACGACCCGCATCTTGCCGATGACCTCGTTCTTCTGACCCTCGGCGAGCACCTCGGAGATGGTCGCACCGGAGTTCTTGAGCCGGTTCTTCACCTCGGCGCGTTCCCTCCGAGAGGCCGCAGCCTTCTCGAGGGCCGCCTGACGCTGTTCTGGAGTGAGCGGGGGCAGAGCCACGGGTCCGGAGTCCTTAGTCCTACGCGGGGAGAGGGAGCGGTCAGGTCAACATAGCCACGATCGCGCGCACCGGGCAATCGAGCGTGAGCCGTCGAACGTCGTGAACGTGCTGTGGACAAACGGTTGCGGACAGCCCGTTCGCGTCGCTCGACGCGAACGTCAGGCCCGCAGCTCCTCGTTGAGCCGAAGCGCCTCGTCTCGCATCGCCTCGATCGACGGCCCACGGCGCAGCAACTCGCGCGACGAGCTCGGGGTCACCGCGGAGACGGCGCTGCCGAAGATCCGGCGGATGTCGGCCACGGTGCCCCCCTGGGCGCCGAAGCCGGGCGCCAGGATCGGTCCGTTGAAGGCGAAGTCGAGTGGACTCTCACCGATCGTGGCGCCGATCACCGCACCGAAGGAGCCGAGTGGCTCCTCACCTGCGTTCAGCTGCCGCAGGTGGTCGAGCATCCGGCCCGCGACCGTTTCCGTGGACCCGGCACCGTCCTCGGTGCGGGCGTGCTGCACCTCGGGGCCCTCCTTGTTGGAGGTGAGGGCGAGCACGAAGAGTCCGGCGTCGTGTTTGCGAGCGGTGTCGATCATCGGGTCGAGCGAGCCGAAGCCGAGGTAGGGCGAGGCGGTGATCGCGTCTGCGGCCAGCGGCGAGGCCGGGTCGAGGTAGGCGTCGGCGTACGCCTGGGTCGTCGAGCCGATGTCACCGCGCTTGACGTCCAGCAGCACCAGCGCGCCGGCGGCCCGCGACTCGGCGATCACCCGCTCGAGCACGGCGACGCCCCGGCTGCCGAACCGCTCGTAGAACGCCGACTGGGGCTTGACCACTGCCACGTGCGGCGCGAGCCCCTCGACCGCCGTGAGCGCGAACCGCTCCAGCCCCGCGACGTCGTCGTCGAGCCCCCACTCGTGGAGCAGCGTCGCGTGCGGGTCGATCCCCGCACACAGGGGGCCCCGGGCCTCCAGCGCTGCGGCGAAACGGCTTCCGAAAGTCATGAGAGTCCCTCCAGGATCCGGCGAGCCCACCCCGGGCCCTCGTAGACGAACGCTGTGTAGCTCTGCAGCAGGTCGGCGCCGGCGTCGAGCCGGGCCTGAGCATCCTCGACCGTGGTGATGCCACCGACCCCGACCAGCGTCAAGGTGTCGCCCACCCGGGCTCGGAGCATCCGCAGGACCTCGAGTGAGCGGGCGGCCAGCGGGGGGCCCGAGAGCCCGCCGGCCCCGGCGGCCTCGATCGCGGCTGGCGAGGATGCGAGCCCCTCTCGGGAGATCGTGGTGTTGGTGGCGATGATCCCGTCGAGGCCGATCGCGGTGGCGAGGTCGGCGACCGCCAGCACGTCCTCGTCGGCGAGGTCCGGGGCGATCTTCACCAGCAGCGGCACCGAGCCAGCGACGCGGCGTACGGCGACCAGGATCGGCTCGAGCTTCTCGACCGACTGCAGGTTGCGCAGCCCGGGCGTGTTGGGCGAGCTCACGTTGACGACCAGGTAGTCGGCGTGTGGGGCGAGCAGCCGAGCGGACTTCTCGTAGTCACGCACCGCCTCGTCCTCGGGCACCACCTTGGACTTGCCGATGTTGACGCCGAGCACCGGCCCCCCGGCGTCGACGGAGCGCCGCCCGCGGGCGGCGAGGCGGGCCGCGACGACCTCGGCGCCCTGGTTGTTGAAGCCCATCCGGTTGACCACGGCGCGATCCGCGGTGAGCCGGAACAGGCGGGGCTTGTCGTTGCCTGGCTGTGGCTCGCCAGTGACGGTGCCGACCTCGACGTGCCCGAAGCCGAGTGCGCCCAGGGCGTCGATGCCGACGGCGTTCTTGTCGAAGCCGGCGGCCAGGCCGAGGGCGTTAGGGAAGGTCATCCCCAGCGCGGTCACCGGTTGCCCCGGCGTAGACCGGCGCGCGAGCACCGGACGGGCGACGCGGACTGCCCGGAAGCCGAGCCGGTGGGCCTTCTCGGCGTCGAGGCGGGTCAGGCCGTGGTCGAAGAGGCGTGCGTATGCCGTCACGGCCCGGTGGTCTCGACAGGCTCGACCGGCGAACGGAACCAGTCCTGGAGCGACCGCACGCCGATCGAGCCACGGATCGACGCCTCGATCCCCTGCACGGCCGCGCCGAGCCCTTGGACGGTGGTGATGCAGGGGATGTTCGCCATCACCGCAGCAGTGCGGATCTCATAGCCGTCGATCCGGGGTCGTCCACCGCCGGTCGCGCCGTACGGCGTGTTGACCACCAGATCGATGTCGCCATCGAGGATCCGCTGCACGGTCGTGCGCCGGTCACCCTCGCCGGGACCCTCGAAGTGCTTGCGCACGACCGTCGCCGCGACGCCGTTGCGCCGCAGCGCGTCGGCGGTCCCCTGGGTGGCCAGGATCTCGAAGCCCATGTCGGCGAGCACCTTGATCGGGAAGATCATCGAGCGCTTGTCACGGTTGGCCATGCTCACGAAGACCCGGCCCGAGGTCGGGAGCGAGCCGTACGCCGCGGCCTGCGACTTCGCGAACGCCTCACCGAAGCTCGCGTCGAGCCCCATCACCTCACCGGTCGACTTCATCTCCGGGCCGAGCACGGTGTCGACCTGGGCGCCGTCGGGAGTGCGGAACCGGTTGAACGGCATCACCGCCTCCTTGACCGCGATCGGCTGGTCGGCCGGAAGGGTGCCGCCGTCGCCCTCGCGCGGGAGCAGCCCTCCTGCGCGGAGTTCGGCGATGGTCTCGCCGAGCATGACCCGCGCGGCCGCCTTCGCCAGCGGGGTGGCGGTCGCCTTGGACACGAACGGGACGGTCCGCGACGCGCGCGGGTTGGCCTCCAGCACGTAGAGGATGTCGGCTCCCAGGGCGTACTGGATGTTGAGCAGCCCGCGGACGCCGACCCCGCGGGCGATCGCCTCGGTGGCGACGCGGATGCGCTGGATCTCGGAGTCGCCGAGCGTGATCGGCGGCAGCGCGCAGGAGGAGTCGCCGGAGTGGATGCCGGCCTCCTCGATGTGCTCCATCACGCCGCCGAGGAACAGCTCGTGACCGTCGTAGAGCGCGTCGACGTCGATCTCGACCGCGTCGTCAATGAACCGGTCGACCAGCACCGGGTGCTCGGGGCTCACCTGGGTCGCCCGGGCGATATAGCCCTCCAGTGCCTCGTCGCCGTAGACGATCTCCATGCCACGACCGCCCAGGACGTACGACGGGCGGACCAGCACCGGATACCCGATCTCGGCCGCGATCGCCCGCGCCTCGGCGTACGACGTGGCCAGGCCGTGCTTGGGCGCCGGGAGGCCCGCCTCGGCCAGCACCCGTCCGAACGCGCCGCGCTCCTCCGCCAGGTGGATCGCGCCCGGCGACGTGCCGACGATGGGCACGCCGTTGTCCTCCAGTCCCTGTGCGAGGCCCAGCGGCGTCTGCCCACCCAGCTGGCAGATCACGCCGGCTACCGGGCCGGCCTGCTGCTCGGCGTGCACGATCTCGAGCACGTCCTCGAGGGTGAGCGGCTCGAAGTAGAG
>DOWL01000201.1:19355-20473 GCA_003519585.1 Nocardioides sp. | reverse complement strand
AGGATGTCGGCCTGCACGGTGCCGCGGACGGTGCGCAGCGCCTCCTCGGGGTCGAGGCCGCGCTCGCGCGCCTGGTCCATCGCGGTGTTGAGGAAGAACGCGAGCACCGTCGGTGCCGGACCGTTGATGGTCATGCTCACCGAGGTGGTCGGGTCGAGCAGATCGAAGCCGTCGTAGAGCTGCTTCATGTCATCGAGCGTCGCCACGCTCACGCCGGACGTGCCGACCTTGCCGTAGATGTCGGGCCGACGGTCGGGGTCGCGCCCGTAGAGGGTGACCGAGTCGAACGCGGTGCTCAGCCGGGTGGCGGGCTGGCCCTCGCTGAGCACCTTGAAGCGGCGGTTGGTCCGGGCCGGGTCGCCCTCGCCCGCGAACATCCGGGCCGGGTCCTCGTTCTCGCGTTTGAACGGGAAGACGCCGGCGGTGAACGGGAAGCGGCCGGGGAGGTTCTCGCGGCGGAAGTACTTCACCAGCTCGCCGTGGTCGACGTACGCCGGAAGCGCGACCCGCGGGATCCGGTTGCCGGACAGCGACTCGCGACCAGGCTGCTCGGCGTACTGCTGCACGACCGAGGGCCAGGCCTCAAGCTCCTTGCGCACCTCGGGGTCGAGCCGCTCGCGAGCGTTGGCCGCGAGCTCCTTGACGACGTCGGCGGCGGAGGTCTCGACAGGCTCGACCAGCGGGGTCACCGTCTCGAGCGCCTGCACGGTGCGCGCCTGCTCGACCAGCTCGTCGGTGCGGGCGTGGTAGTCGCGGACGGTCTCGGTGATCTCGGAGAGGTAGCGGACCCGCCCTGGAGGCACGACCTGGCGGAGCTTCGACGAGTGCCGGACGTCGACGCGGGGGAGGACGCCGTCCTCGACGTGCAGGCCGTGGCTCCCTTGATGGCTGGCGAGCAGCCCCTTGAGGTGCTGGTAGAGGGCGGTCACGCCGTCGTCGTTGAACGTCGCGGCGCTGGTGCCGAAGACCGGCATGTCCTCGGGGCGCTTGCCGAACGCCTCCCGGTTGCGGACCAGTTGGCGACCGACGTCGCGCAGGGCGTCCTCGGCGCCGCGGCGCTCGAACTTGTTGATCGCCACGACGTCGGCGAAGTCGAGCATGTCGATCTTCTCGAGCTG
>DOWL01000201.1:13447-19215 GCA_003519585.1 Nocardioides sp. | reverse complement strand
GTCGATCTTCTCGAGCTGGCTCGCCGCGCCGAACTCCGGCGTCATGACGTACATGCTGGCGTCGACGTAGGGGACGACGGCCGCGTCGCCCTGGCCGATGCCGGGGGTCTCGACGACGACCAGATCGAAGCCGGCCGCCTTGAGGACCGTGATCACCTCGGAGAGGTAGTCGGGCAGCTCGTGGGCACCACGGGTCGCGAGGCTGCGGAAGTAGACCCGGTCGCCCTCGAGGGAGTTCATCCGGATCCGGTCGCCCAGCAGCGCGCCGCCGCCCTTGCGCCGGGTCGGGTCGACCGCGACCACGGCGACCCGCAGCTTGTCCTGCTGGTCGACGCGCAGCCGGCGTACGAGCTCGTCGGTGAGGCTGGACTTGCCCGAGCCGCCGGTGCCGGTGATGCCGAGGACCGGCGCCTGGTGACGGGCTGCGGCGGCGGTCAGCGCTTCCAGAGTCTCGGCTGGCAGCCGGCCTTCCTCGACGCCGGTGATCGCCCGCGCGATCGCCACCCGGTCGCCGCTGAGCACGTCGTCGGCGGTCACCGCGCGGCGGTCCCAGAGGTCGAAGTCGAGGTCGGCGACGACGCTGTTGATCATCCCCGGCAGGCCGAGCCGCTGGCCGTCCTCGGGGGAGAAGATCGTGACCCCGCTGCGGCGCAGCCGCTCGATCTCGTCGTGCACGATGACCCCACCGCCGCCCCCGACGACGCGCACGTGGTCGGCCCCGCGCGCCCGGAGCGATTCGACGAGGTATTCGAAGTACTCGATGTGGCCGCCCTGGTAGGACGAGACCGCGACACCCTGGACGTCCTCCTCGACCGCGGCGTCCACGACCTCCTGGACCGAACGGTTGTGCCCGAGGTGGATGACCTCGGCCCCCTGGCTCATGAAGATCCGCCGCATGATGTTGATCGAGGCGTCGTGGCCGTCGAACAGGCTGGAGGCGGTGACCAGGCGGACCGGGTGGCTCGGGACGTGGAGCTCAGGCATTCCGTGGACCTTCGTTAGTTGGACGTCCTAGTAATTGTGCCACGGGCGCCCACATCCGGGGTAGTCACGACCGTTCCGCACGTCCGAACGGTGTTCGGGCATGCCAAACGGTCGTGACTATCGCCCTCAGTCGACGGTGTCGCCGGCGTCCTTGCGCAGGACCCCCAGGAGAGCGGTCAGGTCCGCGAGTTGAGCGGGGGAGAGGCCGGGCTTCTCGAACACCTCGGAGTTGAGGCCGTCGGTGGCCTTCTCGACCACGGCACGACCCTGGTCGGTGATGGCGGCGAGCACCACACGGCGGTCCTCGTCCTGACGCTGCCGTTCGACGAAGCCCTGGCGTTCGAGTCGGTCCACGGCGCTGGTCACCGAGGTGGGGTGGACCTGGAGCAGCGAACCGAGGCGGGTCATCGGCATCGCGCCGGCCGAGGAGAACGACAGCAGCCGCAGCACCTCGTAGCGGGCGAAGGTCAGGTCGAGCGGTCGCAGCACCGCTTCGATCCGTTCGAGGAGCAACTGCTGGGCGCGGACCAGCGAGGTCACCATGACCATCCCGTCCGCCGCGTCACCCCAGCCGTGTCGCACCCACTGACGATGCGCCTCGCGGATCGGGTCGCGCTCCCGTCGGCTCACCCGGAGCATCGTAGGCAGTGGTACGGCGACGCGCAGGATGCAACCGCACGATGATCACGGGCAGCGCGGCCGCCAGCGCGACCAGCAGCAGCGCGACCCGCGCTCCGGCGTACCGCGCCAGGGCGGGCGCGACCAGGCTGCCGACCAGGCAGGCGCTCACCATGATCGTGTCGCCCAGCCCGAGGGCGCCCGCGCGGTAGCGATCGGGGACGGCCTCCTGCAGCGTGCCGGTGACCAGGCTCTCGACGACCACGCCGGTCGCCCCGGTCACGGCCAGCAGGACCAGCGCCGGCCACGGGAGGGAGGTGAGCGCGACGAGGGCCACCGCGAGAGCGATGACGACCAGGCCCCGCCACGCGGTGAGCGTGACGAGCCGGGCCAGCAGCGGCGCGCCGAGTGCACCGAAGCCGAGGCAGGCGGTGGCCAGCCCGAACGCCACGCCGCCGCGGTGCCACACCTCTGCGCTGAACGGCAGCAGAAGCACCCCCGCGGTGGTCAGCACCAGGTTGAGCAGGCCGGCGAGCGCGAGCGCGGCCAGCGCGGGCCGGCAGCGGCGCACGTGGCGCAGCATCCCGGCGACCGCGTCGGGTGCGCGCTCCACCGGACCGGGGATCCGGAGCCCCGCGCACAAGAGGAGGCCGAGCCCGGCCAGAGCGGCGGCGACCACGAGCGTCCAGGACCGCAGTGGTTCGACCAGGAGCAGCCCACCCAGAGCCGGTCCGACCACCCAGGACGACACCTCGATGGTGACCAGCAGTTCGGTGGCCCGGGCCCGGTCGGGGCCGGCCAGCCGCGGCAGCGCGGCGCCGATGGCCGGGTAGGTCGGGGTGGCCACGGTGACCGCTAGCGCACTCGCCGCCACGGCCAATCCGATCCGGTCGGTGGCCAGCGCGAGCGCCGCCAAGGCCAGGAACACCAGCCGTGCCGCCATCGTGACCCGGACCAGCCGGTCGCGTCGGACGTGGTCGCCGACCGAGCCCACCGCCCACGACAACAGCACGTAGGGCGCCATCCGTGCGGCGCCGACCAGCCCGACGATCAGCGCGCCGTGCGGGCTGTCGGCGTACTGGTCCCACGCCAGGGCCAGCAACAGCGGCCAGGGCAGGCCGGTGGCGAGCGCGCCGCAGGCGTACGCCGTGAGCAGCCGGCGGACCGATCTCATCAGCGCACCACCGTGGCCAGCGGTGCGAACCCGTTGAAGCCGATCGTGGAGTACGTCGCGGTGTAGGCGCCGGCGCCGTGGAACCGGACCCGGTCACCCTCGATGAGCGCCAACGGCAGCTCCACCGGGACGTCCTCGTAGAGCACGTCGGTGCTATCGCACGTCGGTCCGGCCAGCACGCACGGGCCGGTCGGGCCGGTCCGGTCGGTGCCCAACGGGTAGCGGATCGCCTCGTCCAGGGTCTCGACCAGGCCTGTGAAGACGCCGGCATCGAGGAAGACCCACCGGATGCCCGCGCGGTGCACGACGCCGACGACCGTGGCGACCAGGACCCCGGCGTCCGCGGCGATGCCGCGCCCGGGCTCGGCGATCGTGGTCGGCCGCTGGTCGCCGAACGCCGCGCTCAGGTGCCGCTCGATGGCCGCGCCGTACGCCTCGGGCGCCGGGCAGCCCTCGTCGAGTCGGGCCGGGAAGCCGCCGCCGAGGTCGAGCAGCCACGGGTCGAGGCCGTCGGCGCGCAGCGTCTTGAAGATCGAGGCGGCCGCCTCGATCGGCGCCCGCCACGACTCGGGGTCCCGCTGCTGCGACCCGACGTGGAAGGAGACGCCGTCCGCATGGAGTCCGCGCGCGGCCGCCTGACGGAGGAGGTCGACGACCTCGCCGGTCGAGCAGCCGAACTTGCGGCTCAGCGGCCAGTCGGACCCGTCGCCGGAGGTCACCAGCCGAGCCAGCACCCGGCTGCCCGGAGCCGCCTCGGCGACCTTGGCCACCTCGGCGGGCGAGTCGACCGCGAACAGGTCGACCCCGAGTCGGGCCGCGAACCGCACGTCGTCGCGCCGTTTGACGGGGTTGGAGTAGACGAGGTCCCCCGGTGCTGCGCCCGCGAGCAGGGCCGCGGTGATCTCGGCTGGGCTGGCCACGTCGAAGCGGCACCCCGCCCGGGCCAGCGCCTCGAGCAGCCGCGGCTCGGGGTTGGCCTTGACGGCGTAGTGGAGGGCGGTCTCGGGGAGGGCGGCCGACAGCCGTCGATAGGTCGCGACCGCATGCGGTACGTCGAAGTCGAGATAGGGCGTCGCCTGGGTGGCGGTCGCGATCGACGGGCTCGCGTCGGCGTCCGCCGGCGCCGTGTCCCCGGGCAGCAACACATCGGTCATACCTCGGCGGACTCGCGTGCCCAGGCCCAGATACAGCCCGATGTGACTATTGCCGACCTACAGCAGCGCGGCGGCCACCTCGGGTGGGACGCCGAACTGGAGGTCGAGGGGCACACCCGAAAGGTAATGGCCCGCGCTTGATACCCCGGCGAGTTTCGACCCCGAGTCCGCGCGACGCTCGCTGCAGACCATGTTGATCCCGAGTCAGGTGCTGAGGGTCAGCGGGTGCCCTTGCGCGCGCGGCTGGCCATCTTGGCCCGCTCGTTCTGGTCGAGGACGACCTTGCGGATCCGGACCGTCTGCGGGGTGACCTCGACGCACTCGTCCTCGCGGCAGAACTCCAGGCACTGCTCGAGCGAGAGCTTGCGCGGCGGGACCAGCTTCTCGAAGTTGTCGGCCGTGGAGGAGCGGATGTTGGTCTGCTGCTTCTCCTTGGTGATGTTGACGTCCATGTCGTCCGCGCGGGAGTTCTCGCCGACGATCATGCCCTCGTAGACCTCGGTGGTGGGCTCGACGAACAGCACGCCGCGCTCCTGCAGCGAGGTCATGGCGTACGCCGTCGCGGCGCCCTTGCGGTCGGCGACCAGGGAGCCGGAGTTGCGCGAGCGGATCTCGCCGGACCACGGCTCGTAGCCCTCGGAGATGTGGTGGGCGATACCGGTGCCGCGGGTGTCGGTGAGGAACTCGGTGCGGAAGCCGATCAGGCCGCGGGCCGGGACGACGAACTCCATCCGGACCCAACCGGTGCCGTGGTTGGTCATCTGCTCCATCCGGCCCTTGCGGCTGGCGAGCAGCTCGGTGATGGTGCCGAGGTACTCCTCGGGAGCATCGATGGTCAGCCGCTCCATCGGCTCGTGGACCTTGCCGTCCACCTCCTTGGTCACCACCTGCGGCTTGCCGACCGTGAGCTCGTAGCCCTCGCGGCGCATCTGCTCGACCAGGATGGCCAGCGCGAGTTCACCGCGCCCCTGCACCTCCCAGGCGTCGGGTCGGTCGGTGGGCAGGATGCGCAGGCTGACGTTGCCGACCAGCTCCGAGTCGAGCCGGTCCTTGACGAGCCGGGCGGTCACCTTGTGGCCCTTGACCTGGCCGACCAGCGGCGAGGTGTTGGTGCCGATGGTCATGGAGATGGCCGGCTCGTCGACGTGGATCAGCGGCAGGGCGTGCGGGTGCTCGGGATCGGCAAGGGTCTCGCCGATGGTGATGTCGGGGATGCCGGCGACGGCGACGATGTCTCCGGGACCGGCCTGTTCGCCGGGCTTGCGCTCGAGGCCCTCGGTGACGAGGAGCTCGGTGATCCGGACGTTCTTGACCTCGCCGTCGCGACGCAGCCACGCGACGTTCTGACCCTTCTTGAGGGTGCCGGCGTGGATCCGCAGCAGGGCGAGCCGACCGAGGAACGGCGACGCGTCGAGGTTGGTGACGTGGGCCTGGAGCGGCGCGCCCTCGACGTACGTCGGCGCGGGGATCGTCTCGAGGATGGTGCGGAACAGCGGCTCGAGGTCGGTGCCGTCGGGCAGGGTGCCGTCGGCGGGTTGCTCGAGGCTGGCGATGCCGGCCTTGCCGCTGGCGTAGACGACCGGGAAGTCGAGGGCGTCCTGGCCGTGGCTCTCGTCGAGCAGGTCCATGAACAGCTCGTATGTCTCGTCGACGACCTCGCTGATCCGCGCGTCGCCGCGGTCGACCTTGTTGACCACGAGGACGACGGGCATGTCAGCGTTGAGCGCCTTGCGCAGCACGAATCGCGTCTGGGGGAGCGGGCCCTCGCTGGCGTCGACGAGCAGCACGATGCCGTCCACCATCGACAGGCCGCGCTCGACCTCGCCGCCGAAGTCGGC
>DOWL01000201.1:1357-13338 GCA_003519585.1 Nocardioides sp. | reverse complement strand
CGTGGCCGGGGGTGTCGATGATGTTGATCGTCAGCCCCTGGGGCGCGGACGGACCGGTGTAGTGGACCGCGGTGTTCTTCGCGAGGATCGTGATCCCCTTCTCGCGCTCCAGATCACCGCTGTCCATGACTCGCTCGCCGACGCTCTCGGCCTGGTGCGCGGAGAACGCCCCGGCCTGGCGGAGCATGGCGTCGACCAGGGTGGTCTTGCCGTGGTCGACGTGCGCGACGATCGCGACGTTGCGGAGCTCGGCGGTTCGCAGCTGATCGGTCTCGGGCACGAGGGTCAACTCTACGGTCGGTCCCCCTGCTCCGACGATTCGCTGTCGGCTCGCTGTCGGCGGCCACGGCTACGGTGGCGGCATGCCTCAGATCGCGACGAACACTCGGGTCACGCGTGACGAACTCCTCGACTTCGTTCGGACCCGCCACCACCTCATGCTGGTCACCACCCGTCGAGACGGCCGGCCCCAGCTCTCGCCCGTCACCGGCGGGGTGGACGCCGCGGGCCGGATCGTGGTGTCGACCTATCCCGACCGCGCCAAGGTCACCAATCTGCGCCGCGACCCGCGGGCCAGCGTGATGGTCCTCTCCGAGGAGTGGAGCGACGCCTGGGTCCAGGTCGACGGCACCGCCGAGGTGCTCGACATGCCCAGCCAGGAGGCCGAGGACGGGCTGGTCGACTACTACCGCTGCATCTCCGGTGAGCACCCCGACTGGGACGAATACCGCGCCGCGATGCACCGCCAGGGCAAGTCGCTGATCCGGATCACCCCCGAGCGCTGGGGTCCGGTCGCCAGGGGCGGCTTCCCGCCCGACCGGGTGCCGTCGTGAGCTGGCTCTGTTTCGTCCCGCCCTACCTGCTGCGCCAGATCGCGCGCCACAGTCCCGAGGTCGCCGAGTGGGTCGAGCAGACCCTGGCCCATGACGCCCTCCTGCGCCTGGAGCGCGGGGCGCCGACGACGGTCGCGACGGTGGTCGCCGCCGCGACGGGCGACGACTGGGTGGTGCACACGGCACGCAGCGGCTCCCGGCTGCCCGGCGACGCCGTACGCCGTCCGGGCGATGCCCCGACCGGCGACCTCGCCGTCGATGAGGCGGCCGACGGTGTGGCGGCCAGCCTGGCGCTGTTCCGCGAGGTCTACGACCGCGACTCCTACGACGACGCCGGCGCGACGGTGCTGGCAACCGTCCACTACCAGCGCAACTACGACAACGCCTTCTGGAACGGCGCCCAGCTGGTCTTCGGCGACGGCGACGGCAAGACCTTCGACCGGTTCACCAAGCCGGTCGACGTGCTCGGCCACGAGCTGACCCACGCGGTCACCGAGCACACCGCCGGCCTGGTCTACGAGGGCCAGTCTGGCGCGCTCAACGAGTCGGTGTCCGACGTCTTCGCCTCGTGCCTCAAGCAGCGGCTGCTCGGTCAGGACGCTGCTGCCGGCGACTGGCTGATCGGTGCCGGCCTGTTCCTGCCCGGCGTCCAGGGCCGGGCCCTGCGCGACATGGCCCACCCGGGCACGGCTTACGACGACCCGGTGCTCGGTAAGGATCCGCAGCCGGCCCACATGGACGGCTACGTCGACACCACCGACGACAACGGCGGCGTCCATCTCAACTCCGGCATCCCCAACCGCGCCTTCCAGCTCGCCGCGGTGGCGATCGGCGGTTCGGCCGCCGAGGGCGCCGGCCAGATCTGGTACGCCGCGCTCACCGGTGGGCTCTCGGCACGCAGCGACTTCGCCGGCTTCGCTGCCGCGACGATCGCGGCGGCCGGCACGCACGCCGACCGGGTCGAGGAGGCATGGCGCACCGTCGGCGTCACGCCCGGCGCCAGCTCCGCCGACTCCGGCCAGCAGGCGCCGGCCGAAAGCGGCCGGACCGTCCGCGTGCGCCGGACCGGTGGCTTCGCCGGGCTCACCACCGACGGCCGGGTCGACCTCGACACCGACGACCGGCGAGCCCCCGAGTTGGCCAGCCTCGTCGACCGGATCGACCTACGCCTGGTCGCCGGCGGCGACCCCCAACCGGATCGCTACGTTTACGCCTTCGACCTCTGCGGCGACCGTGCCACCGTCCCCGAGCAGCAGCTCACCTCAGACCTGCGCCGGGTCGCCGAACTGGTGTTGCCGACCCTGTCCGACCGATAGTCCGTGACGTTCTGCAGGTCCGAACACCGTTCGAGGATGAACTTCGTCACGGACTACCCGACGGTTGACTCAGCTCAGTGCGCGATCCAACGCCGCCTCGACGTGCAGGGTGGTGCAGGGGAAGACCGGCAGGTCGACGTCGGCCTGGTGGATGAGCAGCTCGAGTTCGGTGCAACCGAGGAGCACGCCCTCCGCGCCGGCGTCCCAGAGCCGGTGGATCAGGTCGACCACCCGACTGCGGGTGCGGGGGAGCACGGAGCCGTGCACGAGCTCCTCGTAGATCGCGGCGTTGAGCCACTCGTGCTCGGAGACCGGCGGCACCAGCACCTCGAGCCCGTGGCCGGCCATCCGGTCGGTGAAGAAGCCGTCCGACATCGCCACCGTGGTGCCGATGAAGGCGACCTTGCGTACGCCGGCCTCGGTGCACGCGTCGGCGACCACGTCGGCGAGGTGGAGCAGTGGGATGTCCACCGCGGCCTCGATCTGGTCGGCCACCTTGTGGAACGTCGTGGTGCACAACAGCAGGAAGTCGGCGCCGGCCCGCTCGACCCCCTGGCCCGCGTCGGCGAGCAGGGTCCCGATCTGGTCCCAGCGCTCGGCGTCCTCGAGGTCGGTCAGCTCGGCGAAGTCGACGGTGCTCAACACCAGGCGCGGCGAGGAGAGGCCGCCCAGCCGCTTCTGGACGCCCAGGTTGAGGTTGCGGTAGTAGACCGCGCTGCTCTCCCAGCTCATCCCGCCGACCAGGCCGATGGTCTTCATCCCGCTCGCCATGGGGCTCACTCTCCCATGCCCGCTGCGGCGCTCACGGCGCGGACGGCTCGCGGAACACCTTATGCTGCGCCGCCTGCGCCCGCGGCCGGATCACCAGCTCGTCGACGTTGACGTGCGCCGGCCGGGTGGCCATCCAGGTGATCGCGTCGGCGACGTCCTCGGCGGTCAACGGAGCGGCCACGCCGGCGTAGATGGCGTCGGCCTTCTGCTGGTCGCCATCGAAGCGGACCAGCGCGAACTCGTCGGTCTTGACCATGCCCGGCGCGATCTCGCACACCCGGACCGGCTGGTCCCAGAGCTCGAGCCGCAGCGTCTCGCTCACCACTTGGGTGCCGTGCTTGGCCGCGGTGTAGCCGCCCCCGCCCTCGTAGGCGATCCGGCCCGCCGTCGAGCCGACGTTGAGGATCATCCCGTCGCCACTCGCGATGAGCGCGGGCAGGAGCGCCCGGGTGACGCGCACCAGGCCGAGCACGTTGACGTCGTACATCCGGCGCCAGTCGTCGACGTCGGCCTCGGCGACCGGAGTCGCGCCGAACGCGCCTCCGGCGTTGTTGACCAGCAGGTTGAGGGTCCCGCCGACCGCGTCGGCTAGGCCGGCGACCGAGGCTGCGTCGGTGACGTCGCAGGTCACGGCAGTCCCGCCGATCTCGTCGGCCAGTGCCCCGATCCGGTCGGCGCGCCGCGCCGCACATGTCACCTGGAACCCGGCCCCGGCGAGCATCCGGGCGCTGGCGGCCCCGATGCCGCTGCTGGCGCCGGTGACCACGGCGGTACGGACCGGAGCGGTCGAGGACGCGGGTGGCTGGCTCATGACTTCCATTGTGGTGGCACACTCAACGCCTGTGACAGTCGGCACCCTCGCCCGCATCGCCGGCTTCCTCGGCGGCCTCTGCTGGGTGCTGCGAGCGGTGCTGGACGACGGAAACGGGCCGGCGTCGCTGATCAATGCGCTGCACTACGGCGGCGTGGCACTGCTCGTCCTCGCGCTGCTCGGCATCGGCGCCGGGCTGGTGTCGGGACTGCCGGCGTTGCGGGTGCTGGTGGCGATCTGCCTGGTGGCCTTGGCGTGGGCGTTGCTGGAGTTCCTCCATCAGCAGTTCTCCGACCGCTGGGTCGACGGCGTGCTCGGGGCGTTGATGGCGGCGTACTGCCTGGCCGGGCTGGCGGCTCGCCGCGGCGGCCGCCACGACGCACCGGAGCAGCCGCGCCACCCGGGGGGATCCCACGCGGCCTGAGCCGCCGCCCGGGTACCTCCCAGAGGATGCCGGGAACAACAGTCGAGATCCGCGGGTTGCGCCCTGCGGAGACGTGTCGAAGTTGGGCGACGAGGCCCCGGGTGCAGGAGGTGTCGATGCGGGAGCTCCAGCGGGCGGCCATGGTCAGCCTGCACACCTCACCCCTCGACCAGCCGGGGACCGGTGACGCCGGCGGGATGAACGTCTACGTCATCGAGCTGGCCAAGCGGCTGGCACGCCAGGGCGTGCAGGTCGACATCTTCACCCGCGCGACGAGCTCGACACTCGACCCGGTGGTCGAGGCCTTCGACGGCATCACCGTGCGGCACATCCACGCCGGCCCGTTCGAGGGGCTGACCAAGCACGAGCTGCCCGCGCAACTGTGCGTCTTCGCCCGCGAGGTGCTGCGTGCTGAGGCGGCCCAGCCGGTCGGGCACTACGACATCGTGCACAGCCACTACTGGCTCTCCGGGCAGGTCGGGGCGCTGGCCCGCGACCGCTGGGGCGTCCCGCTGGTGCACTCGATGCACACCATGGCGAAGGTCAAGAACGCCGCCCTCGCGGACGGTGACAGCCCCGAGCCGACCGCCCGGGTGATCGGCGAGGAGCAGGTGGTCGAGGCGGCCGACATGCTCATCGCCAGCACCGACCTCGAGGCCAAGCAGCTGATCGAGCTGTACGACGCTGACCCCGCTCGGGTCGAGGTGGTCCATCCCGGGGTCGACCTCGAGCTGTTCCGGCCCCTCGGCAAGGGCCAGGCGCGCGTGGCGCTCGGCCTGCCTGACGACGCCGACGTCCTCCTGTTCGCCGGCCGGATCCAGCCGCTCAAGGCGCCCGACGTCCTCCTCCGTGCCGTCGCGACACTCCTCCAGCGCGAACCCGCACGCCGCTCGCGGATGGTCGTGCCGATCGTCGGGGGGCCCTCCGGGTCCGGTCTCGACAAGCCGCAGGCGCTGGCCGACCTCGCCGCCGAGCTGGGCATCACCGACGTCGTCCGGTTCGTCCCGCCGGTCTCCCAGGAGGAGTTGGCGCGGTGGTACGCCGCGGCGACGCTGGTCGCCGTACCGTCGTACAACGAGTCGTTCGGGCTGGTCGCCGCCGAGGCGCAGGCCACCGGCACCCCGGTCGTCGCGGCCGCGGTCGGCG
Organism: Nocardioides sp.; assembly: GCA_003519585.1. GTDB lineage: Bacteria > Actinomycetota > Actinomycetes > Propionibacteriales > Nocardioidaceae > Nocardioides. The sequence goes on along the minus strand of DOWL01000201.1, from coordinate 8,037 downwards.
GGCTCACCACGGTGGTCCGCGACGGCCACAGCGGCCTGCTGGTCGACAGCCACCGCACCGACGACTGGGCCGAGGCGCTGCGCCGGATCGTCTCCGACCCCGCGCTCCAGCACCGGCTGGGCGCGGGCGCGCTCGAACAGGCCCGGCTCTTCTCGTGGGAGGCGACCGCCGAGGCGACGCTCGAGGTCTACGACCGCGCCCGCAGCTCGCTCGCCGCGGCCGTGTCGTGAGCGACCCCGCCGACCGGCTCCGTGCCTACCTGGAGGCCAACGACCTGGAGTACGACGAGCCGCGTCCGGGTCAGTTCTCCTTCGCGCTGCCGGGCGAGAAGAAGCTGCAGACCCCGGTCCGGCTCGACGTCGGTGTGCACGCGCTGGGTGTGCACGCGTTCGTCTGCCGCCGCCCCGACGAGAACCACGAACGCGTCTACGAGTGGCTGCTCCAGCGCAACCTCAGGCTGTACGGCGTCGCGTTCGCGGTCGACCGCCTCGGCGACATCTACCTCGACGGTCGGCTGCCGCTGTCGATGGTCGAGGAGGACGAACTCGACCGGCTGCTGGGCACCGTGCTGTCGACGGCCGACGACTCGTTCAACGCCATCCTCGAGCTCGGCTTCGCCTCGTCGATCCGCAAGGAGTGGGAGTGGCGGCGGCTCCGCGGCGAGCCGACGCACAACCTCGAGGCGTTCCGGGGCTGGCTCGAAGCCGGGGCGGATGCCCAGCCAGGTACCCAGTCAGGCGGCGGCGAGGACGAGGACGAGACCGACCAGCGCCGGTAGCGCCTGGACGACCAGGATCCGCCGGCTGACCGTCGCGGCGCCGTACACCCCGGCGACGACCACGCAGATCAGGAAGAACACCTTCACGTCGGTCAGGTCGGCGACCAGGCCCCAGATCAGCCCCGCGGCCAGGAAGCCGTTGTAGAGCCCCTGGTTGGCCGCCAACACCTTGCTCTCGGTGGCGAACGCCGGCTCCAGGCCGAACGTGCGGTGCCCGGTCGGGGTGTCCCAGAGGAACATCTCCAGCACCAGGAAGTAGAGATGCAGTGCGGCCACCAGGCCGACGACGACGTTGGCGGCGATGCTCACCGGCCTGAGTATTCACCCAAGCCTGTCTGGTCAGGCAGGGACTGGCGGCTCGTCGGCCAGGGTGCGGGGCTTGCGGCGGGCCACAGCCACACCGACCAGTGCGAGCACGCCACCGACGTAGGCCATCGTGGGCGGGGTCTCGCTCAGGAACAGCCAGCCCATCACGATCGTGATCGGGGGGACCAGGTAGGTCGTCACGCCGAGGCTGCTCGCGGACATGGTGCGCAGCGCGTAGGCGAAGGTGGTGAACGCGATCGCGGTCGGGAAGATACCGAGGTAGACCACCCACCAGATGTCGGAGGCGGAGGCCGCCCGCGTGTCGTCGACCAGTTGCCCCAGGAACGGCAGGCAGACCACCGCACCGATCGTGCACGCCAGCCAGGTCACGTGGATCGCCGGCATCGAGGCCACCAGCGGCTTCTGCAGCACCAGGCTCACGGAATAGACGACCGCGGCGAGCAGGCACAGCGCGACGCCGAGCATGCTCCGATCGCCGCTGGAGCCGCCGGACGCGGTGGCGATCAGCGCGACGCCACCGAAGGCGAGGGCCAGGCCGAGGGCCAGGAAGGTGGTGAACCGCTCGTGCAGGAAGATCGCCGCCAGCAGGGCGACCAGCACCGGTGAGACCTGGATCAGCATCACCGCCGTCCCGGCGTCGACGTGGTGCTCGCCGGCGTTGAGGGCAACGTTGTAGACGCCGAACCACAGCACCCCGATCGTCACGATCGAGGCCCACTGCCGCCCCGTGGGCCTGGGCAGTCCGCGACCCATCGCGACCACCGCGAGGCAGCCCGAGCCGACCAGCAGCCGCCCCAGCGACAGCGAGCCGGGCGAGAACGCGCCGGCGAGGTGGCGGATCGCGACGAACGCCGAGGCCCATAGCACCAGCGTCACACCCACGGCAGCCAGGGCCAGCCAGGCCGGCGGAGAGCCCGGCTCGGTCCGGGTGGCGGCCCGGTCGGTCGAAGTGGTCGCGGTCACGGCGTCAGCCTAGGATCCGCCACCGACACTCGACACGCGGAATTCGGACGTCTCACCGCGACATCCAGCCAGCCTCATCCGTCCCGTTCGCCCCAGTAGTGATAGTCACGACCGTACGGCCGGTCCGACCGGCGTTCAGACCGTCGGTTCGGTCGTGACTACCCCGCCGCTGGCGACAGTGGCGAAAACTCAGAGGTCGAGCTTGTAGCCCAGGCCGCGCACGGTGACGAGGTACTTCGGCTCGCCCGGGTCGGGCTCGAGCTTGGCGCGCAGCCGCTTGACGTGGACGTCGAGGGTCTTGGTGTCGCCGACGTAGTCCGAGCCCCACACCCGGTCGATCAGCTGCCCGCGGGTCAGCACCCGGCCCGGGTTGCGCAGGAACATCTCGAGCAGCTCGAACTCCTTCAGCGGCAGCCGCTGCTCCTGCCCACCGACGGTGACCACGTGCCGCTCGACGTCCATCCGTACCGGGCCGGCCTCCAGGGTCGGCGGGGCCAGGTCGGGCTCGGCGCCGCGCCGGAGTACGGCGCGGATCCGGGCGACCAGTTCGCGGGGGGAGTAGGGCTTGGTGACGTAGTCGTCGGCGCCGAGTTCGAGGCCGACCACCTTGTCGACCTCGTCGTCCTTCGCGCTCACCATGATCACCGGCACACTCGAGCTCTGCCGGATCGTGCGGCACACCTCGGTGCCGGGGATGCCGGGCAGCATCAGGTCCAGCAGCACGATGTCGGCGCCGTTCCGGTCGAACTCGGTGAGTGCGGTGTTGCCGTCGGCCGCGATGGCGACCTCGAAACCCTCTTTGCGCAGCATGTAGGCCAGGGCCTCGCTGTAGCTCTCTTCGTCTTCCACGACGAGTACCCGGGTCACTTGAATGCCCCCCTCTGATTGGGTTCGGTCTGGATGCCATCAAGGTGCGCATCGGCACCGTGGTGGGGCAGGTGCTGGGGCAGGGTGAGCGTGAACGTCGACCCCTGTCCCTCCACCGACCAGACCCTGATGTCGCCACCGTGGGTGGCAGCGACGTGCTTGACGATCGAGAGGCCGAGACCGGTGCCTCCCGTGGAGCGGTGCCGCGCCGGGTCGACGCGGTAGAACCGCTCGAAGATCCGGTCGATCTCGTCGGGCGGGATGCCGATGCCCTGGTCGACCACCGAGATCTCCACCGAACCCTCGTCGGCCTTGGTGGTGACCAGAACCGTGGAGTCGACGGCGGAGTAGGAGACGGCGTTGGCGACCAGGTTGGCCACCGCGGCGGTGACCTGCTCTTCGTTGCCGAACACCTCCAGCCCAGGCGTCCCGCCGGTGACGATGTCGATGCGCTTGGAGTCGGCGTCGATCGCGCTGGTGTCGACCGCGACGCCGATGACGTCGTCGATGCCGACCGCTGTCGGGGTCTCGAGTGGGTCGTCGGCCTGCAGCCGGGAGAGTTCGATGATCTGCTGCACCAGGCGGCTGAGCCGGTCGCTCTCGGTCAGCATCCGGCTGGCGAACCGCTTGACCGCCTCGGGGTCCTCGCTGGCGTCGGTGACCGCCTCGGCCAGCAGCTTGATCGCGCCGACGGGGGTCTTGAGCTCGTGGCTCACGTTGGCGACGAAGTCGCGGCGTACCGCCTCGACCCGACGTTCGCGGGTGCGGTCCTCGACCAGGGCGAGCACCAGCCGCGAGCCCAGCGGCGCCACCCGGGCGGTGACGTGGCGCGCGGGCGCGTGCGGCCGGTTCATCAGCAGTTCGGTCTCGCGGATCTGGCCGTCGCGGCGTACCTCGTGGACCAGCCGGTCGAGCTCTTCGGAGACCAGCTGGGTGCCGCGGACCAGGCCCAGGGCGTACGCCGGCGCGGAGGCCTTCACGACGGTGTCGGTGTCGTCGACGATGACGGCGCTGCTGCGGAGCACCGAGAGCACGGTCGCCACCTCGGGGGGCACGACCGGCTCCTCGGTGACCGGGACGGCCGACTGTTGACGGTCGCTGATGTGCCACGCGAGCACGGCTCCGCCAGCGACGACGGCTCCGAGGACGGCGGCGAGGAACGCCTGTGTCGTCGGGTCCACATCTCGATGGTAGGGCTGCGGTCGCGCCACGTTCGCTTCCGGACCGTCCGGGGCACCGAACGTTCACCCTCAGTTCACGTCGTCACCCCGCCTGGTCATGTTCACGACCTACGGTCGAGTCCATGCGTGAACTGTTCCACGACCAGCTCGAGTCGATCTTCGACGACCTCGCCGCGATCTGCTCCCAGGTCGAGGTGGCGGTCGCCAGCGCCACCGAGGCGCTGCTGAAGGGCGACGCCGAGATCGCCGAGCGCGTCATCAGCGCCGACCTCGAGATCGACCGGGCCCGCGAGCGGGTCGAGGACACCGCGTTCTCCCTGCTCTCGCTCCAGGCGCCGGTCGCCGGCGACCTCCGGGTCGTCGTGGCCGCCCTCCGGATGGTCACCGAGCTCGAACGGATGGGCGACCTGTCCGTCCACGTGGCCAAGATCGCGCGGCTGCGGGTCCCCAACATCGCCGTACCGGACGAGATCCGGCCGATCGTCAGCCGGATGGCCGAGGTCGCCGAGGACATGGTCGCCCGCGTCAAGGACGTCATCACCGAGCGCGACGTCACCGCGGCCATCGCAGTCGCCAAGGACGACGAGGAGATGGACCAGCTGCGGCGGCGCAGCTTCACCGAGCTCCTCTCCGACGACTGGACCAACGGCGTCGAGGCGGCGGTCGACGTGGCCCTGCTCGGCCGCTACTACGAACGGATCGCCGACCACGCCGTCTCGGTGGCCAACCGCGTGGTCTACATCGTCACGGGCGAGTACCCCGCGGCCCTGCGGGCCTGATCCCTTCTGCCCCATTGGTGATAGTCACGACCGGTTGACCGGTCCGAACGCCGTTCGGACCGTCCGTACGGTCGTGACTACCCCGCCGTAGGCGGCCTGTGGATAACGAATCGACGCCCCGCGAAATCGGGGAAGGGTCTGATCGTGTCGAGCGGTCACCAGGTTCCGGAGCGATCGGTCGTCAGACCGGTCCCGGTCGACCCCACGGGGGTCGCTGGCCCCACGAAAGCGCAGGCGGCCGGGCCGCACTGGCGTCGTACCAGCCGCGGTCTCTATGTCCCCGACTCGGTCTCGATCGACGACCCGCACCAGCGCATCTACGAGGCCTCGATGCTGCTCCCGGAGTACGGCGGGGTGACCGGCTGGGCCGCACTGTGTTGGGTGGGTGCCCGCTGGTTCGATGGCGTCGCAACTGACGGTCAACCACGGCCGGTGCCGCTCGCGGTCATGCACAGCGACATCCGGCCTCGGCCGGGGATCCTCGTGACCAGCGAACGACTGGCACCACGCGACCTCACCAAGGTCGATGCTTTCGCGATCACGACGCATGTGCGGTCGGTGGGGTTCGAGATGCGGTACGCCGCGACCCTCTGGAAGGCCGTGACCGTGCTGGACATGGCCGCCTACGACGATCTGGTCTCGATCGCGGAGATGGCGGCGTACGTCGCGGGGCTGAACGGTTGGATCGGCGTGCCCCAATGCCGAGAGGTGTTGGCCCTGGCCGAGGAGAACAGTTGGTCGCCGATGGAAACGTTCATGCGGCTGATCTGGATCGTGATCTGCGGCTTCCCGCGGCCCCTGTGCAACCAGCCTGTCTTCGATCGCGAGGGCCGGCATGTCGGCACGCCGGATCTGCTCGACGTGGAGGCGGGGTTGGTGGGCGAGTTCGACGGAGCGGTGCACGAGGCCGGCCAGCGCCGGAGCAAGGACCTCACCCGCGAGGCCGCGTTCCGCCGGATGGGACTGGAGTACGTCGCGATGGTGGGTGCGGATCGCGCCTCGCTGGCGACGACGATCGTGCCCCGGCTGGTCGAGGCCCGGCAGCGGGCTCGGTTCGAGTCCGAGTCTGCGCGTGCGTGGACGATCGAGCCGCCGTCGTGGTGGACATCGACGACCACGGTCGCGGCGCGCCGCGCACTGACCGAGGGCCAGCGGGCCAAGTTGCTCCGCTATCGAGCGGGTTGAGCTGCCCCCACCGGGGTAGTCACGAACGGTTCGCCCGTGCGAACGTCGTTCAGACCGGCCGTTCGGTCGTGACTATCGCCAGTGTGGCGAATGGGACTGAAGAGGTCAGCGACCCTGGTTAGCCACCGCGGCAGCGGCCTCGGCGGCGGCCTCGGGGTCGAGGTAGCGGCCGCCGGGCACCGTCGGGGCCAGGTCGTCGTCGAGCTCGTAGACCAGCGGCATCCCGGTGGGGATGTTGAGGCCGGCGATGTCCTCGTCGCTGATGCCGTCGAGGTGCTTGACCAGCGCTCGCAGGCTGTTGCCGTGTGCGGCCACCAGGACGGTCCGGCCAGCCCGGAGGTCGGCCGTGATCGCGGTCTCCCAGTAGGGCAGGAACCGGACGATGACGTCCTTGAGGCACTCGGCGCGCGGCAGGTCGGCGCCGAGGCCGGCGTAGCGCGGATCGGTGTCCTGGGCGAACTCCGAACCGTCCTCGATCGGTGGCGGGGGTACGTCGAACGAGCGGCGCCACAGCATGAACTGCTCCTCGCCGTACTCGTCGAGGGTCTGCTTCTTGTCCAGGCCCTGGAGCGCGCCGTAGTGGCGTTCGTTGAGCCGCCA
>DOWL01000201.1:1015-1232 GCA_003519585.1 Nocardioides sp. | reverse complement strand
GTAGTGGCGTTCGTTGAGCCGCCACGATCGCGAGACGGGGATCCAGTGCCGGTCGGCCACGTCGAGGGCGATCCCGGCGGTGGTGATGGCGCGCCGGAGCAGCGAGGTGTGGACGACGTCCGGGGCCAGCCCGGCCTCCTTGAGCAGGATGCCGCCATGCTCGGCCTCGGCGCGGCCCCGGTCGCTGAGGGGTACGTCGACCCAGCCGGTGAAGAGG
>DOWL01000201.1:486-751 GCA_003519585.1 Nocardioides sp. | reverse complement strand
GCTGGCGTCGTCGCTGGCGTCGTCCGACGCGCTGGCGTCGTCGGTGCTGGTGTCGAGATCGGTGAACTCGTCGCAGGCGAAGACCACCGGGACCTCCATGGTGGTCGACTGCCCGGTGCTGAAGGAGAGGGTCAAGGTCATCATGTCGCCGGCCTCGAAGTCGCCGGTGACCTTGACGCCACCGTCGTCGGTGAGGTCGACGTACCCGCGCGGCCGGATCGCGATCGCCGGGGAGACGTCGGCGATGGTGAGGTCGGTCCAGGTG
>DOWL01000201.1:0-354 GCA_003519585.1 Nocardioides sp. | reverse complement strand
GGTGCCGCCGCCCGCCAATCCTTCGAAGGAGGCCTCTTCGGTCTTCGACTTGTTGCTCAGCGTCGCCATGAAGGTGCCGGAGTCGGGCTGGGCGGCCACGACGACAGCCCCGAGGATGTCGACCTCACCCGAGCGGTCGTTGGTGCCCGCGCCGGGCGTGTAGATCTTGTCGGTCGCCTTGTTGAACCCGCACGAGCTGAGGAGCGGCAGGGCGAGGACGAGGGCTCCTGCCATCAGCCGGAGCGAGCGTCGGGGCTGCATGTACCGAACCCTAGTGGACGCGCTCCTCGCTGTTAGAGCGCGTCCCGCGCCAGACCGACGTACGAGCCCGCGACGGCCAGGCCGACCAGCACC
>DOWL01000053.1 GCA_003519585.1 Nocardioides sp. | reverse complement strand
AGGCGGATGTCCTCGCTGCTGCTGGTGCGCGTGCTGATGCGATCCGGATCATGGAGGCCGAGACGCTGCTGCTTGCCTACCAGTGGGCGATCCTGCATGGGCCGGATCGGCTCGACCCCGAGTAGGAGGGCAAGCCCGGTCGGGAGAGGGCTCGGTCCTACGGTGGTGCGGGGACGCCGGAGGTGGGTGAGTTCGCGGCGGCGGAGTTGGGGGCGCGGATCGGGCGCACGACGTACGCCGCCGCAGCGCTGATGGCCGACGCGCTGGACCTGCAGCACCGGTTGCCGCGGCTGTGGGCGCGGGTCCAGACGGGTCAGGTGCGTGCCTCCTATGCCCGGCATGTGTGTGCCAAGACCCGCGACCTGCCTGCGAGGGAGGCGGGGTATGTCGACGGGGGTGTGGCCGAGTCCGCGGACGGGCGGATCCCGTGGACCAGGTTCGAGGTCCTGGTCGAGGCCAAGATCGCCCAAGCGGCGCCGGAGGTGACCCGGGCCAAGGAGGAGCAGGCCAGCCGGGCGCGGTTCGCGAAGAAGCTACGCGCCCAGGGGCATGGGATGGCGAGCTTCATGGTCCGCGCCGATGTCGCGACCATCGAGCAGATCGACGCGACCGTGACCGCCCTGGCCGCGACCCTCGACAAGGGTGAGCACGCGTCCGACGACGAACGCCGGGTTCAGGCGGTCCTCCAACTGGTCACCCCCACGCGTGACCACGACCGGACCGGTGCCGCGATCACCGACCTGACACCGCAGGTGCAGCTCTACCTGCACGGCTACACCGGCTCCGCCGGCCCCGAGGGCCCCGACAGCACGGGTGTGGCGCGGTTGGAGGGGCATGGCCCGGTCACCGAGGCCTGGATCAGCCGGGTCCTGGGACCCACCGCCCGGTTCAAGGTCACCCCGGTGCTCGACCTGGCCGGCCAGGCTCCGGTCGATGCCTACGAGATCCCCGACCGACACCTTCAAGCGGTGCACCTGATGAGTCCGGCCGACACGTTCCCCTTCGGGTCCAGCCTGTCCAGGACGCAACAGGTCGACCACACCATCCCCTTCGACGCCGGCGGCCGATCAGAGATCGGCAACTACGGCCCGATGACCATCACCCACCACCGGATCAAGACCTTCGACCGATGGCAGGTCCGACAACCCTTCCCCGGCATCTACCTCTGGCGAGACCCCCCACGGCGCCTACTACCTCATCGACCACACCGGCACCCGCCGACTCCCAGGCGCGGCCTAGCCAGCAGCAGTCAGCCGCTGGCACTCGGCGATCAGCCGTCCTCGCAGCGGTGCACCACGCCCTGCGAAGTCGCGCTGCGCCGCGGCGTACTCCTGTTTGCCCTCGGGCGTCTCGACCCGGACCGCGTGGTAGCCGAGGCCGGACAGGTCGTACGGCGAGGCGCGCATGTCGAGCACCCGGATGTCGCGCGCCAACTCGAAGCAGTCTGCGATCAACTCGGACGGGATCAACGGGCTCAGCCGGAAGGCGTGCTTGTAGAGATCCATCCCGGCGTGCAGACAGCCGGGTTGCTCGAAGGCCGCCCGGTCGTGTGCGGCCGGGCGCAGCGCGTTGAGTGGCCGCGCCGTGGGCGTGAAGAAGCGGTAGGCGTCGAAGTGGGAGCAGGCGATCCGGTGACTTTCCACGACCTCGTCAGTGCCGCCAGGCCCGAGGCGGAGCGGGTACGCCGCGTGTCGGGTCCGATCCTCGGTGAGCCCGTAGACCATCGCCCACTCGTGCATGCCGAAGCAGCCGAAGTTTGCCGAGCGCTCGGCAGTGGCCACGAGAAGCGCGTGAGTGCCGGCGATCAGGTCGCGTCGAGCATCGACCTCCGCGGAGGAAACGGGCTCAGGCCCGCCGTCGAGCACGACGCCGTACCCAGGAGACCAGCGGCGTAGCTGGGCCGGCCGGAAGGAGTAGTAGGTGAACAGGAAGTCGTGCACCGGATGCTTCGTGCTCGAGCGGCGCCGGGCAAGGTGGTCACCGACCAGCGCGTCCACCCGCGCCTCGTGCGCAGCGGCTCGGGCGCGCCACTCGGCCTCATCGAGGCGGACCTGATCGAGCACGGGCACCGGACCACGATAGGTGCGCGGTCAGGAGGGCGCGAAGCTGACCAAGCCGACGGTGTTCCCCTCGGAGTCCTCGACGAAAGCCTGCCACTCCGCCATGCCGGCCGGACCGAGGGTGTCGTCCTCGTGGCTGAAGATCTGGTGCGGCTCGCCCACCACCTCGACTCGGTCGCGGAGCTCCTCGACGCACGAGCGCACGTCGTCGACCTGCAGGTAGAGCATCGACGAGGGGGCGTTGGCATCCAGCAGCAGCCGGGTGCCGTCGAGATCGAAGAACAGCAGCCCGGGCGGATCGAAGCGGCCGGTGGGCTCGGTGCCGAGCAGTTCGCGGTAGAACGCCTCCGCGCGGTCGAGGTCGGTGGCCCGGAGGGCGACTTGGACGAGTTTCATCCGCGACACTCCCTGTTAGTAGTGCTAACACTTGTTTGGCAACCTAACATGTCCCGTGTGGACGCGGAAGAGTTGACCGAGGCCGGCCGGAGGCTGAACTCGTTCGCCATCCATCTGCTGCGGGCGATGCATCGGGTGGACGCGCAGTCGGGCCTCACTCCGGCCCGGTTGAGCGCGTTGTCCGTTCTCCACTTCGGTGGACCGCGCACCCTCGGACGGCTGGCCCGCGACGAGGAGGTCACCAGCGCGACCATGTCCCGACTGGTCGACGCGCTGTGCGACCTGGGTCTCGCCGAGCGTGGCCCACACCCCGACCACGGCGGGATGGTCGTCGTCTCGGCCACCGAGGCCGGAAGCGTCGTGATGCGCGCCGCCGCCCAGCGCCGGATCGGGGTGATCGCTGGTGCCCTCGGCGACCTGCCGGCGCGCGAGCGCGGCGCGGTGGTGAGGGCGACTGAGCAGCTCGGCCGGCTGGAACAACGGGTCCGCGACCGCGTCGCCGGTGCGTCGTCATCGCACGCCTCTCGCTAGGCTCGCGGAGTGCGTATCGCTCGATTCACCGCCGGTGAGGACCCCCAGTACGGCGTCGTCGCGGGGGACCTCGACCAGTACGGCCAGCCCGACGAGGACGCCGTCGTGGTCGCGCTGGCGGGGGACCCGCTCTACGTCGGCGTCAAGCTCCTCGAACAGGAGCACCGGCTGGCCGACGTACGCCTGCTGGCGCCGGTGCTGCCGCGCAGCAAAGTGGTCGGCATCGGTCGCAACTACGCCGCGCACGCTGCCGAACTGGGCAACGACGTGCCCGCCGAGCCGCTGATGTTCCTCAAGCCCAACACCAGCGTGGTCGGGCCGGGCGATCCGATCTTCTATCCGCCGCAGACCAGCAATCTGCAGTACGAGGGCGAGCTCGCCGTGGTGATCGGCAGGATCTGCCGCGACGTACCCCCCGAGCAGGCCACTGACGTGATCCACGGGTACACGATCGCCAACGACGTCACTGCGCGTGACCTCCAGAAGAGCGACGTGCAGTTCACCCGGGCGAAGGGGTTCGACTCGTTCTGCCCACTGGGACCGTGGATCTAGACCGATCTCG
>DOWL01000061.1:19684-29040 GCA_003519585.1 Nocardioides sp. | reverse complement strand
GCGTGGGGCCCACCCGGGGCCCCCTTCCCCGCCGGAACCGCTGGATCGGGCCCCTGCTGCACGGGTGGGAGGCTCCCCTGCCCCGCCTCCACCACCGGTGTTGAACGATCCGTCGCGCGTCCCGCGGGCCGGGCGGCACCGGCGGCCAGGAACGCCTCGTCCCAGCCCAAGACCTCTAGCACCACCGGGCGACCGCCCCACTCCAGCGAGCGGAGGGTCGCCATCACGCCGGCCGAGGCTTCGTCGTACGCCTCGCGATCCACCGGCAGGAACACCGCGTCGGGACACTTGCGCTTCGCGAGTCGCAGCGGCATGCCGGAGCCGACGCCGTACTCGCGCGCCTCGTAGGAGGCTGTCGACACGACCCCGCGCTTGGTCGGGTCGCCGTCGCCGCCCACGACCACGGGCAACCCCGCAAGCTCCGGACGCCGTAGCACCTCGACGGCCGCGATGAACTGGTCGAGGTCCACGTGCAGGACCCAGTGCTCGATCGGATGCACACCGGTCGGACCGCTCGCGATCAGCTCACTCATCGGGCAGGTCGGCGTCCTCGACGCGCAGCGGCGTCGCCGGCTCCCACCGCGGTGGCGGCGGCAGCGCCTCCGTTGACTCGATCTGGTCGAGGCCGGTCAGGAGCAGCAGGTCCACCACGACCGAACGGAGCTGGCCGAGCACCAGCTCCGCGGTCATCTCCTCCGCGCGCTCGACCAGGCCGGAGGCCTCCCCTACCAGGATCAGTGCATCGCGAGCAGCGGCTGCCATCCGGTCGGCCTGCAGCTCCTCGGCCACCATGTCGGCGGCGTCGGCCAGGTCGAGAGCGAGCAGTGAGTACGACTTGGGGACCGGTCTCTGGTGGTACGCGGCCACCGCGGTCTGGCGGACCAGAACCCGAGTGCTGCGCAGGGCGCGATCGAGCGGCTCCACGAGGTCGGCCATCTTGCGGATGTCCTTGCGGTGCCGCACCCGGAACGGCGAGGACGACACGACCGCCATGCCTTCGTCGGCGGCATCCTGCAGCTCCCGGATGAGGTGGTCGGTCGACCGGGCGTCGGCGAGCAGTTCGAGCCCGCGCGATGCGACGCCGTCGACCATCACCTCACCAGCCGCGCGCAGCAGTGCAGCGATCTTGCGCACCACCGTCGCCGCCTGCTCGCGGGGCCGTCGCAACGGCGCGGCCGGGACCACCGTGGCCGCGACCAACGCGACGCAGCCACCGACGACGGCGTCGCTCCAGCGCACGAACGCGTCCGACGGGGTCGGCACCAGCGCGGAAATGATGATCGACTGCACCGCTGCCTGGGTCACGAACATCTGACCGCTCGTGATCAGCAGCGCCGACGTCATCGCGAGCGCCACGACGAGCATCAGCTGCCACCAACCGGAGCCGATCGCGATCGCCAGCAGGTCGGCGAGCAGCACCCCCAGTGCGACACCGGTCGTGACCTCGGCGACCCGCCGCAGCCGCTGGCCGTAGGAGGTGCCGAGACTGACCACCGCGGCGACCGGCGCGAAGAACGGCGTCTGGTGGCCGAGCAGGTCGGCGGCGACCAGCCAGGCGACCCCGGCGGCGATCGAGCACTGCGCGATCTGCCACCGCTTGGCGCTGACCCGGGCGACCCTGGACCGCAGCGAGATGCGGCCGCGCGCCCAGAGCCGGTCGATCGACGCCGCGTCGGCCTGCATGCCCACCGATGCTGCCAGACCGCCCCCGGCGACCCGCGGGTCATCGTTCGGACACCAGCCCCGGCGCGACGATGACCTCGCCGCCGTTGTCGGCATCGACGATGTCGTGACCGACCTGGACGACGACCAGCCAGAGCAGCGCCAACGCGATCGCCAGATATGCCAAGACGGCGAGACCCAGTGCAGCGATCAAGCCACAGACGCGCCAAGGGCTACGCCGCGAACCTTGCAACATCATCGTGACCTCCCGAGAGCTGGACTGTGGCGGCGACGCTATGAGAAGGCGGGGAGGCGCGGGGACGTCGAACGAGGAGCTGTGGACAACCTCCACGATCGGCGATGCTGTGGAGAGCTGGTGGTCACCGCCGGCCAGCCGAAGGCGGCCGGGGTTGTGGCGCCCGTCACTGCGCGCAAGGATCGCCAGGACCCCACCGCCGAAGCATGTCCACCCCGAAGGAGTCCGGTGGCCACTCCCATCGATCCCACGTCCGCGGCGTTCCTGCTCACCGAGAACCGCAGCATGCCGATGCACGTGGGCGGCCTCCAGCTCTTCGAGAAGCCCGAGGGCGCCGGGCGGGGCTACACCCGCGAGATGTTCGAGGCGATGCGGGACGTCGAGGAGATCCGCCCGCTCTATCTCAAGCACCCGCACCGCTCGATCCGCACCGGTGGCCAGCTGGTGTGGAAGGAGGACGATCAGTTCGACATCGAGCACCATCTGCGCCACAGCGCGCTGCCCAAGCCGGGCCGGGTGCGTGAGCTGCTCGAGCTGTGCGGCCGGCTCCACTCGACCCGGCTGGCGTGGGAGCGCCCGCTGTGGGAGACCCACGTCATCGAGGGGCTCCGCGACGGCCGGGTCGCTCAGTACTCCAAGCTCCACCACGCCCTGGTCGACGGCGTCTCGGCGATGCGGCTGCTCCAGAGCGTGCTCACCACCGACCCAGACCGCCGCGGGATGCCCGCACCGTGGGGTGCCGACGCCGGCTCGGGCCGCTCCACCAAGCCCAAGCAGGACTTCAGCCTGTCCGAGGTGCCGATGTCCGCGCTCCGGGGCGCACTCGGGGTGACCGCCGAGGCCGCGGGCATGCCCGGCGCCCTGGTCAAGACCCTGACCAAGGGCGTGCGCAACGAGACCAGCGCGCTCTCGCTCTACGCCCCCCGCACGCTGTTCAACCAGAAGATCACCGGTTCGCGTCGGTTCGCCGCCCAGGACTGGCCGGTCGAGCGGCTGCGCGCGATCGGCAAGGCGACCGGTACGACGATCAACGACGTCGTGCTCGCCATGTGCAGTGGCGCCGTACGCACCTACCTCCTCGAGCTCGACGCTCTCCCCGAAGCTCCGTTGGTCGCGATGGTGCCGGTCGGCCTCAACGCCAAGCAGTCCAACGCCGCCTCGGCCGAGGGCGGCAACGCGGTCGGTGCGGTGATGTGTCAGCTGGCCACCGACCGCAACGACCCGGCCGACCGGCTCAAGTCGATCCACACGTCGATGAAGGACGGCAAGCAGGCGTTGGAGAGCATGACCCCGGTCCAGATCGTGGCGATGAGCGCGATCGGTCAGGCGCCGGCGATCCTCACCCCGATGCTGCGGATGCAGGGGATCCTTCGCCCGCCGTACAACCTCATCATCAGCAACGTCCCCGGCCCGCGCACGACCCACTACTGGAACGGCGCCAAGATGGTCGGCACCTATCCGTTGTCGATCCCGATCAACGGCATGGCGCTCAACATCACCTGCACCTCCTACGACGGCAACATGGCCTTCGGCCTCACCGGCTGTCGCCGTACGGTGCCGCACCTGCAGCGGCTGCTCACCTACCTCGACGGCGAGGTCAAGGCCCTGGAGAAGGCCGTCGGAGTCTGAGCAGTCACTCGAGGTACATCCGGCTCAGGATCGCGTCGAAAGCTCGGTCGGGGAGCACCCGCCGCGTGGTCATCACCGTGCTCGCCCCCTTGCCGGTGGCATAGCGCGCTTTCGGCCGCTTCGCCGTCGCCGCCTTGACGATGGTCCGCGCGACCACCTCGGGACCACTCGAGAGCCGCGGGTTGTCGACGCTCTCCATGGCCTTGGCGGCCTTGACCGCGCTGGCGGCGTACACGCCGTCCCGGCTGCGTTCGACCAGCGAGGTGCGGGCGATCTCGTTCCACTCGGTGACGATCCCGGCCGGATGCACGAGGACCACGTCGATCCCGAACGGCCGCAACTCCACCCGCAGGCTGTCGCTGAACCCGTCGACGGCCCACTTGGTCGCGTGGTACCACGCTCCGAACGGCTCGTAGATCACCGCCCCGATCGAGGAGATGTTGATGATCCGGCCGTAGTGCTCGGCCCGCATCGGCGGCGTCACCAGTTGGACGAGCCGGGCCAGTCCGAACAGGTTCACCTCGAACTGCCGGCGCGCCTCCTCCAGCGGCACGTCCTCCACCGCGCCGTACGACCCGTACCCGGCGTTGTTGACCAGGACGTCGATCCGGCCCTGCTCGTCGAGGATCCGTTCGATGCCCCCGCTCATCGAGGCCTCGTCGGTCACGTCCATCGCGAAGGTGTTGACGCCGCGCTCGGCCAACGCCGCCATCCGGTCGACTCGGCGGGCCACGGCGTACGTCGTGAAGCCGGCGGCCTGCAGCTGCGAAGCCGCCTGCTCGCCGATCCCACTGGAGCCGCCCGTGACCAGTGCGACCTTGCCCGAGCCGTTCGTACCCATGTGGGCATCCTCGTCGGCTTGCGCCCTCAGACGCCAGCGGTCCCCCGCAGGTCGGTCACCGTCAGCTCGTCGAGCCCGCCGCCGTACCGGTCGGCAACCGCACGCAGCCGCGCCCGAGTGATGTCGGCGACCGAGACGAGTCCGGCGTTGCGTGCGTTCGATCCCTCGCGCGTCGGCTCCGCCGAGTTGACGCTGATGCATCGCCGCGTGCCGCCGTCCTCCGCGTTGACCAACGCCACCGCATGACCGGTCGTGCCGCTACCCGCGAAGAAGTCCAGCACCAGCACGTCGTCCGGCATCGTCTCGAGGATCCGGCGGATCAGCCCGGTCGGCTTCGGCGACTCGAAGACGTGGCCCACGATCTGCTTGAGCTCGGCCACCGCGGTGTCGGTCGAGCCGACCTCCTCGGCCAGCCAGATGGTCCGGAGCTTCTTGCGCCGCCCGCCTGGGGTGTCGCGGTGCAGCCAGTCCTTCTGGAAGATGTCGACGCGCTCGCCGTGCTTGCCCCGGATCCGTCGGCAGACCAGGTCGCTCCCCTGCTCGTCGACCTTCGGGACGCTCCACCGCCACACCGCCGGCGACCCGTCGCCGAAGACCGGCGAGATCTCGTGGCTGCCCAGGAACGGCCGGCTCAGCACGAGCCCGCTCTCCGGGTCGCCGTACAGCGGGTAGTGCAGGGTCCGCGCCGTCACCGGGTTGAATTTCTTGTTGGTGTTGCGCAGCGGGAGGTGCCGGTAGCGCCGTCCTTCCGCGTCCACCAACGGGAAGTCGCTCTCGACGACGGCGTGTGCGCTGCTCCCGTCGAGCACGGTCCGGCGCGCGTCCTTCGCATAGACGAGGAGGTACTCGTGGCTGGTCGCGAACCCCTTCCCGAGCTGTCTGCCCTTGGGGTTGAGGTTCACCACCACCTGCGCGAGGAAGTTGGCCTCGCCGAAGACGTCGTCCATGAGCAGCCGCAGGTACGCCGCCTCGTTGTCGTCGATGCTCACGAAGATCGCGCCCCGTTCGGCGAGGAGCTCCCGCGCCCCCTCCAGCCGGGGCCGCATCATCGCCACCCACGCCTCATGGCGGCTACCTCCGCCCTCGCCCCGGATGTCGTCGCGGTAGGAGAACTCGTTGCCGGTGTTGTACGGCGGGTCGATGTAGACCAGATCGACGAGCCCGTACGCCGCCGCCAGGGTCGGGAGTACGTCGAGGTTGTCGCCCTCCACGAAGGTGTTCCACGGCTGGTCGGCCACGGCGCGACCCTAGCGGCGGTCAGCCGGACGTACGCATGGTCGGAGCGTCCAAGCCCAGTCCGGCGGCGCCGACAGTGCAGCAATTCGACTGGGGGCCACCATTTTTATGCACCGTCGGGAGAGTCCGGTCGCTGGCCTTAGCGGTCGTAGCCCACCAGCGTCGGCGTGGCCGTGACGACCTCCAGCCCGACCGCAGCACCGGGCACCGTCACCGAACCAGGGACGTCACGCCACGGCCCTCCGCCCACCCGGAACTGCGCGGTGTACGTCGCATCCACACTCGCCACCACCCGACCCTTCGACAGATAACGGTGGGTCACGTCGAGATTCGGGTACGGCCGCCCAGGCTCGACCGTCGTCAACAAGTCACCATCCCCGAACCGCCACGTGAAGCTCGCCGGCACCACATGCAACTCCACCCGCTGACCCAGCAGCGTCACCGCGTGCTCGGACGGTCCGGTCGTGGTGAAGAAGTTGGTGTCGAAGTTGACCAGCGTGCGGCCGTTGGGCGGTTGGACCTGGAGTTCCGCGGCCGGCAACGGCAGTCGACTGAGGGCAACGGCCACCAGATCCGGCGTCAGGAGCGCGGCAAGTTGATCAGGTGGCACGTCACAGAACTCCAACACGTCCTGCCCGGTGTCCATCGCCGCGACGGCGCAGATGGCATCGATGCCTGAGTCGCGTGGTGGCTCAGATCCGGAGTCAGACGCAGGCTCGAGCGCATCGCCGGAGCAAACCAGCATCGTCTGAGTGACAAGGTTTCCCCTGACGATGGACGTCCGCGTCTCGACATGGCACTCCGACGCGCTTGCACCGCCGCTCCACGCCACCCATGCAACCGTCGCCATCGTTGCCAGCCAAGCACGCCTCACGACAGGACCTCGATCGCGTCGATCAGCCACTGGCCCGAGACCCGTTTCAGGTAGTAACGGGCCATGCGGTTGTTGGCCTCAAACCGAACCGGCGCTTCGCCCTCACTATTGATCGTGGAGCCAGCCGCCTCGTGCACAGCCACCTCGACCCGCACGCGGGACTCGCGGAGAGGCACGACTTTGCTGCTCACGATCGACCACTCGCCGCCGGTGAACGAGCCCCCGGCGGAAAAGACGTCGTCGATGACACCGGAGAACGCAGCGCAATTGCGGCAGTCGGGAGTTTCGAGGCGACGCAGTGGCGCGGTGTCGCCTGACACGAATGCCGAATTCCAGGCCCCGACCCATTCCTGGATCAACTCGGCAGGCTCCAGCGCAGGCGGAACCGTCGCCGTTGGCGCCTCGACCGTCGGACTCGCCGAAACCGAAACCTCCGGCACCGTGCTCACCGACGGCGCCGGCTCCTCGAAGATCGGCTCAGGGTCGCCGGAGCAGCCACCGAGCAACAACCCACCGACGAGCACGACGGTGACCAAGGGCATACGCGCCATCCGGCTCCTTCCCGAGACGAGGCCGTACGGCGAAACTAGCGACGCGACGGCTCGACCGGGTAGGACGCCAGCGCACTGTGCACGAGCACTCGGAAGACACGATTCGCCAGACAGTGCCCGACCAGATCCGGATACTTCGGGGCATGGCGCTACCGGGGACCCTGCCGGCTGCCCAGCCGCAGCCTCCGGCGCCGCCCGGACGACAGCGCAGCAACGGTGTCAACCTCCTCAAGGGGCTGGTCGGCGCCGGCCTGGCGATCGTGCTGGTGCTCGTGCTGGTGGCCGGCTACTTCGGCCCGGGCCAGCGGTTCTTCGGCGGCAACAGCTACGCGTTCCTCGCGATGAACGGCGACGAGCCGATCGCGTGGAACCACTGCCAGGCGATCCGCTACCAAGTCAACCCCAAGGGCGCTCCCGTCGGCTGGGAGGACATCGTCGACCGGGCGGTGCAGGACATCGAGGACGCCAGCGGCTACGTGTTCAGGGACCTCGGGACGTCGGCGAAGACCCAGCTCATCGGGCAGCGGTACGACGGCAACGAGTGGGAGCCGGTGCTCATCGCGTGGTCTGACCGCTACCAGACCGGGCTGCTCGACGGCAGTGTCATCGGTCGGGGCGGCAGCCGGGCGACGTACGTCGGCGACCGCGAGCGCTATGTCATCGGGCAGGTGTGGCTCGACTCCACGATGCGCGACCCGTTCGCGACGCAGATGGTCCTCGAGCACGAGCTCGGCCATGTCCTGGGCCTCGACCACACCGGGAACAGCCAGCAGCTGATGTACGAGGCGTACCACGGCCAGAAGGGGCTCGGGAAGGGCGACATCGCCGGCCTCAAGAAGCTGCACGACGTTCCCTGCCCCTGAGGTTCAATGGCGGGGTGAGTGACCGACAGGCCCGAGGCGCGCTCGGGTACCTCCAGCTCCCCACCACCGATCTCGACGCCTCGATCGCGTTCTACGAAGCAGTGCTCGGCTGGCGCGGTGAGGCAACGTACGGCAGCTTCGAGGCGCCCGGGCTGATCGGCCAGTGGACCACCGAGCTCGCGCCGACCGACGACGGTCCGGTGCCGTGGTTCGTCGTCGACGACCTCTACCGAGCACTGACCCAGGTCGGCGAGCACGGCGGCTCGGTGCGCCAACCGCCGATGCTCGACCAGGGCGAACGGTGGCTCGCCGAGGTGAGCGACCCGTCCGGCAATCGGCTCGGCCTGGTGGCGCGGGTCACGACCGCCCGGGCCCAGACCATGCTGATGGTCCGCGACGTCGAGGCGAGCAGCCGGTGGTACCAGGAGTTGGTCGGCCTCACGAGCGACCACGGCGGACCGGCGTACGAGCGGCTCCTGGCCGACGGCGAACTGGTCCTCCAGCTCCATCACGAGGGCACCGATCACCACCACGGCCCGGTCGGTGACCCGGAGCAACCGCGCGGCAACGGCGTCTTGGTCTGGCTCGGGGCGGTGGGCGACTTCGACGGCGTGGTCGAACGAGCTGCGCGGATGCAGGTCGAGGTGGTGAAGGAGGCGCACCGCAACCCGCCCGAGGGCGGCGGCAACGGCCCCGGTCACCGCGAGCTATGGATCCGCGATCCCGACGGCTACACGGTGGTGGTCGCGAGCCAGGACGGCGAAGCGTGGGAGCTCGACTGAGCCTTCTGCCGCCCTCCTAGGTCCGACCAGCCACAATCTCGAGGTGAACGAGTCCCGACGTGAGCGTCGCGCGCAGCGCCGCTGGCGTCGCGAGGCGATGCGGAGACTCGAGGAGCTCGACCGCGTCGACCGCGAGCAGGGGCTCGGGGCGATGCCGTACGGCACCCCCGACTACCCGAGCCGGCCCGGCCGCCGGCGTGCGCAACGGCCCCGGCGCACCACCGGACCACTGATCCCCGGCCTGCTGATCAGCGGCATCATCGCGGGGCTCGCGATGCTCCACGACCCAGGGATGACCGGCTACCGCTTCCGGCAGATCGTCGACCACCTGACCGGCCAGGACGCCGGCTCCTACGCCTTCGTGGCGACCAACTCCAGCGGCGATCCGGTGGGCTGGAACAGCTGCCGGCCGATCCGGTACGTCGTCAACCCCGCGGGCGCGCCGGAAGACTGGGAAGACATCGTCGGGGGCGCGATCGAGACGGTCAGCGACGCGAGCGGCTTCGAGTTCCAGTACGACGGCACGTCGGAGGACCGGTCGAACTCCCGTCGTCGTACCGACACCGCCGCGCCGCCTCCGGTGCTTATCTCGTGGGCCGACGCCGAGGAGGTGCCCGACCTGGAGGGCGCGACGGCCGGGATCGGCGGCAGCACCCCGGCCC